>RDZZ01000155.1 GCA_004293655.1 Polaromonas sp. | reverse complement strand
GTTGGATTGGCGTGGGATTGACGTTGATTTTCTGGTGGCGGTCTGACTTTTGAGGTGTGTCACCTGTCGCGATGACCTGCTCAAAATGGAATGTCGTCGTCCATGTCGTCAAAGCCGCTGGCGGCTTTGGAAGTCGCTGGAGCCTGGCGTGGCGCAGAAGTCGGTGCCGCACGCGGGGCAGCAGGTGGTGCGGCGCGGCGCGGCGCGTCATAGCCACTGCCCTCATCGCTGCTGCCAGAGCTGCCCATGCCCTGACGGCTGCCCAGCATCTGCATCTGGTCAGCACGAATTTCTGTGGTGAATTTTTCCTGACCGTCCTTGTCAGTCCACTTGCGGGTGCGCAGGCTGCCTTCAACATACACCTGCGAGCCTTTTTTCAGGTACTGGCCGACGATTTCAGCCAGGCGGCCACTGAAGTTGATGCGGTGCCACTCGGTGGCCTCCTTCATCTCGCCGCTGGTTTTGTCCTTCCAGCGGTCGGTGGTGGCGATGGAGACATTCGCTATTTGGTCGCCATTGGGGAAACTGCGCATCTCAGGGTCTTTGCCCAGGTTGCCGACGATGATGACTTTGTTGACTGAGGCCATGGTGTGTTCTCCAGATACGGGGTGTAACCATACAGTTTAAGGCACCAGACAGCCCGGAGGGCCAGCGCGCTACTGCACCCGTGCATCTGCACTGTCTGGCAGATTGTGCTTAAAACAAGCCTTCGGTCTATGATGCAGGGTTGTTCTAAACGCACCAAAACCTTGAACTCTCTTAACGACAGCAAGTCTTTAGCCAGCGCGCACAACGACGGGTTGCTCCAGGTCAGTGCAGCGCCTGCAAATACAAATCCAAATGCAAATGGCCATGAAACACGTGCGGCGACAAGCGCGGCCCCTGATGCTTTGGCGCTGACTCTGGCTTCGGCCGCGCAGCGCATCAGCATTCGCGGCGCACGCACGCACAACCTCAAAAATATTGATCTCGACATCCCACGCAATCAGCTGGTGGTCATCACGGGCCTGAGCGGCTCGGGCAAGTCCTCGCTGGCCTTTGACACGCTGTACGCTGAAGGCCAGCGCCGCTATGTTGAAAGCCTGAGCACCTACGCGCGGCAGTTTTTGCAGCTCATGGACAAGCCTGACGTGGACATGATCGAGGGCCTGTCGCCTGCGATTTCCATCGAGCAAAAAGCCACCTCGCACAACCCGCGCTCCACTGTGGGCACTGTCACTGAAATTCACGACTACCTGCGCCTGCTGTTTGCGCGTGCAGGCACCCCGTTTTGCCCTGAGCACGACTTGCCGCTGCAGGCGCAAAGCGTCAGCGAGATGGTGGACAGCACACTGGCTTTGCCCGAGGGCACCAAGCTGATGATTCTGGCGCCCGTTGCGCGTGAGAAAAAAGGCGAATTTCTGGAGCTGTTCGCCGACATGCAGGCGCAAGGCTATGTGCGTTTTCGGGTCGATGGCACAGCTTATGAGTTTGACGAACTGCCTAAACTCAAAAAAACCGAAAAGCACACCATTGACGTGGTGATTGACCGCATCAAGGTGCGGTTTGACACCGACGCGCAGGCAAGCGCCCAAGCCAGGCAGCGTCTGGCGGAAAGCTTTGAGGCGGCTTTGCGGCTGGCCGACGGCAAAGCCATTGCGCTTGAAATGGACACCGGCAAAGAGCACCTGTTCAGCGCCAGATTCTCCTGCCCGGTGTGCAGTTATTCGCTCGCCGAGATGGAGCCACGGCTGTTTTCATTCAACTCGCCCGTCGGGGCCTGCCCCAGCTGCGACGGCCTGGGTCACCGCGACTTTTTTGACCCGGCGCGTGTGGTGGCTTTCCCCAGCCTGAGCCTGGCCAGTGGTGCCGTCAAGGGCTGGGACAGGCGCAATAGCTACTACTTTTCAATGCTTGAAAGCCTGGCAAAGCATTACGCATTTGACATCGACACAGCGTTTGAAAGCCTGCCCGCCCATGTGCAGCGCGTGGTGTTGCACGGCTCGGGGCAAGAAGAGATCAAGTTCTCCTACATCATGGACTCGGGCCATTCTGCGGGCAAAAAAGTCAATAAAAAGCACCCGTTTGAAGGCGTCATCACCAACTTTGAACGGCGCTACCGCGAGACCGACTCCACCACCGTGCGTGAAGAGCTGGCACGCTACCGCAGTGTGCAGCCCTGCCCTGACTGCGGCGGCACGCGCCTGCGGCCAGAGGCGCGGCATGTTTACTTGGTGGGCCTGCCCGATGCCGATGGCAATATTCAAAAGCGGGCGATTTTTGACTTGAGCCGTATCACCCTGCGCGAGAGTTTTGCCTACTTTGACCAGCTCAAAATGTCAGGTGCCAAGGGTGAAATTGCCGCCAAGGTGGTGCGTGAAATTGGCCTGCGGCTGAAATTTTTGAATGATGTGGGCCTGAACTATCTGAGCCTGGACCGCAGCGCCGAGACGCTCTCGGGCGGCGAATCCCAGCGCATCCGGCTGGCGTCGCAAATCGGCTCCGGCCTGACCGGCGTGATGTACGTGCTTGACGAGCCCAGCATTGGCCTGCACCAGCGCGACAACGACCGCCTGATCAGCACGCTCAAACACCTGCGCGACATTGGCAACAGCGTGCTGGTGGTCGAGCATGACGAGGACATGATTCGCGCCGCTGACCATGTGATTGACATGGGGCCTGGCGCGGGCGTACACGGTGGCCGCGTGATGGCCGAGGGCACCTATAAAGAGGTTCGTGACAACCCCCACTCATTGACCGGCAAATACCTGGCGGGCACGCTCAAAATCGCTGTACCCGCGCACCGCACACCGTGGCTGCCCACAGTGATCAAGCCTGACCCGTTTGCAGGCAGAAAACCGTCGCGCTTTCCTGCCAGCCCGGCAGCTGAACGGCGCGCCGCACGTGAAGCACAGCACCGCGCCACGCTGGGCGACATGCAGGCCCTGCGTGTCGTCAACGCCACGGGCCACAACCTCAAAAATGTGAGCGCTGAATTTCCTGTCGGTCTGTTGACTTGCGTCACCGGTGTGTCAGGTTCAGGAAAATCAACCCTGGTGAACGACACGCTGTATACCGCTGTGGCCCGCACGCTGTACCGTTCGCACGAAGAGCCCGCCGCGCATGAGGCCGTTGAAGGCATTGAGCACTTCGACAAAGTCATCAACGTCGATCAGTCGCCGATTGGCCGCACGCCGCGCAGCAACCCGGCCACTTATACCGGCCTGTTCACGCCGATACGCGAGTTGCTGGCTGAAATGAATACCGCCCGTGAGCGTGGCTACGGCGCAGGCCGCTTTAGCTTTAACGTGGCCGGTGGTCGCTGCGAGGCGTGCCAAGGCGACGGCGTGGTCAAGGTGGAAATGCACTTTTTGCCCGACGTTTATGTGCCCTGTGATGTCTGCAAAGGCATGCGCTACAACCGCGAAACGCTGGAAGTGCAGTACAAAGGCAAAAACATCGCGCAAATCCTCGATTTGACGGTGGAAGCCGCTGCCGAGTTCTTCAAGGCGGTGCCGACCATTGCCCGCAAGCTGCACACGCTGCTGGACGTGGGCCTGAGCTACATCAAACTTGGCCAGGCGGCAACCACACTGTCTGGCGGCGAGGCGCAGCGCGTCAAGCTGGCACTTGAGTTGAGCAAAAAAGACACGGGCCGCACGCTCTACATTCTGGACGAGCCGACCACTGGCCTGCACTTTGCCGACATTGATCTGCTGCTCAAGGTGCTGCACCAGTTGCGCGATGCGGGCAACACGATTGTGGTGATCGAGCACAACCTGGACGTGATCAAAACCGCCGACTGGCTGATCGACATGGGGCCAGAAGGCGGTGCGGGCGGCGGCACCGTGGTAGGTGTGGGCACGCCGGAAGACATCGCGGCCAACCCGGACAGCCATACCGGGCGGTATTTGGCGCGGCTGTTGTAGGTCTATCGTATGTTTAGCCGCATGTGCTTGAAGTCCAAAGGAGGTTGTGATGTCCCGCGTTAATTCACTGAGCGTGTCTGGCTACAAGTCCATCCGCGAGTTGATGGATTTCAAGCTCAATGCATTGAATGTACTGATTGGTGCCAACGGTGCCGGTAAGAGTAACTTCATCAATCTGTTCCGTTTGCTTAACCAGATGTATGAGCAGCAGTTGCAACTTTATGTGCCATTGCAAGGCGGGCCCGATGCGTTGCTGCACTTTGGGCGGAGTACCAGCCAACAGTTGCATGCGGAATTTCGTTTTCAGTCAGACACACTGGCGTCGATGCGTAGTGGTTACAGCTTCAACCTCATTCCAACTGTAGACAACCAGTTTATTTTTGAATCAGAGCAGAATTTCTTCTTCGGGGGTGAACTTCAAATAGTCAACCCAAGTCGCGTGCTTGGCAGAGGCCATAGCGAATCCAGACTCAAGGAAGCAAAAGATGATTATTCACAATTTGTTCGCCTCTCAGTCAGTAACTGGCGCGTCTATCACTTTCACGACACCAGCGATACGGCCAAAGTCAAGCAGCGCCACGCAACCAATGACAACCTGCGGCTGAAGCCTGACGCGGCCAATCTGGCACCCTATCTGCGGATGATCAAGGAAAAGCACGCGGCACACCACCAGCGCATCGTTGAAACGATTCGGCTGGTCATGCCTTTTTTTGATGACTTTGTGCATCGTCCCGGCGACCCCGACTATGTGGAACTGGAGTGGACAGAAAAAAACGACCCTGACACTCCGTTTAAGGCACATAGGCTCTCAGATGGCAGCCTGCGTTTCATTTGCCTGGTCACTCTGCTTTTGCAGCCAGTCGCACTCCTGCCAGACACTATCTTGATTGACGAGCCTGAACTGGGATTGCATCCCTACGCCATCGCCGTGCTTGCGGACATCTTTAAACAAGTGGCGGAAGACAGGCAATTGATCGTCTCAACCCATTCGGTAGAGCTGATCAACGAGTTATCACCAGAAGACGTGATCGTGGTGGAAAACCAGCGCGGCGAATCTATTTTCAAGCGCTTAAACACTGAAGACCTGGGAGACTGGCTGAAGGACGACTACAGCCTTGGCGAACTGTGGAAGCGCAATATTCTGGGCGGAAGGCCCACCCTATGAGGCGCGTTTGCGTGGTCTGCGAAGGGCAAACAGAGAGCGATTTTGTTTTGCGTGTGCTGGCACCGGATTTGTATCTGGTAGGGCTGCATCTGATTCCGGAAATGATCGAAACATCGCCGGGTCACAAAGGCGGTGGATTGAAATATGAGAGGGTCAAACGCCACCTGCGCAACACATTACGGCAAAGTAGTGCGCCTGTAGTCACTACCCTGTTTGACCTGTACCGCCTCGACAACGGCTTTCCGGGCTTTACCTCATCAAATGCACAGCCTGATTTATCTGGCCGTTTGACAGTTCTCAAGCAAGCCCTTCATGCCGACATCGTGGCGGCGGCTGGCTGCATGCCCTGTCGATTTATCCCGTACATCCAGCCCCATGAGTTTGAAGCCCTGCTGTTTAGCGACGTGGCAACACTGGTCAGTCTTGAAGAGTCGTGGGGATCAGCCACCCAGGCGCTTACAGCGGCACGCCAGGCAGCAGCATCGCCAGAACATATCAATGACAGCCCTGAAACCAAGCCGGCGGCGCATCTGGAGCGAGAACTAAAGCGCCCCAGCTACCGCAAACGCCTGCATGGGCCGATTGCTGCGCAAAAAATCAGATTGCACAGGATTGAGGCTGAATGTATTTTTTTTGCAGGCTGGCTTGCACAACTGCGAAGTCTGGCAACGCCCTTATGATGCCAACGCACAACCTGGACGTGATCAAAACCGCCGACTGGCTCATTGACATGGGACCAGAAGGCGGTGCGGGCGGCGGCACCGTGGTGGGTGTGTGTACGCCGGAAGACATCGCGGCGAATCTAGACAGCCATACCGGGCGGTATTTGGCGCGGTTGTTGGGCTAAAGACCTTCTCCACAACTCCCTGAATCTTCAAGTCATTTAGGCCCCTAGCGCAGGTTCCTAAAGCACGAGCAGCTCTGATTTTGATAGCAGGGTTGCGTCCCGTGCTGCACCTGTGCTTGACGCGGTGCAAACCGTCACAATCCGCCGATAGACTGAAAGTTCCACCACTTTTCTGGAGACTGCCAGTGACAAACCGCAACATCACGCAACAAGCCCGTTTAAAGCTCGGTGCCATCGGCGCAGCCACCCTACTCGCCCTGGCCGCTTGCGGTGGCGGTGACAGCACGCTTGCACCGCCTGTTTCGATGCCCTTCAAAACGCTCAACAGCACGCAGCCCATCGTGGTGGGGCATCGCGGTGCCTCGGGCGTGCTGCCAGAGCACACGATTGAGGCTTACGCCCGCGCCATCGACATGGGTGCTGATTTTGTCGAGCCGGATCTGGTGGCCACCAAGGATGGCGTGCTGATCGCCCGCCATGAGCCCAACATCACCAGCACGACCAATGTGGCCAGCTTGCCGCAGTTTGCCAGCCGCCGTACCACCAAAAAGGTCGATGGTGTCGATGAAACTGGCTGGTTTGCCAGCGACTTCACCTTGGCCGAGATCAAGACCCTGGGTGCGGTGATCACCGACGCCGAGCGCCCTAAACAGTTTGACGGTTTGTACAAAATACCGACCCTGCAAGAGATCATTGACCTGGTCAAAGCGCGCCGCACCGCGACCAGCCGTGACATTGGCATTTACCCGGAAACCAAACACCCGACCTTTCACCGCCAGCTGGGCCTGGGCCTGGAAGACCGTTTGATCAGCAGCATCAACGCCGCCAGCTGGAACAGCAGAACCGCACCTGTTTTTGTGCAGAGTTTTGAGCCGGGCAGTCTCAAGGAAATGCGTGCCAAGGGCTTGAACACCCGCATGGTGCAGTTAATTGATGCGGACGATTACGACCTGAAAACCGGCAAGTTGACGTATGCCGCGCCCTACGACCGCCCGTACGACTGGACAGTGTCTGGCGACACCCGCCTGTTCAGCGCCATGGTCACACCTGCCGGTCTGGCAGAGATCAAAACCTACGCCGATGGCATTGGCCCGTGGAAGCCCTATATCTTGCCGATCAGGGCAACGCTGGACGCAGCAGGCAACATTGTTGACCGCAACGGCGATGGAAAGCGGGACTACAACGACGCCAGCGCCCAAAGCCCCACCACACTGATAGACGACGCCCACAAAGCGGGTCTGCTGGTTCATGCTTATACCTTTCGCAACGAGCAGCGCCGCCTGACGTTTGAGCTGAACAAAGACCCGGTAGCGGAGTACCTGCCGTACTATCGGCTCGGTCTGGACGGCTTGTTCAGCGACTTTCCCGACACGGCGATTGCAGCGCGCAGCACCTACCTCAAAGAGTTGAATCGCTAAAAAAGCGCATCCCAGGCACGTCTGCTCAAGCCAGGCATGACGCAACAGCGCTGATGGAGCAGCTTCCATCAGCGCTTTTTTCATCCCGTTTTTTATCCCTTTTTTTATCCCTTTTGTGAAAAACAAGGTAAATACTGATTGACCGTCTCCGCTGCACGCGCAAAATCCACTGGAGTTGCCGATCCGTCCACCCTCAGACATGCTGGCGTGACTTTTGCGTAAAGATTCTTGCGTCCATGCCGATAATGACAGACTGCTTTTTAAAAAGGAACCCACCTTGAACCACTCTTGTTTGCCCCTGACCCGCCGCCTGCTGTGCGCCACTGCCAGCGCAGTGCTGCTGACGTGCTACGGCAGCGCAGCGCTTGCCGCCACACCCAAAGACACGCTGATCGTTGCCTTCGCCTTTGATGACATCATCACCATGGACCCGGGCGAATCGTTTGAGATCTCCGCTGGTGAAATCATGGGTAACACCTACAACCGCTTGTTGCGTTATGAAGTGGCGGACCCGTCCAAGCTGATTTCCGACCTGGCCAAAACCTGGGCTGTCTCGGCGGATGGAAAAACCTACACGTTTGAGTTGCGAGCCGGCCTGAAGTTTGCCTCTGGCAACCCGATCACGGCGGAAGACGTGGTGTTTTCCCTGCAGCGCGCCGTCATGATGGACAAGTCGCCTGCCTTCATCCTGACCCAGTTTGGTTTGAACAAAACCAACGTCAAAGACAAAGTCAAGCAGACCGGCCCGCTGACCCTGACTTTTGAGACCGACAAATCCTATGCGCCGACGTTCGTCTACAACTGCCTGACGGCCAATGTCGCGGCGGTCATCGACAAAAAGCTGGTCATGTCCAAAGAGGTCAACGGTGACCTGGGCGCGGCCTGGCTCAAAACCAACTACGCTGGCTCCGGCCCGCTCAAGCTGCGCGAATGGCGCGCCAATGAAATCATTGCGCTGGAGCGCAACGACAATTACTACGGCGAAAAATCCAAGATGGCGCGGGTGATTTACCGCCACCTCAAAGAGTCTTCCACCCAGCGCCTGCTGCTGGAAAAGGGCGATGTTGATATTGCCCGCAACCTGACGCCACAAGACCTGGCAGCCCTTGCCAGCAACAAAGACATCAAAACCACCTCCACGCCCAAAGGCACGGTGTACTACATCGGTTTGAACCAGAAAAACGCTAACCTGGCCAAGCCTGAAGTGCGCGAAGCCATGAAGTGGCTGGTCGATTACGCCGCCATCGGCGACACGCTGATCAAAAACATCGGCATCGTGAACCAGAACTTCATGCCCGTGGGCTTGCTGGGTGCCAGCACCGTGATGCCTTACAAACTCGACGTTGACAAAGCCAAGGCGCTGCTGACCAAGGCGGGTTTGCCCAATGGCTTCAAAGTGACCATTGACATGCGCACCACGCAGCCTGTGCAAGGCATCACTGAAGCCTTCCAGCAGACGGCCAAGCGCGCCGGCATCGACATTGAAATTCTGCCCGGCGACGGCAAGCAGACGCTGACCAAATACCGTGCCCGCACCCATGACATGTACATTGGCCAATGGGGCGCTGACTACTGGGACCCGCACACCAACGCCACCTTTGTGCAAAACCCGGACAATGCGGACGATGCCAAGTCCAAACCGCTGGCCTGGCGCAATGCCTGGGCGACGCCTGAGCTGACCAAAAAAGCCGATGCCGCCGTGCTGGAGCGCGATGCTGGCAAGCGCAAGCTGATGTACGAAGAGATGCAGGCAGAATTTCGCCGTGACAGCCCGTTCATCATGCTGTTTCAGCAGAACGAAACCTCGGCCCTGCGCGCCAACCTCGATGGCTACCGCATCGGCCCCACCTCGGACGCCACCTACATGTTTCGTGTGAGCAAGCGTTAAACGATTGGAATGGCTGTTTTGCAGGACACCCGTGTCGTGAGTTCTGCGCCCAACGTGCTGGCAGCGGGGGAGCGCAGTGAAAAAATGCGTCGCAATCGGCGCCTTCTTCAATCAATTGCCAGCTTCGTGCTGGCGATTGTGTTGACCTATCTCGGCTTGCTCGCGGTCACATTTTTCATTGGCCGGGTGATGCCTGTGGACCCGGTGCTGGCCGTTGTTGGCGACAGCGCCTCGGAAGAAACCGTGGCCAGAGTGCGCGAAGAAATGGGGCTGAACAAACCCTTGATCGAGCAGTTCAGCAGCTACGTCAGCAAAGTCGTGCGGGGCGACTTTGGCGTGTCGGTGTTGACGTCCAACCCGGTGATGCAAGACATCCGGCGCACATTTCCCGCCACGATTGAACTGGCCACGCTGGGCATCATCATCGGTGTCGGTTTTGGGGTGCCGCTGGGCGTGTGGGCAGCGGTGCGGCGCGGCGGGGTAGTAGACCAGATCGTGCGGGTGATGGCGCTGATCGGGTATTCGGTGCCGATTTTCTGGCTTGGACTGATGGGGCTGGTGCTGTTTTACGCCAAACTGGGCTGGGTTGCCGGGCCGGGGCGCATTGATGTGGCTTATGAATTTTCAGTCACGTCAGTCACCGGTTTTTTGCTGGTTGACACCGCCATGGCTGGGCAGTGGGATGCGTTTGGCAATGTACTGAGCCACCTGCTGTTGCCCGCCTCGCTGCTGGGGTACTTTTCGCTGGCCTACATCAGCCGCATGACGCGCTCTTTCATGCTCAATGAGCTGGCACAAGAATATGTGGTGGCTGCCCGGGCCAAGGGCCTGAGTGAGTCACGCATCATCTGGCGTCATGCGCTGCGCAACGCCATGGTGCCGCTGGTCACGGTGATTGCACTGTCGTACGCCGGGCTGCTTGAAGGCTCGGTGCTGACGGAGACCGTGTTCGCCTGGCCAGGTTTGGGTCTGTACATCACCCATTCACTGCAAAACGCCGACATGAATGCGGTGCTGGGCGGCACGATTGTGGTCGGCTCTATTTTTGTAGGCTTGAATTTGCTCAGTGATCTGCTCTACAAAGTGCTTGACCCCCGGACGCGTGTGCGATGAGTACCCAACCATTGCACGAAGGGCGGGAGAGTCGCTTGGAATCCCTTCACAGTTGGCTGATGTCCGACCGGCCCACCTCGCGCCGCCAGGCCTCCTTGGGCCGCGCCTACAGTGGGTGCCGTACTTTTGCCCGCAACCGGCTGGCGATGGTGGGGCTGGTGATTGTGCTGGGGCTGGTGCTGATGGCGATTTTTGCCGATGTGCTGGCACCGTACTCGGCCTACACCGGGGATTTGCGCACCACCCGGCTGTTGCCGCCGTCGTCTGCGCACTGGTTTGGCACCGACGACCAGGGCCGTGATAT
>RDZZ01000154.1 GCA_004293655.1 Polaromonas sp. | reverse complement strand
TCACCAAAACGCTCGGGCAAGTCGCGCCAGGCAATGCCTGCGCGGTAGCGGTAGAGCACCACATCGACGAACAGCCGGTTGTCGCGAGCCGTTGCTCCATCAAACTGTCTATTCGGGCCGTGGGAAACTACCTGGTGCGCTGGGGCTTTACCCCGCAAAAGCCTATCAAAAAGGCCTATGAGCAGCGCCCTGAGGCTGTCAAAGCCTGGCTCGATGAGCAGTACCCCGCCATTGAGGCCAAAGCCAAGGCTGAAGGAGCAGAGATTCACTGGGGCGATGAGACCGCACTGGTCAATACCGACGTCAGGGGCAGGAGCTACGCGCCTGCGGGTAAAACACCCGTGACCTATGCCGTTGGAGGCACGCGCCACAAGCTGTCGATGATCGCGACTGTGACCAATCAAGGCAAGACGCGCTGTTTCAGATCAATAGGAGATTAGGCGCGAAGCCGCAGACAGTGCTTCAGCACGGCAAAGGCGAAGCAACAACATATCGTATTGATATGGAAATGGAATAAAAAGGTGTTCTTGATACTGGATAACTTGCGGGTCCATCAAAGCAAACCGGTAAAGGCTTGGGCGCTTGAAAACGCAAACAAAATTGAGTTGTTTTACTTGCCCATCTATAGCCCCGAGCTCAATCCCGAGGAGCGTTTAAACGCAGACCTCAAGCATGTGATCACGTCAAAAGTGCCTGTACGAACGAAAGCAAAACTCAGGGCTGCAGCGACTGAGCACATGACGATGCTTGAGCAAACGCCGGAGCGGGTCAAGAAGTACTTTGGTGATCCAAAAGTCGCCTACGCCGCTTCATGAATAACTCGTGCCGGATCAATAGCGCAGTGCTGCAGCTTGGTGTTGCACCCAGCGTAGGGTGCAATGGTCCAGGTGTATGGTTCCGCAGAGGCTTGGCTCATGCACGGTATCTCACAGCTGCCACTCAGCGAAATTAAAACCGCTGGCCGGGTCCAAGTTTGGGCGTTGCGTTTTCAGATCAGCAGGAGATGAGACACGAAGCCGTGGGCAGTGCCTCAACGACCCCAAGCGAAGCCACAACATGTCGTATTGATATGCAGACACCATCACACATT
Organism: Polaromonas sp.; assembly: GCA_004293655.1. Lineage (GTDB taxonomy): Bacteria > Pseudomonadota > Gammaproteobacteria > Burkholderiales > Burkholderiaceae_C > Polaromonas. The sequence goes on along the minus strand of RDZZ01000154.1, from coordinate 20,662 downwards.
TTGTACAAGAGCAGGGACACCTCGTAGCTGTAGGTAATCAGTATGACTCCAGCCAAGTTGGTTTTCTTTTGCGCACACAAGAAATCTGCACTGACTTTAATCCTGAAGTGAAGACAAAAACTGTTTGAGTTCAGGGGTTTGCGGATTGCCAAAAAGCTCTTTCGGCGGCCCCATTTCATGCACCCGGCCCTGGTGCATGAAAATCACGCGGTTTGACACCTTGCGGGCAAAGCTCATTTCGTGGGTGACCATGAGCAGCGTCATGCCATCGACTGCCAGGCTTTCCACCACGCGCAGCACCTCACCGACCAGTTCGGGGTCCAGTGCTGATGTGATTTCATCGCACAGCAGCACTGCGGGCTCCATGGCCAGCGCGCGTGCAATGGCTACCCGCTGCTGCTGCCCGCCGGAAAGCTGGTCAGGCATCGCATCAAATTTTTCGTCGAGGCCAACGCGCGCCAGCAGTTTTTTGGCCAGCATGGCTGCTGCTGCTGCATCGGTTTTTTTCACCAGTGACGGTGCCAGCATGATGTTTTTGCCGACATTCAAATGGGGAAACAAGTTAAAGCTCTGAAAAATCATGCCCACCCGCTGGCGCAGCTCGCGCATGGCCTGCGCGTTGTCGTGCAAAAGCGGTTTGCCGTCCACCGTCAGCGCGCCGTGCTGAAACACCTCCAGCCCATTGATGCAGCGCAGCAGCGTGCTTTTGCCCGAGCCACTTTTACCGATGATGGCAATGACTTCACCACGCACGACTTGCAGGTCAATGCCTTTGAGCACTTCGTTCGTGCCGAATGACTTGCGCAGACCGGTGATGCTGATGATCTCTTGCGCTGCCGGATTTGCTACCAAATCAGTAGCTGCCTGCGCCCTTCTAGCTTGCTCTGGCATTGATTTTTCTCTCTAATTTTTTGGCGTACAGGCTGATGGGAAAACACAGCGCAAAATACAGCAGTGCCACGCAGCTGTACACAACAAAGGGCTTGAAGGTGGCGTTGGTAATCATGGTTCCTGCTTTGGTCAGTTCGATAAAACCAATGACCGATGCCAGCGCCGTGCCCTTCACCACCTGCACCAGAAACCCTACGGTAGGCGGTATGGCAATTTTTAAAGCCTGTGGCAGCACGATGTATTGCAACTGCTCCCGAAAGCTCATGGCCAGTGACTGGCCGGCTTCCCACTGGCCTTTGGGAATGCTGGCAACGCAGCCGCGCCATATTTCAGTCAGAAATGCGCTGGTGTAGAGCGTCAGCGCAAACGCTGCAGCGACCCACGCCGAGGTTTTAATGCCGAACAACGCAATGCCGAAGTACGCCAAAAACAGTTGCATCAGCAGTGGCGTGCCTTGAAACAACTGCACATAACTGCCAACCAGAAAATGGGTGCCAGGTGCTTTTGACAAGCGCACTACCAGCAGCAGCAGGCCGACAACACCGCCGCCGATAAAAGCCACCAGCGACAGCGCTACCGTCCAGCGCGCGGCCTCCAGCAGGTTTCTGAAAATGTCCCAGAGGGTGAATTCGACCATCTGTCATTTCCCAAAAAGAAAGCGCGGCCCGAGCCAGTTTAAAAACTGCCTCACGCTGATGGCCAGCGCCAGATAAATCAGCGTGGCAATGATGTACGCCTCAAACGCGCGAAAGTTGCGGCTTTGAATCAAATTGGCTGCGTAGCTCAATTCTTCAGTCGATATTTGTCCGCACACGGCTGAGCCGAGCATCACGATGATGATTTGGCTGACCAGTGACGGCCATACTTTGCGCAGCGCCGGTGGCAGCACCACGCGCAAAAAGGTTTGCATCCGGTTCATAGCCAGGCTCATGGCGGCTTCAATTTGGCCCTTTGGCGTCGCGTCAATGCCGGCGCGAATAATTTCGGTGGCGTAAGCACTCAAATTAATCACCATCGCAATGACGGAGGCCACTTCAGGTGAGAGTTTGACGCCCAGAGCTGGCAAGCCGAAGTACACAAAAAACAACTGAACAATAAACGGCGTGTTGCGGATGAGTTCAACATACGTGCCCACCACCCATCTGGCCCAAGGCGCACCATGCGAGCGCGTCCAGGCAAACACCACGCCAAGTGCCACGCCCATCACGCTGGCAACAACCGTCAGCCCAACCGTCCACACCACGCCCTTGGCCAGTAAAGGCCACTGAGCGAGTACGGCAAGAAAATCAAGTTCAATGCGCATGTTTTGCCAACGAATGAATCTTCATCAAGGCCGCTGTAGGACTGGCTTTGTCAGATTACAAGCGGCGTTCTCTGGAAGTGGAAAAGGCTCTACACAAAGTGAGAGTCGATAGAGGTATTCAATAGGTTCAGTTCGGAAGGTCGCCCGCCGGGCGTCCCAGCCACTTCACCGCCATTTTGTCGAGGTCGCCAGAGGCTTTTGCGCTGGCAATGATTTCGTTAACCTTCAGGCGCAGCTTGTCTTCACCTTTACCCACGCCAATAAAGTTCGGTGAGTCTTTGAGAAGCAGCTTGTATTCCGCATTGAGCTGCGGGTTTTTGGCCATCATGTTGCCTGCAACCGATGCGCCGGTGGCGATCAGTTGCACCTGGCCTGCGACGAACGACGACACGGTGGCGTTGTTGTCTTCAAAGCGCTTGATGTCGGTGCCAGCCGGGGCCAGTTTGGTCAGCTCCTGGTCTTCAATGGCGCCGCGTGTCACGCCAATGCTTTTGCCAGCCAGGTCGGCAAAGCTTTTGATATTGGCGGACTTGGCGGCAAACACCGCCTGAAAAAATGGGGAATAGCCAGCGGTGAAATCAATCACGGCCATACGCTCAGGGTTTTTACCGAGCGTTGAAATCACCAAATCTGCCTTGCGGGTTTGCAGATACGGAATGCGGTTGGCACTGGTCACGGGTGCCAGCTCAATGGCTACGCCCAGCTTGGTAGCAATGTAGTTGGCCATGTCAATGTCCAGGCCCTGCGGCTTCAGGTCGGTGCCCACGAAGCCATAGGGCGGAAAGTCGGTTGGGATGGCAATGGTGATTTTTTTGGCTTTCATCACGTCATCAAGCGCGGTTTGCGCCTGGGCGCCGCTGGCCATCAAAAGAGTGGTTGCGGCTACAGCCAGCAGGTTTTTGAAAACAGGGAATAACGTCATGGCAAGGCTCCTAGGTAGGTTGAGTTGTCGTCGAGGTTTTTGGCCGAATTTTGGCCAGTTTTAAAGATGCTTGTGAGAAAACTTGCACGCAAGTCTTGCCGTCTTGCGAAGGCTCAATCACATGCCAGCCGCGCGTTGCCAGCCGCATCAAGGTCTCTCGCACAATGGTGCGGCTGCAGTCAAACAGCATGGCCAGTTGCTGCTCTCCCAGGCGTGCGCCGGGTGCGAGCTTTTGGGCCATGATGGCTTCAATGATGCGGTTTCTGATGTCGGATGCTGCAATCGTCATATTGACCAATAGATAGCAGCAAGCGTGCCACTGGTATACAAGATTGATGCACCAAACCTGGTACTTTCGCTGAGTTTTAGACCTGTAACTGCACTACATCAGTGAGTCCCTTGGTATCAGTCCAGTTTGGCGCCTGACTTTTTGACCACATCTGCCCAGCGCGGCATCTCAAGCGATAAAAACTGCGCGAACTCGTCGCTGCCCAGAAAAGCGGGGTCTGCGCCTTGTGTCACCATGCGCGTTTTGATCTCAGGGCTGTTCATGACCTGCTTGAAAGCGTCGCTTAATTTTGCAGTGATGTCTCTGGGCAGGCCAGCGGGGGCCAAAAAGCCGTAAAAACCGACGACTTCAAAGCCCTTGATGCCCGACTCGATGACAGTGGGCACATCTGGCAGCGCTGGGTTGCGCTCTTTGCTGGTCACTGCCAGGGCGCGCACCTTGCCCTGCTTGTGGTAAGCGGCCGCTTGTGGGATGGACTCGCCCATAAACTGCACCTGGCCGCCCATCAAATCAGTAAAGGCCGGAGCGCTGCCACGGTACGGGATATGCACCATGAACAGCCCGGTAGCGTTTTTGAACATCTCAGGCACCAGGTGGCTGATGCCGCCGTTGCCTGCTGAGCCATAGTTGACCTGGCCGGGTCTGGCGCGGCTGTAGTCGATGAACTCCTTGAGCGTGTTGACCGGCAGCTTCGGGTTGACCAGCAGCGCCAGCGGCTGCATGGCGGTGCGGGCAATCGGCGTGAAGTCTTTCAGCGTGGCGTAAGGCAGCTTGCTGTAGAGAGCTGGGTTGATCACCATCACGCCGGTGTTGGCCAGCATCAGCGTGTAACCATCGGGTGCAGCTTTCATCACATCTTGTGCGCCCACCGTGCCGCCCGCGCCAGACTTGTAGTCAATGATGAGGGGCTGGCCCAGAACAGCCTGCAGTTTTTCGGTCAGCAGGCGCGCATGCTGGTCAAGCGGGCCGCCCGCCGGAAAGCCAATCACGACCCGGATGGGTTTGTCTGGAAACGCTGCAAGTGCTGCGGTACCTGTAGCCAGCAAGGTCAAGAGAATTGAGATGGAAAAAAAGCGGCGCATAGTGTTTCGATAGAAGATAAGAGATAGGGGATGGAAGTGGTGGCTAAATCATAGTGATGCAGAGCGGCATGAAGTCCCTGACGGGACGCTGTTTTATCAGGAGCTTCCCCGATGTGGACTGAGCCTGTTGCGGTTAGGCTGTCAGCAGTGTTTTTAATTCGGAGCGCGTCTTGTCACAGCCACAACCAGTCAATCGTCCTGTCGATTTTCCTGCCCATCAAGCGCATTACAAAGTGTGGCCCAAACGCCTGCCGCGCACGATGGACGCACCCGCTACGTCGCTGTGGCACAACCTGGCAGTCAGCGCGCTGCGTTTTCCGGACAAGCCTGCGCTGGTGTTTTTCAACAGTGTGCTGACGTACCGCGAAGTGCTGCAGCAGGCCGAGCGTCTGGCGGCTGCTTTGGCACGCATGGGTGTCAGACAAGGCGACCGCGTGATGCTCAACATGCAAAACTGCCCGCAATGGGTGATTGCACACTTTGCCATTTTGCGTGCCAACGCGGTGGTGGTGCCTGTGAACCCCATGAACCGCGCCCAGGAGCTTGGGCACTACATTCTTGACCCCGATGTCAAAGTTGCCATCACCACGGCTGATCTGGCTGCAGAACTGGCCAAGGCCAACGCACAGCTAGCGCCTGCCGAGCGCCTGACGCATCTGATCGTCACCCACTATTGCGACATGATGGGCGACGCCTTGGATGACGCGGGTGCAGGCCAGGCCCTGATGCCGCAAGCCTGGACGCAATGGCTGGGCACCCGGCACCCGTTGCCCCAGCTCGATGGCTGCCTTGTGATGCGCTGGGCAGACGCACTGGCAGGCGATGTCAGCGATTTACCGACACACTGTGTTGGCCCGCAAGACCTGGCCGTTTTGCCCTACACCAGTGGCACCACGGGTTTGCCCAAGGGCTGCATGCACCCGCACGCCAGCATCATGCACAACGCAGTTTCTACCGCGCTGTGGGGTGGCGGCAATTTTTCCAATGTGATTTTGTCGGTCGTGCCCATGTTTCACATCACGGGCATGGTGTCGGTGTTGCATGCCACGATTTACAGCGGTGCTACGCTGGTCATCATGCCGCGCTGGGACCGGGAGCTGGCCGGGCACCTGATTTCGCATTGGGGCGTGACCCACTGGACGAACATCCCGACCATGGTGATTGACCTGCTGGCCAGCCCGAACTTTGCAGCGTTTGATTTGAGCAGCCTGGTCTATATCGGCGGCGGTGGTGCCGCCATGCCCCAAGCCGTGGCCCAGCGCCTGCTGGAGCAGTACGGGCTGAGCTACGCAGAAGGCTATGGCCTGACAGAAACCGCAGCACCCTCACACAGCAATCCGCACGACAGAGTCAAACAGCAATGCCTGGGCGTGCCGTTTATCAGCTGTGACGCAAGGGTGATTGACCCCTTGACCTTGCAGGAAGTCCCGCAGGGCGAGCAAGGCGAAATCATCATGAGTGGCCCGCAAATTTTCAAGGGCTACTGGAAACGGCCAGATGCCACCGCTGATGCCTTCATCACGCATGATGGCAAGCGCTTTTTCCGCTCGGGCGACTTGGGGCATGTTGATGCTGAAGGCTACTTTTTTATCACCGACCGCCTCAAGCGCATGATCAATGCGTCAGGCTTCAAAGTCTGGCCTGCAGAGGTCGAAGCCTTGATGTTCAGGCACCCGGCGATTCAAGAGGCCTGCATTATTTCAACCCGCGATGCGTACCGGGGCGAGTCGGTCAAGGCGGTGGTGGTGCTGCGCGCTGATTTCAAGGGCACAACCCGCGAGACAGACATCATCGACTGGTGCAAAGACAATATGGCCGCCTACAAATACCCGCGTGTGGTGGAGTTTGCAGATGCGCTGCCCAAAAGCGGTGCAGGCAAAGTCATGTGGCGGGCACTGCAGGAGGCTGAGGCTGCCAGGAATGCCTGAGCCTGAAGCCTGAAGTGGCGCTGGAGACACCCGAAAAAGCCATCGGGCGCGTAAAACCTGCAAGCCTAACCGTTGGTGCTGCCCGTTGTCACTGCGCCAGGCGCTGTGGCACTGGCAGACGTTGATGCAGGCGTTTGCGGCATACACATTTGTGTGCCGTCCCACTGTTGGCCGCACCAGCAGCGGCCTTGCTCGTCGATCAGGCAGGTGCCGGTGCCGCAGCAGCGTTCGTCTTCATGGGTCTCTGACATATGGTTATCCTGTGTGAGAACTGATTTTTTACCGACGGATTTCAGCACATGTACCCACCAAAATCAAATAACCCTTCTACGCAGTCAGGCCCGCTGAACCCAGTGGCTCCGGTGATGAACCCGGTCAATGTCAAAAAGCTGCTGCTTTCAAAGTGGACGGCCGTTAAACCGGTGGACAAGCGCAAGCATTTTTTGGTGGCCAAGGTGATCCAGCCCGAATCGCCAGAGCTTGTGGTTCAGTGGGTAGAACTGGAGGCGGTGCACTCCAGCTTGAGCCGGCGCATCGACTGGCGCGAACTGCGCGACCCGGCGCTTTGGCGGATCGGCTGGGTTTGACAGCGCCACAACACACACCCAACAGTGGGTGCAGGGCCTTGTCAGAACGGTGCGTCGGGTACTGCATCAAGCGGTTTGACCTTGCCCGCCGGTTTGATGCGCCTGGGTTTGGCGACCAGGGTTGTTTTTTCCAGCACTGCGTCTGGTGAGTCTTTTGGCGCAGTTTTTGAATCTGCTGGCTGCGCTGTGACAGCGGCGGCAAATGCTGTGGCCACCGCATCATCTGCCTGCGGTGTGCCGTCTGCGGACTTGGCAGCGATCTGGCGGACTTTGGCTTTGTCGCCAGCGACTGCAAACTGACTGTATTTGGCCAGCGTGGTGACCAGCTGGCCGTAGATGCGTGGGTTGCCAGCAACACATTCGCTGGCATGCAGAAACTCGCTCTCGCCCGTGAAGTTGCCCACCAGGCCGCCGGCCTCAGTCACCAGCAAAGAGCCTGCGGCCACATCCCAGGGCTGCAGGCCGGTTTCAAAAAAGCCATCGCTAAAACCCGCTGCGACATAGGCCAGGTCAAGCGCTGCAGCGCCGGGGCGACGCACGCCTGCGCACTGGCTCATGACTTCGCCCAGCATGTTCAGATAGCTTTTGAGCTTGTCGCCGGGGCGGTAGGGAAAGCCCGTCGAGATCAGGCACTCTTGCATGCGGGTACGTTTGGCCACGCGGATGCGGCGGTCGTTCATGTAGGCACCACGGCCTTTGGTGGCGCAAAAAATATTGTTGCGGGTCGGGTCATACACCACGGCCTGCTCGACCTTGCCGCGCACGCTCAGGGCAATGCTGACGCAGTAAACGGGAAAGCCGTGAATGAAGTTGGTGGTGCCATCCAGCGGGTCAATGATCCACACAAAGTCAGAGTTTTGGGCACCATGCTCGCTGCCCGACTCTTCCGCCAAAATACCGTGGCTGGGGTAGGCCGTCAGCAGGGTTTCAATGATGGCTTCTTCGGCCTTTTGATCGACCTCGGTGACGAAGTCGTTGGTCTGCTTGACAGAGATGCGAACCGATTCGACATCAAGCGCGGCGCGGTTGATGATGGCGCCGGCGGCGCGCGCAGCCTTGACGGCCACATTGAGCATGGGGTGTAGATTGCTGGACATAGAGGGTATAAAAGAGCGGGTGTAGAGCTGGGCACAGAGCCAGACGCAGAGCTGAGCAAGAAGCTGAATACAAAGCGTTTGGAGGCCACAACCGGGCCTGCATCCGGCGTTCGGAGCAGGCGACAATCGCCTTATTTTACCGACTCCTTGCCCTGCCATTTCTGCTGGGCATCCAGAGCACAACCATAACCACATGAAAACCCGATTTATCTTGATCCAAACCAGCCATGCCGGCAACGTGGGCGCGGCAGCCAGAGCCATGAAAGTCATGGGCTTTGACGACCTGGTGCTGGTGGCACCGCGCTGGGCCAACGTGCTGCGGCGCGAAGAAACGATCCAGCGGGCCAGTGGTGCGCTGGATGTCTTGAAGAACGCCCGCATCGTTGAAACACTCGACGAGGCACTGGGCGGCATGACGCACCTGTGTGCCACCGCCATGACCCCGCGCGACTTTGGCCCGCCGACGCTGGCACCGCGTACGCATTTTGCGGCCCTGTTGGGTCTGCCCAACGGAACGCTATCAAAAACAGAGCACATAAGCCATATAAAACGTGCGGTAGAGGCCGATTTGACCCCTAAACCCGAGGGTGTCGCCTTCTTGTTTGGCTCCGAGCGCTTTGGCATGCACAACGAGGATGTGTACCGCTGCCATGTGGCGCTGAGTATTCCCACAAACCCGAGCTTTGGCTCGCTCAATCTGGCGGCGGCAGTGCAGTTGATTGCCTACGACTGGCGTGAGGCGCTCGGTGGTTTTGCGGTTGAATCAGCCACGGCCGAACGCACATTGGCCGATGCGGCAGAAGTCGCTGGCATGCTGGGGCATTTTGAGCAGGCGCTGACCAGCATTGGCTTTCTCGACCCGGCATCGCCCAAAAAACTCATGCCCCGGCTCAACCAGCTGTTCAACCGGGCGCAACTGAGCCGCGAAGAAATCCATATCCTGCGGGGGCTCGCCAAAGCGATGCTCAAAGACGCGGCCAAAAGCGCGCCCCAACCCATGCCACCTGCCAGTTGCATGGCAGACCGTTAGACTCTCAAGATGTTCTCCAGACTTCGCCTAGATATTCAATGCATTCTTGACCGCGACCCCGCTGCCCGCACGGCCTGGGAGGTACTGACCTGCTACCCCGGCCTGCACGCCGTGGTGCTGCACCGCCGGGCGCACTGGTGCTGGACGCACGGCTTTAAATGGCTGGGGCGTTTCATCTCCCACCTGACGCGGGGCCTGACGGGCATTGAGATTCACCCTGGCGCCAAAATTGGCGAGCGCGTTTTTTTTGACCACGCCATGGGGGTGGTGGTGGGCGAGACCGCCGAGATCGGTGATGGCTGCACCATCTACCAAGGTGTGACGCTGGGCGGCACGGCGCTCTATAAAGGTGCCAAGCGCCACCCGACACTGGGGAAAAACGTGGTGGTGGGTGCTGGCGCGCAGGTGCTGGGTGGCTTCACGGTGGGCGACGGCGCGCGCATTGGCTCGAATGCAGTGGTCGTCAAGCCCGTGCCAGCGGGCGCTACTGCGGTGGGCAACCCGGCGCGTGTGATTCAGGCCGAGCAAGACATCAAGCGTGAGCAGGCGGCCAGCCAGATGGGGTTTTCAGCCTACGGTGTCACGCAAAACGACGACCCGTTGAGCCTGGCGCTGCGCGGCCTGATTGACAACGCCTCCACGCAAGACCACCAGATCTGCATGCTCTGGCAGGCGATTGAAAAGCTCGCCGGGCCACAGCCGCCGAACGGCCGCAACTGCGTGCCTGAAGACGCGGCCCGGCTGGAGACTTTTCAGGCGGAAAAACTTAACCAGCTGGTCGGAAAGTAATGTCAGCGCAGAAATAGTCTGAGCGGACACCGCAGTTACGGCGAGCGGGGTTTCTTGGCTGGACTTTTGCGGGTTTTGTTTTTAGACGCGCCTGCAGATTTTGATTTGCCTTTGCCTTTGCCTTTGCCTTGGTTGCTGCAGGTTTGATCTCGGCCACTTCAGGCTGCGCTTTCTCGCTGGCTCGGGCCAGGGCCAGCTCTTCGGCTCGTTGCCTGGCCTCTTCTGCAGCTTCTTCTTTGGTCATTTTTGTTTTTTCTGCCAAGTTCTCTTTTGCAGTCTCAAACGCTGCCGCTGAAGTGCCACCCTGGCTTGCCAGGCGTTTTAAAGCGCCATCGGCACGCCCGTCCGCTGCCAGCGCAGAAAACGCATAGTCCACCGGGAAAACAATCGCGCCATCCTGCTGGGCCACCGTGAGGTTCAACTCCAGCGGCTCGTTGGCGTCAAGCGCGCCGAGTTCAATGCGGATGTCTTGCATGTCGCCCTTGAAAACGGCTCTGCCAATGCGGGTAAAAGGTGGCCGTGCCAGCTTCACGCTGGCAATCACGGCGTGGCTGTCATCCAGCCCAGTGTGACCAAAACGCAAAGTCTGCTTGCCGTCTGCCATTTCAAGAGCGTCACCCGTAACAGTCCATTGGCGCGCAGGCTGACCGGGCTGCGACGGAATCATGACCTGAACAACCTTGACCGTGTCATAGCCTTCAATGCTGTCATCCCGAATGCTGCGGATGCGGGCAAACCACTGGCCGTTGGGCAAGTCTGCAAAGGCAGCATTGCCGTCTTTGACCACCATGTCGCGCACAATTTTGTCAAAATTCTGGTCACCTGCAATCTGGGCACGAAAGGCCTTGTAGCTGGTGGCGGTCGGCATCGGCCACAGGGCCTGGGGCTTGAAAATCAGATCGGGCAGCTTGGACAAGTCAGGCGCTTTTGGCAGGTCCACCACCGCAATGGCTTTGACTGCCGCATTGAAAACCGAGCCCTTGCCTTGGGCAAGGTCAGCTCCGTTGCCTTGCGCCGGGTTGTCGGCACGGACATTTCCTTCCAGCACTTCGGTACGCGCGTTTTGCGACACCGGGTCGTCAAACGCCACCCTGAACTGGGTGCCGCGCACGCCCACCAGTGAGGTTGGGGTTTGAATTTGCAGCGGTGAGGCGCGTTTGACATTTTTGGCGGCCAGCGTGTCCAGCGCGCCTGCGCTCAGGCGCAACAGACCCGAGAACCAGTTGGTAGAGCCACTGGCAGCAGTGTCACCGCGCAGGCCGTAGCTTCGGCTGGTGGCCAGCTCAGCCAGCGTGTTGGGCAGCAGGGTGACGCGGCTGCCGTCGGCGAGTTCAAGCACAGCCGAGCTGTTGCGCCCGGTTTGCAGCTTGCTGCCTTCGGGCACTGGGGTGCCCACGCCCGCTTTGATACCGCCCAGTTGCACATCGCCAGAAGTGCTGACCAGCGCGGCGTTGAGCGGCAGCAACTTCATCAGGCGTGTCGGGATTTTCAGGATCTGCCCAGGCTGAATGGCATCCGGGGTCTTCAATTTATTGAGGGTGACGATCTCTTTCCAGTCATCGGGTGAAGAAAACGACTCAGCCGACATCTTGATCAGCTCATCACCTTTTCTGACGGTGTACAGAAAAACTGGCTCATTCGCTGCCGCTGCTGTTGCTGCTGTTGCAGCCCAGGCAGGTTGCCACGCCATGATGGCTGCAACAACGGCAACGGCGTAGAGACGCGGTGATGTCAAGCGTGAAATGGGCATGATGGGGTCCAGGGGCGACAAGCGCCGCTTGATGGTTGTCAAAGGTTGTGAAAGATACTTTCTGTACGCGCTGAAGCCATTTCCAGATTCAATCGGATTCAAAATCCGGACTCAAAAAACTGCCTGACTTCAGGCCGGGCGCACTGCGCTTTTGGGCCTGAATGCCGTACACACTTCTGGCCTCGTTTCAAGGTAAGGCCCGCCCATCAGGTCGATGCAATACGGTATGGCGGCAAAAATGCCGGGCACCAGTGACTCGCCGGACTCACTTTTCAAGCCTTCCAGCGTTTGGGCGATCGCCTTGGGTTGACCGGGAAGGTTGAGAATCAGACTTTTGTCACGAATGACGGCGCACTGTCGCGACAAGATGGCCGTTGGCACAAACTGCAAACTGATCTGGCGCATCTGCTCGCCAAAGCCGGGCATGTGCTTGTGGCCCACTGCCAGCGTGGCCTCGGGTGTCACGTCGCGCAGGGCCGGGCCGGTACCGCCCGTGGTCAGCACCAGCGCGCAGCCCGCGTCGACCAGGCCGATCAGGGTGGCGCTGATGCCGGCTTGCTCGTCAGGAATCAGGCGTTCTTCAAATGTGATGGGGTTGAGCAACGCGCGCGTCAGCCAGTCTTTCAGTGCAGGCAGACCCTTGTCAACATAGATGCCCGCTGAGGCCCTGTCGCTGACTGAGACGATGCCGATCTTGACCGCATCAAGAGCAGTGGAGACACCCTGGCTCATGTCTGTGGCCCTTCCGCTGCTTTTTTCATGGTTTCTTTGACCAGCTGGAAAACCTCTCGGTAAGACTTGCCGTGGCGTGGTGCTTCGCCTGGTTTTTCGGGCTTGAAGTCTTTGCGCGCCTGGCGAATCATGGCCCGCAACTGCTGGGCGTCGGTGGCCGGGTATTCGGTCAGCCAGTCGCTCAGGGCCTCATCATCGAGCACCAGCTTGTCACGCCATTGCTCTGCCAAGTGCAACTGCAGCGTCAGTTGTGCCGAGCCATTGAGCTGCTCGTTGATGGCTTCGCGTATCGGGTCTGCGTCCAGTGGGCGCATCAGCTTGCCGATGAACTGCATCTGGCGACGGCGGCCCTCGAAGTTGGTGATCTTTTTGGCTTCTTTGATGGCTTCGAGCAGTTTGTCGGGCAGGTCCAGCCGGGCCATCAAATCAGCACGCAGCGTGAGCAATGCCTCACCGAGCGCCTGCTTTTCGTCGGCCTCTGCCTTGAGTTGCGTTTTGCTGGGCGGACCCACTTCTTCCAGCGCAATTTCTTCGGGTTTAACGAACCGGCCGTTGGACCAGTAGCCTTTGATGGCCTTGGGAGTCTTGGTGTTCATAGCAGTCATTTATAGCAGTCAGTATCATAGCGACCCATATGACTGATATGACTTTAAAGACCTCCCCCAGCACTCTTCTTGACACTGCCCTTGATATGCCTCGCAAGCGAGCGTCCAGGCAAGCCATTGAACCCACCACACACACACCTGCCGAGGGTTTCAGCTACAGCCGTGATTTTTTTGAAGACCTGGTTGACACGGCCCTGGCGCACGCCAAAAAACTCGGTGCTACCGATGCGGCTGCCGAAGCGTCAGAAGGTTGTGGCCTGTCGGTCAGTGTGCGCAAGGGTGAGCTTGAAAATGTCGAGCGCAACCGCGACAAATCCCTGGGCATCACCGTTTATGTCGGGAAAAAGCGTGGCAATGCTTCGACCAGTGATTTCTCGAAGGCGGCCATCAGGCAGACCGTCAAAGCGGCCTACGACATCGCCCGCTTCACAGCCGAAGACAAATCGTCCGGTCTGCCAGCAGAGCGTGACATTGCCCGCATGCACCGGGAGCTCAACCTGTTTCACCCCTGGGCCATCACGTCAGAGGACGCCGCTGCACTGGCTTTGAAGTGCGAAGCTGCCGCCCTGGCAACCAGCCCGCGCATCACCAACAGTGAAGGCGCTGGTGTGTCGGCCCAACAGTCGCATTTCTTCAGCGCGCATACACGCGGCTTTAGAGGCGGTTATGCCAGCTCACGGCACAGCCTGTCGGTGGCACCGATTGCATCGTCGCCCGGTAAAAACGGTGACATGCAGCGCGATGCCTGGTACAGCTCCATGCGTGATGCGTCCGAGCTGGCCAGCCCTGAAGCGGTCGGCCGTTACGCAGCTGAACGCGCTCTGTCGCGCCTGAAAAGCCGCAAGGTCAAAACCTGCGAATGCCCGGTGCTGTTTGAGTCGCCGCTGGCTGCCGGGCTGCTGGGTGGGTTTGTGCAGGCCATCAGTGGTGGTGCGATCTACCGCAAAAGCACTTTTTTAATCGACATTCTGGGCAAAGCAGCTTTTCCCGAACACATCGACATCACGGAAGACCCGTTTTTGCACAAAGGCAAGGGCAGCGCACCGTTTGACGACGAGGGCGTTAAAACCCGTGCCCGCACCGTGGTGGATGCAGGCATTGTGCAGGGCTATTTTTTAAGCACCTACTCTGCCCGCAAGCTGGGCATGCGCACCACGGGCAATGCAGGTGGCTCGCACAACCTGATCATGAGCAGCCGCCAGACGGCAGCAGGTGATGACCTGGACACCATGCTCAAAAAACTGGGTACGGGCCTGTTTGTGACCGAGCTGATGGGGCAGGGCGTGAACTACGTGACGGGCGACTACTCACGCGGTGCTGCAGGCTTTTGGGTAGAAAACGGCCAGATCGCTTTTCCGGTGGAAGAAATCACGATTGCCGGAAACCTCAAGGACATGCTGATGGGCATTCAGGCTGTGGGTGCGGATACCTACAACTATGGGGCCAAAACCGTCGGATCGATTTTGGTGAACCGTATGAAGATTGCAGGCTCATAACCCCCACGGTCGTTCACAACGCGCAACTCTCTGCAGCTTGCAGGCCGCCGCTCGCCAAAGGCTTCACGTCTAGCGCCTGTCCAAACCTGCTCAAGCAGGTTTAGGGCCCCTGCTGGTAGAAGCGGGGAGGTACCTGGCTGGTTATTGTGTCAACCGGCCAGGGCGGCTTTTACTGCTGCTGAGACCTGACCCATGTCTGCCTTGCCTGCCAGCTGTGCTTTGACTGCTGCCATGACCTTGCCCATGTCGCCGGGGCCTGTGGCTCCAAGGTCTGCAACGATGGCCTTGACCGCTGCGGTGACTTCATCAGCGCTCAGACGGGCGGGCAGGTAGGCTGTCAGCACGGCAATCTCGACGGCTTCCTTGTCGGCCATGTCTTTTCGGTCGGCTTTGGTAAAAGCGTCAATGCTGTCTTTGCGCTGCTTGATCATTTTGTCAATGATGGCAATGGCCATCACGTCGTCAACCACCACGCGTTCATCGACTTCTTTCTGTTTGATGGCCGACAGCAGCAGACGGATGGTGCCCAGGCGCTCGCTGTCTTTGGCGCGCATGGCGGTTTTCATGTCCTCGGTAATTTGGTCTTTGAGCAGCATGGTGTCTCCAGATGGAAAAGTGTTGGGGTCAAGAATGCAAAAAGCCCGCCAGAGCGTTCTTGGGCGGGCTTGTGTGTTGCCTTGAGGCAAGACCGATTGGGTCAATCAGTACAGTTTTTTGGGCAACTGCATCGAGCGGATGCGTTTGTAATTGCGTTTGACAGCAGCGGCTTTTTTGCGCTTGCGCTCAGCCGTTGGCTTTTCGTAGAACTCGCGTGCGCGCAGGTCGGTCAGCAGGCCGAGTTTTTCAATGGTGCGTTTGAAGCGGCGCAGGGCTACGTCGAAAGGCTCGTTGTCTTTTACGCGAATGGTCGTCATGGATAAAGGGGTCCAAAAATTTTGCGCCTTTAGTGATCTGATCAGAATCAGGCCGGGCGCGGGTTTGCTAGCAAAGCCTGAAAGTATAACACCCCCACGGTTGCTCACTTCGTGTAGCGCCCTGCACCTTGCAGGCCGCCGCTCGCCAGAGGCTTCGCTTCTGGAGCCTGTCCAAACCTGCTCAAGCAGGTTCGGAGCCGCAGGCTCCAGCCCCGAGGGGGCGCTGCGCCTGCGGCCCCTGCTTGAATAATACGGACTCCACAGTCGTTCGCTGCGTGCAACTCTGTGCTTCTGAAAGGCGCAGCGCCTGAACTCCTACTGGTGAAAACGGGAGCGGGTCCAGGCTGGGGGTTCAGGCGCGGGTTGCCGCTTGTGCTGGTATCAAAGCATTTGCGCAGGCAAACGCTGATGCCCAGGCCCATTGGAAGTTGTAGCCGCCCAGCCAGCCGGTCACGTCCACCACTTCGCCGATGAAATACAGGCCGGGCTGTTTTGACTCCATGGTTTGGGACGATACATCGCGGGTGTCTATGCCGCCTGCGGTGACTTCTGCCTTTTTGTAACCTTCAGAACCATTCGGCGTGAGTTGCCAGTCTGCCAGGCGCTGGGCCAAGGCTTGCAAGGCTTTGTCGGTGGCGTCTGTAATACAACGCTGCAAGGCGGGGTCATTGCTGACCCAGGCGTCAGCCAAACGGCTTGGCAACAGGTGGGTGAGTTCATTGGCCACCAGCTTTTTGGAACTTGCTTTGGCTTGAAGCAAAGCAGCACCCAAGTCTTTGCCGGGTGCCAGGTTGACCCGAACTGGCTCACCTTCGCGCCAGAAGCTCGAAATTTGCAGCACGGCCGGGCCGCTCAGGCCCCGGTGCGTGAACAGCAGGTCTTCCGAAAACACCACGGCTTTTTTGCGCTGTTTGGGTGTGGCGTTGGGCGGGCCGGTCTCTATCAGTACCGGCAAGGCCAGGCCAGCCAGCTGGGCAAACGGGGCCCAGTCTGCGCCGTCAAACGTCAAAGGCACCAGGGCAGGCCGGGGCTCGACCAGGCGCAGGCCGAACTGCCGGGCCAGCCGGTAGCCAAAATCTGTCGCGCCTATCTTGGGGATAGACAACCCGCCTGTGGCAATGACAACTTGGGGTGTTTCTATCCAACCCCGGTCACTCTCAATTCGATAGCGGCTAGTGCCCGTACCTATTGCCGTAGCAATGCTTTTGACACCACAAGGCTGCCAGCGTGTGACGCCGCCCAGCGCGCATTCGGCCAGCAGCACGTTGATCACATCCTCGGCAGAGCGGTCACAAAAAAGCTGACCTCTGTGCTTTTCATGAAACGGTACGCCGTGCTTGTGCAGCAGGGCGGTGAAGTCTTGCGGGGTGTAACGCGACAGGGCCGAGCGGCAAAAATGCGGGTTGTCACTTAAAAAGTTCGCTGGCGTGACCTCGCGGTTGGTGAAGTTGCAGCGCCCACCGCCCGAGATGCGGATTTTCTCGGCCACTTTCTCACTGTGGTCCAGCAGCAGCACCTTCAAACCGCGCTGCCCCGCCAGCCCTGCACAAAACAGGCCGGCTGCGCCTGCGCCGACGACCACCACGTCGAATTGATGCATCAAATCAGCCTCTACAGCAGTAAGCAAGCGGGCTATATGCTATTGAATGAATAGCATGAGAATAAATGGATTTTTGAGGCAAGGCGGCACGTCCGTGACTGTTTTCGTCAGGGGCACAAGTGTAGCCTTGCACGGCGTAACAGCGTCAGGTGCTGTCAGGTCTTGTCATGTGCCCCGCGTGACTGGCATGTCGACCTCACCGGGCATCAAGAGGTGTTTGGCCAGCTCCAGCTTGGCCAGAGACGCACGGTGCACTTCGTCCGGGCCGTCAGCCAGGCGCAGCGTGCGCTGGTGCGCGTAGGCGTAGGCCAGCGGGAAGTCGTCAGACACGCCGCCGCCGCCGTGGGCCTGAATCGCCCAGTCAATGATCTGGCAGGCCATGTTGGGGGCCACGACCTTGATCATGGCGATTTCTGCCTTGGCGATCTTGTTGCCGACCGTGTCCATCATGTAGGCGGCTTTGAGCGTCAGCAGGCGCGCCTGCTCGATCATGCAGCGGGACTCGGCAATGCGCTCTTGCCATACCGACTGGCGGGCGATGGGTTTGCCGAAAGCCACACGGGAGTTCAGGCGCTTGCACATCAGCTCTAACGCACGCTCGGCGCAGCCAATGGTGCGCATGCAGTGGTGAATGCGTCCGGGGCCAAGGCGACCCTGGGCAATCTCGAACCCACGGCCCTCCCCAAGTAGCAGGTTGTCTGCCGGTACGCGCACGTTGGTCAAACGCACTTCCATGTGACCATGCGGCGCGTCGTCATAGCCGAACACGGTGAGCGGGCGAATCACGGTGATGCCAGGCGTGTTGGACGGCACCAGAATCATCGACTGTTGCTCGTGACGGCCAGCGTCCGGGTTGGTTTTACCCATCACGATGTACACCGCGCAGCGTGGGTCACCCGCGCCTGACGACCACCACTTGAGGCCGTTGAGCACGTATTCGTCGCCATCGCGTTCGATGCGGCATTCGATATTCGTGGCATCTGACGAGGCAACGTCAGGCTCGGTCATCAAGAAGGCAGAGCGAATCTCACCACGCAGCAGCGGGTCCAGCCACTTGTCCTTGTTGGCCTCAGACCCGTAACGGGCAATGGTTTCCATGTTGCCCGTATCTGGTGCGGAGCAGTTGAAGACCTCTGCGGCAAACGGCACACGGCCCATGATTTCGCACAATGGGGCGTATTCGAGATTTGACAGTCCCTCTGGCGCACGCGGGGAGTGCGGCAAAAACAGGTTCCACAAGCCGGCAGCACGGGCTTTGGGCTTGAGCTCTTCAATGATGGCTGTCGGTATCCAGGCGTTGCCCTTGGCACGGTTTTCAGCGATTTCGCGGAAAAAGCGCGCCTCGTTCGGGTAAATGTGCGCGTCCATGAACGCCAGCAGGCGGGCCTGCAACTCCTGCACTTTGGGAGTGAAATTAAAGTCCATGTGGTCTCCTGATTGAAAAGTCTGTGTGTTGGATGTCTGATCTGGTTTTACCGTGGCTGTTGCTGGCTTTTAAGCGCAAAGCTCCAGGCCATGCTGGCCAGCACAGGCGCACCGGCGGCTGATACCGCAGCCTGTGCGCTGGACGCGGTACCGGCTTCGACCCGTTTGGCAATGCCCTGCAAAATGGCCGCCAGCCTAAACAGGTTGTAGGCCAGGTAAAAGTTCCAGTCTGCTTTCAACGCATCGGGCGTGGTGATGCCGGTACGCTCGCAGTACCGTTGGATGTAATCATCTTCTTGGGGAATGCCTAAAGACACAATGTCCAGCCCGCCGATGCCGCGAAAAGCGCCGGGCGCAATATGCCAGCCCATGCAGTGGTATGAAAAGTCTGCCAGTGGATGCCCCAGCGTGGACAGCTCCCAGTCCAGCACCGCCAGCACACGCGGCTCGGTGGGGTGAAACATCAGGTTGTCCAGCCGGAAATCACCATGCACGATGCAGGCCATCGCTTCATCGCGCGCCGTCAGGGGAATGTTGGCGGGCAGCCATTGCATCAACCGATCCATCTCGGGGATGGGCGTGGTGATGGAGGCCGCGTATTGCTTGCTCCAGCGACCAATCTGGCGCTCGAAGTAATTGCCCGGCTTGCCAAAATCGGCCAAGCCGCGTTGTGCAAAATTTACCCTGTGCAGGGCTGAAATAACGCGGCTCATCTCGTCGTAAATCTCGCCGCGCTGGGCGCGGGTCATGCCAGGCAGGGACTGATCCCAGAGCACGCGGCCCTCAACGAACGCCATCACGTAGAAAGCGCGCCCGATCACGGACTCGTCTTCGCACAGGCAATGCATTTCAGCGACGGGCACATCCGTGCCCTGCAGTGCCTTCATGACCTTGAACTCACGCTCGACCGCATGCGCCGACGGCAGTAGTTTGGCCACAGGCCCGGGTTTCGCGCGCATCACGTAGGCCTTGCCGGGTGTGACAAGCTTGTAAGTTGGGTTGGACTGCCCACCCTTGAACAACGCCACAGTCAAAGGGCCTTCAAAGCCCGGCAGGTGAACGCTCAGGTAGCGGCTGAGGGCTTGCACATCAAACGCATGCTGGCCAGAGACGGCACGGGTGCCAGTGAAGTGGTTGAAATCGGTCATGGTGCTGTGCCCGGGACAGGCGTTTGCGGTTGGGTTATTTTTCCAGATCAGCTTCAGAAATACGCCGCAAGGCTTCGCGGTTGCGTACCACCAGACCACCTGGCTCGATGCGTATGGCAGCTTCGCGCTCCATGGCCTTGAGCTCCTGGTTGACGCGCTGGCGCGACGCGCCCAGCAGCTGTGCCAGCTCTTCTTGTGCCAGCTGCAGGCCAATGCGTACTTCGCTGTTGTCTGACAAGCTGGGCACGCCGTAGCTGCGGGCCAGGTGCAGCAGCTGCTTGGCCAGCCGGGCGCGCAAGGGCAGGGTGTTCAAGTCCTCTACCAGCCCGAAAAGCTGACGCAGGCGGCGTGCATGCAGGCGTAGCATGGCCTCGTACAGCTCGACATGGACTGCCAGGATTTTTCTGAAGTCGGCTTTTGCCACGCACAAAATGGTGGTGGCGCCATGTGCATAGGCGTCGTGCGTGCGCCTGTCGCCGTCGAAAATGGCAATATCGCCAAACCAGATGCCAGGCTCGACATAAGTCAGGGTGATCTGCTTGCCCGAAACCGACGTGGAGCTGACCCGCACCGCACCCTTGGCGCAGGCGATCCACTCTTCGGGCGGTTCGCCCCGGGCGGCAATCAGCTCGCCGTCGGCGTAGCGTTTGACGTAAGCGCATCGGAGTATGTCGTGTCTTAGCGAGGGTGACAGCGTTGAAAACCAGCGGCCACTGTTGATGGCCTCTCTCTCGTCTATCGTAAGAATAGGATCGTCCATGGCCTGTCTTTAGAGTGACTGATAAGGCAATGATTGTCGCCGGAGGGACGCCGCGGTGGATCTGGCGCTGTCGCACGGGTGTCGCTTTGCTGGCAGGGCAAGGCGGGGTAGAGCGGGGTGTGCTAACGGTACTGCGGCGTGCGTTTTTCCAGAAAGGCAGCGATGCCTTCGCCGCCATTGCTGTGGTGCAGGTTGCGAACGAAATGGTCGCGTTCGCTGCCCAGTTGCTGGCTCAGCGAGTTGGCAGGGGCGTCATTGACCAGCTCCTTGATGCTGGCCAGCGCATTGGGCGCGCGGGCATTGAGCTGTTCTGC
>RDZZ01000153.1:16854-32433 GCA_004293655.1 Polaromonas sp. | reverse complement strand
GCCACTGCTGGTCTTTGATGCGCTTTTGCACATCCTGGTAGTACGAATCGAACTCGCTGATGGTGTGATTTGTGCCGTAGCGGGCGTTGTAGCTGGCAAGAATGGCTTTGAGGGCCGCTTTTTTGCCCTCGGGGTCTTGCTGGTTGTCCTGCTTTTCTTGCGGCAGATCTTCTTGAATCTGCCTGACATCGGCATCGCCCTCGGCGGGCGGCGAGAACACGCAGGCGATGCTCAAAGGCACAAAGGCGGGGTCAGCCAGTTGCCGGGTGTTTTGCAGTTCGGCAAACAGGCTGTGGTATTCGATGGCGTCGCAGATAGAAGCAGTAGCCAGCACGGCGTTGAAGCGGCGACCGGCCGTGGCGGTGTCGTGCTTGGCCAAAATAGCCTCAATGACCGCCCGCTTGGCCAGCGCCTCGCCGGGTTTGGGCGGATTTTTCCCCTCGGGCTTGAAGTAGTCCACATGAAAGCGCAACACATTGGTGTCTTCAATGGCATGGGTGATGGTGTAGGCGTGCAGCTGCTTTTGAAACAGGTCTTCGGTCGTTCTGAACTGCCCTTCTTCGCCCTCGTACTGTTTGGCCGTGGCGTTGGCTTCAAAAATGGGCGTGCCTGTAAAGCCAAAGAGCTGGGCTTTGGGGAAAAACTCCTTGATGGCGTCGTGGTTGGCACCAAATTGGGAGCGGTGGCATTCGTCAAAAATGAAGACGATGCGCTTGTTGCTCAGGATTTGGAGTTGCTCTTTGTAAGTTTTCAGGTCGTTGTTTTTGCGTTGCCTGTTTCGTTTGCTGTTTTCATCGAGCGCTAAGCCCAGCTTCTGGATGGTGGTGACGATCACCTTGTCGGCATAGTCGCTGGAGAGCAGGCGGCGCACCAGCGCAGCGGTGTTGGTGTTTTCCTCCACACAGCCTTCCTGGAAGCGGTTGAACTCTTCGCGGGTCTGGCGGTCGAGGTCTTTGCGGTCCACCACAAAAAGGCATTTTTCTATGGCGGGGTTGTCTTTGAGCAGGGTGGAGGCTTTGAAGGACGTGAGTGTTTTGCCACTGCCGGTGGTGTGCCAGATGTAGCCGTTACCGCAGTTCTGCGCAATGCACGCCACGATGTGCTTGACGGCATACACCTGGTAGGGGCGCATCATCAACAGCTTTTGTTCGCTGGCCACCAGCACCATGTAGCGGCTCAGGGTCTGGCCCAGCGTGCATTTGGCAAGAAAACTGTCTGCAAAGTCGTCCAGGTGCGTGATTTTTTTGTTCGCCTCATCGGCAAACTGGTAGAGCGGCAAAAACCGCTCGTCTGCATTGAACGCAAAGTGGCGCGTGTTGTTGTTGGCGAAGTAGTGGGTATTGGTGCGGTTACTGACGATAAAAAGCTGCAAAAAGCATAGCAAGGTTTTGGCGTAGCCATTGCCAGGGTCGTTTTTATAGTCAACGATTTGCTCCATGGCGCGGCGCGGGTTGATGGTGAGGGTTTTCAGCTCAATTTGCACACACGGTACGCCGTTAATCAGGATGAGCACGTCATAGCGGTGGTGGCTGTTGTCGGTGTTGATGCGCAGCTGGCGGGCGACCTCAAAGGTGTTTTTGCACCAGTCTTTGATGTTGACCAAGGTGTAGTTCAGCGGCGTGCCGTCTTCGCGGGTGAAGGCGTTGATGGCGCGCAGGGTTCGGGCGGCGGTGAATACGTCGGGGGTGACGATTTCATCGAGCAGGCGGGCAAACTCGCCGTTGGTCAGGCTGACGCGGTTGAGAGCCTCAAACTTCTCGCGGAAGTTGCGCTCCAGCGCGGCGCGGTCACGTATGTCTTCGCGGTACACATACTTGAGGTCTTGAAGTTTGCCGATGAAACCGTATTCAATCTGCTCTTCCCTGACGACGTGGCTGGGCTTGCCGGCTGGCGGGTCGTAGGTGAATTTGGATGGGGGCATGGTTGGCGGATGGAAGTGATTGACGGATCAAGGGCTGTTTGCGTTATTCACTGATGTTACGCACTCACCCGCAAAAACAGCGGACAACGTGGTCGCTGTCCGTCATGGCCGCGCAGGCGGCAATCCGGTACCCAGTCTGTGAAGTGCAGACCAGCGGCTGCAATGACTTGCCGTCTCCAGCATGGAGATCCGAACGGTGCTTCCCATGCCGTTGTCTGGATACTGGATTCCCGCCTTCGCGGGAATGACGGTATCAGCGGTCATATATGAGCGATATTGCACACTCACTCATGCTTTTTTTCGTGCTTGTTTTCGTGCGTCATGTCAGCTATTAAACTCGCAAACTGGCAGTCCCAGCCCCTCCCTATTGCCTTTTTACCCCACCCAGTGCCGCGCGTTGTGCCACAGCTGCATCCACGGGCTGTGTGCGCTGGCATCCAGCGGGCTCCAGCTCATCTGGATGTTGCGGAACACGCGCTCTGCATGCGGCATCATGGCCGTGAAGCGTCCGTCTGCGGTGGTCACGGCTGTCAGTCCGCCGGGGCTGCCGTTGGGGTTGGCGGGGTAGCTGTTGGCTATCTGGCCCAGGTTGTCAACGTAGCGCATGGCAGCGATGGCAGCGTTTGCGTCACCACGCCCGCCCAGCTGTTTGTCGAAATTGGCGTAGCCTTCACCGTGCGCTACCGCAATCGGCAGGCGGCTGCCAGCCATGCCCTTGAAGAACAGGCTGGGGGAGTCGAGCACTTCAACCAGGCTCAATCTGGCTTCAAAACGCTCGCTGCGGTTGGTGGTAAAGCGTGGCCAAGCCTCGGCACCGGGGATGATGTCAGCGAGTTCGGCAAACATCTGGCAGCCGTTGCACACGCCCAGGCCAAACGTATCTGGCCGGGCAAAAAACGCCTTGAATTGCTCGGCCAGCACCGGGTTAAAGGTGATCGAGCGCGCCCAGCCTATGCCTGCACCCAGCGTGTCGCCATAGCTGAAGCCGCCGCAGGCCACCACGCCTTTGAAGTCGGCCAGGCGCGCCCTGCCGGTTTGCAGGTCGGTCATGTGGACATCAAAAGCCTCAAAGCCCGCTTGCGTGAAGGCGTAGGCCATCTCGATGTGGGAGTTGACGCCTTGTTCGCGCAAAATCGCGACTTTGGGGCGGGAGAGCATGAGTGCAGGGGCTTCGACGGGCTCAGCCCGAACGGTATCGGGTTCAAACGTCAGATGAACATGCAAACCGGGGTTGGCGGGGTCACCCACCGCTGCATGTTCTGCGTCCGCACCGGCTGGGTTGTCGCGCTGCTGGCAAATCTTCCAGCTCACCGAGTCCCAGACCTGGTGCAGGTCTTGCAGTTTGGCCTTGAACACCGCTTTGGTGTCACGCCAGACCTGCACTTCACCCTTGCCCACGTCAAGCGCCGCGTGCTGGGGGCGGGTTTTGCCGATAAAGTGGCTGAACTTGGACAAACCGTGTGTACGCAGGGTTTGCATCACGTCGTTGCGCGCATCGGTTCGTACCTGAATGACGGCACCGAGCTCTTCATTGAACAGGGCCTTGAGCGTTAACTCTTCTCGTCTGGCACCGATTTGCGATGCCCAGTTTTTACTGTCGCCCACTTCCATGCGGCTGTCCAGAATGCCGTCGCCCTCGACCAGCAGCATGTCGATGTTGAGCGCGATGCCCACGTTGCCTGCAAAGGCCATTTCACAGACGGTGGCAAACAGCCCGCCATCACTGCGGTCGTGGTAGGCCAGCAACTGGTTTTTAGCCCGCAGGGCGTTGATGGCGTTGACCAGATTCACCAGGTCTTGGGGGGTGTCCAGGTCGGGCACATCGCCGTCTTCGCAGCTCAGGGTTTGCGCCAGAATGCTGCCACCCATGCGCTTTTGGCCCTTGCCCAGGTCAATCAACACCAGCGTGGTGTCTGGCTCGTCGCGGTTGAGCTGGGGTGTGAGCGTGCCGCGCACATCGGCCAGTGTGGCAAAAGCGCTGACGATGAGTGACACAGGTGACGTGACTTTTTTGCCGTCATGTCCATCTGTCCAGACGGTGCGCATGGACAGCGAATCCTTGCCGACCGGAATCGACACGCCCAGCGCCGGACACAGCTCCATGCCCACAGCTTTGACAGCCTCGTACAGCGCGGCGTCTTGGCCGGGCTCGCCGCAAGCGGCCATCCAGTTGGCTGACAACTTGACGCGCGGCAGCTCAATCGGTGCGGCCAGCAAGTTGGTAATGGCCTCGGCCACGGCCATGCGGCCCGATGCAGCGGCATTGACAACGGCCAGCGGTGTGCGCTCGCCCATGCTCATGGCCTCGCCTGCAAAGCCTTGGTAGTCGGCCAGCGTGACGGCGCAGTCAGCCACCGGCACCTGCCACGGGCCAACCATCTGGTCGCGGTGCGTGAGGCCGCCCACGGTGCGGTCGCCAATGGTGATTAAAAAGCGTTTGGATGCCACAGTCGGGTGGCTCAGCACATCGATGCAGCTTTTTTGCAGATCAATGCCTGTGAGGTCGATGGGTTTGACGCTGTGCTTGACGGTTTTAACGTCGCGGTGCATTTTGGGCGGCTTGCCGAGCAGCACGTTCATGGGCATATCTACCGGAGCCCCCACGCTCCCCACTTCGTGTGGTTCACTGCCCCCCGAGGGGGCCGCTGCGCCTGCGGCCTGGCGAAGCCAGTTCCGCGGCCCTGACTGGTTTAGAGAAGTTCCGTCCCCGTCGGTAACCACCAAATCCCGCTCTTCAGTCGCCACGCCAATGACTGCAAACGGGCAACGCTCACGCTCGCAAAAAGCCTGAAACTGCGCCAGCGACTCGGGCGCAATCGCCATCACGTAGCGCTCCTGGCTTTCGTTGCTCCAGATTTCCTTGGGTGACAGGCCGCTTTCTTCGAGCGGCACAGCGCGCAAGTCAAAACGCGCGCCCCGCCCTGCGTCGTTGACCAGCTCGGGAAAAGCGTTGGACAAGCCGCCTGCACCCACGTCGTGAATCGCGAGAATCGGGTTGGCCTGGCCTGATTGGGCGCACTGGTTGATGACCTCTTGCGCACGGCGCTCGATTTCAGGGTTGCCGCGCTGCACCGAGTCAAAGTCCAGGCTGACAGCGTTGGCACCTGATGCCATGGAACTGGCAGCGCTGCCGCCCATGCCAATACGCATGCCTGGCCCGCCCAGTTGAATCAAGAGCGTGCCGGCCGGGAACAGAATCTTTTTGGTCAGCCCGGCATCAATCGTGCCGATGCCGCCTGCAATCATGATGGGCTTGTGGTAACCCCAGCGCTGGCCCGCCACAGTTTGCTCGTATTCGCGGAAATAGCCGTTCAGGTTGGGGCGGCCAAATTCGTTGTTGAACGCTGCGCCGCCCAGCGGCCCTTCCGTCATGATTTGCAGCGGGCTGGCGATGTGTTCAGGTTTGCCGAAATCGCCGCCGAACAGTTTGGACACGGTGAACCCGGTCAGACCCGCCTTGGGTTTGGAGCCACGCCCTGTCGCACCCTCATCGCGAATCTCGCCACCAGCGCCCGTGGAGGCACCAGGAAAAGGCGAAATCGCCGTCGGGTGGTTGTGCGTCTCGACCTTCATCAGCACATGGGTCAGCACATTCTCTGTATTACTATATTTTTGATAGCATGAAACATCCGTAGATATTGCGGTAGCAGCCGATTTGGCATTGAATACCTGAACACGGGTGCCCTCCATGACCGAGGCATTGTCGGAGTACGCCACCACGGTGTGCTGGGGGCTTGCCTTTTCAGTGTTGCGGATCATGCCAAACAGGCTGATGCCCTGGCGCACACCGTCAATCGTGAAGTCGGCGTTGAAGATTTTGTGGCGGCAGTGCTCGCTATTGGCCTGTGCAAACATCATCAGCTCAACGTCTGTGGGGTTGCGCTTGAGCTGGGTGAAGGCGGCCACCAGGTAGTCGATCTCATCGCTGGCCAGCGCCAGCCCGAACTCGGTGTTGGCGGATTCCAGCGCGGCCCGGCCACCAGCCAGCACGTCAATGGTTTGCAGGGCGGCACCCTGCAGCTCGGTGAACAGACCTGCAGCCTGTGCTCTGTCAAACATGACACTTTCAGTCATGCGGTCATGCAGCAGCGCGGCAACGGCGTCGCGTTGCTCGTCACCCAGCAAAGCCTTGCTAAACAAGCCTGATTTCAGGGCAATGCGGTATTCGGTAATGCGCTCAATACGCTTGATGGCCAGGCCGCAGTTGCGGGCAATGTCGGTGGCTTTGGATGCCCAGGGCGAGACGGTACCAAAGCGCGGCGAGACAATGAACAAAGCCGTCTCAAGCGGCTTGCCCGATGCTGCGGGGCAAGGCTCGCCATAGGTCATCAAAGCGGCAAGTTGGGCTTTGGCGGCCTGCGTTGGTAGCGTTTCGGTGGCGACCCAATGCACAAACCGGGCAGTTACCGCCACGATCTTGCTTTCTATGGTTTGCAGTTGCGAAAGCAGGCGTTGCGCGCGAAAGTCGCTCAGGGCATTGATGCCGTGCGGCTCGCCCTCAAAAGTCGTCAGGTGAAGGGTCACGTGGGGGCCTGGAAAGTGGGCTGTCGGGTTGAATGAAAGACGTATGAAAGACGCGCACCAGACGCCAAATGGGTCTGGGCATGTCGTTTGATTTTAACTGGCTTACCCATGCTGCCAGGCAAGCCAGCGAGTCCCCAAGAGCCAAGGATTGGGCAGGGGTTTCGCGTCATTGCTCCAAGCTCGACACGTCGAACCGCCCTCTGAGATAATCCGGGCATGACGATCACCTACAAAGACGCCGCCGGCATTGAAGGCATGCGCGTGGCAGGCAAACTGGCCTCTGAAGTGCTGGACTACCTGACACCGTTTATCAAACCCGGCTTGACCACCAACGAGATTGACCGCCTCGCGCATGCCTTCATGACGCAGGTGCAGCACACCATTCCGGCCACGCTGGGTTACCAGCCGCAAGGCTACACGGCTTACCCCAAGTCGCTGTGTACGTCGGTTAACCACCAGGTCTGCCATGGTATTCCCAACGACAAGCCCCTGAAAAAAGGCGATATCGTCAACATTGACGTGACCGTCATCAAGGACGGCTGGCACGGCGACACCAGCCGCATGTTCATTGTGGGTGAAGCCTCGATAGCCGCCAGGCGCTTGTGCAACATCACGTATGAAGCCATGTGGCAAGGCATCATGCGGGTCAAGCCCGGCGTGCGGCTGGGTGACCTGGGGTTTGCCATCCAGCAGTTTGCTGAGCGGCAAGGCTTTTCCATCGTGCGCGAATTTTGTGGCCATGGCATTGGCAACAGGTTTCACGAAGACCCGCAGGTGCTGCATTACGGCAAGCCGGGCACGCTGGAAGTGCTCAAACCAGGCATGACGTTCACGATTGAGCCGATGATCAACGCGGGCAAGCGCGACATCAAGGACGGCCCCGAAAAAGACGGCTGGAGCATCGTCACGCGCGACCACTCTTTGTCTGCGCAGTGGGAGCACACCGTGCTGGTGACGGATGTCGGCTATGAAGTGCTGACTGTGTCTGCAGGCAGCCCGCCCGTGCCGGCATTTGTCGAGGCTTTTCATGCAGCGGTACAAGCCAGTCCGGCCAGCCAGGCCAGCACGGCACAGGTGGTCGTCAGCGCTTGAGGCGCTGATCTGCGGTCTGCACCCCAGAGCCTTTTCTTGCTTTGCCCTTTCTGTCCTTTTTTTCATTAACTTCAGAGCAATGACACCCCGTGGTTGACGTCACACAGGTTCGGGAACACTACCGCGAGGGCAAGCAAGCCCTTTTTGCCTCGGTGGCAAACCGTGGCCCCTCGGCACGTGGTGTCAGGCGCTTGCTTCAAAAACTGGCCAGACACACCGATGCCACGCTCCAGCTGCTCTGGCAGCATGCAGACTTTCCGGCCTCGGCATGCCTGGTTGCTGTAGGTGGCTATGGCAGGCAAGAGCTGTTTCCGCACTCCGATGTCGATGTCTTGCTGTTGCTGGCCGATGATGCCGATGTGGACGCCGACAAAGCCTTAAAGGCCAAGGTGGAGACCTTCATCAGCAACTGCTGGGACAGTGGGCTGGAGATTGGCTCCAGCGTGCGCACAGCCGCCGACTGTGTGACGGAGGCGGGCAAAGATGTCACGGTACAAACCTCCCTGCTGGAGGCACGATGGGTGACGGGTTCTAAAAAGAACTTTGTCAGCCTGCAAAAACAGCTGGCAGCCGTGCTCGATCCCAAGGCATTTTTTATTGCCAAAACGCTGGAATTGCGCCAGCGCCATAACAAATTTGAAGACACACCCTACGCGCTGGAGCCCAACTGCAAAGAGTCACCGGGTGGCTTGCGTGATTTGCAGGTCATTTTGTGGGTGGCGCGCGCTGCCGGGCTGGGCAAATCATGGAATGACCTGGCCAAAAGCGGTCTGGCCACACCTTTTGAAGTGCGCCAGATCAAGGCCAATGAAGCCTTGCTGAGCCTGATACGTGCGATTTGCAAACCGCTGTGGCCGAATCGTTTGGCTACACCGGACAAGCCAAGGACGGCAGCAGGCTGCCACGCCGGGCCAGCGAGTCACTGATGCACCGTTACTACTGGGCGGCCAAAGCCGTCACCCAGCTCCACCAGATTTTGCTGCTCAACATTGGGGAGCGTCTGAGCCCCAACACGTATCCGCTGCAGCCGATCAACGAGCGGTTTTCAGACAAGGCAGGCATGCTGGAAGTCGCCAGTGACGATCTGTACCTGCGCGAGCCGCACGCCATTCTTGAGACCTTTCTGCTCTATGAAAGCAACATTGGCGTCAAGGGCTTGTCAGCCCGCACCCTGCGCGCGCTGTACAA
This sequence comes from Polaromonas sp., assembly GCA_004293655.1. GTDB lineage: Bacteria > Pseudomonadota > Gammaproteobacteria > Burkholderiales > Burkholderiaceae_C > Polaromonas. The sequence continues at coordinate 23,708 of RDZZ01000153.1, read as the reverse complement.
CGCACGCAGCCTGATGAACAGCGCGTTTCGCCGTGACCCAGTCAACCGCAACACCTTCCGGCGCATCCTGCAGCAACCTGAAGGCATCACGCACGCCATGCGGCTGATGAACCAGACCTCGGTACTGGGGCGATATTTGTGGGTTTTCAGAAAAATCGTCGGACAGATGCAGCATGACCTGTTTCATGTGTACACGGTTGACCAGCATATCTTGATGGTGCTGCGCAATGTACGGCGCTTTTTCATGGCCGAGCATTCACATGAGTACCCGATGTGCTCGCAATTGGCCGCAGGCTGGGACAAGCCCTGGATTTTGTACGTTGCTGCGCTGTTTCATGACATTGCCAAAGGCCGGGGTGGTGACCATTCAGTGCTCGGCTGCAAGGATGTGCGCCTGTTTTGCCGCCAGCACGGTATTGCGCTGGAAGATGCCAGGCTGGCAGAGTTTTTGGTAGGCGAACACCTGAGCATGAGCCGCGTCGCCCAGAAAGAGGACTTGAGCGACCCGGCCGTGATTGCCGCTTTTGCACAGCGTGTGGGCAATGAGCGTTACCTCACGGCGCTGTATTTGCTGACGGTAGCCGACATTCGGGGCACCAGCCCCAAGGTCTGGAACGCCTGGAAAGGCAAGCTCTTAGAAGACCTGTACCGCTATACCCTGCGGGTGCTGGGTGGCCGGGCGCCTGATGCCGATGCGGAAGTCGAGGCCCGCAAGCGCGAGGCCCTGATCTCGCTGGCACTGTACGCTCAGCCTTTTGAGTCGCACAAGGCACTGTGGGAAACCCTGGACGTGAGCTACTTCATGCGCCACGATGCCTCAGACATTGCCTGGCATGCGCGCCAGCTGTCGCGCCATGTGGGTAAGGCCAAGGCCATCGTCCGGGCGCGCCGATCATCAGCGGGTGAGGGCATGCAGGTGCTGGTGTACACGCCGGATGCACCCGATTTGTTTGCGCGTATTTGCGGTTACTTTGACCAGGCAGGCTTTAGCATTCTGGATGCCAAGATTCACACCGCCAACAACGGCTATGCCCTGGATACTTTTCAGGTGTCCAGCCCGGACCTGGAGGAGCATTACCGCGAACTGGCATCTATGGTCGAGGCCAACTTAGACCGTACCATTGAAGAGCCAGGGCCTTTGCCAGCGCCCGGCAAAGGCCGTCTGTCGCGCCGTGTCAAGAGTTTTCCGATTGCGCCACGAGTGGACTTGAGACCCGACGAGAAAGCTCAGCGTTGGTTGCTCAGCGTGTCTGCGAGCGACCGTGCGGGTCTGCTCTACCTGATTGCCCGGGTGCTGGCCAGGCACCGTATCAATCTGCAACTGGCCAAAGTCACGACGTTAGGCGAGCGCGTAGAAGACACATTTTTGATTGACGGCCCAGAGTTGCAGCAAAACAAGGCCCAAATCGCGATTGAAACCGAGTTGCTGCAGGCGCTGAGCGACTGATCGAGCAACTGATCGAGCAACTAATCATCAACGGCCTCCAGACTCGGAAACAGCACGTCGGTAAAACCAAACTGGCTGAAATCCCGGATCCGCATAGGGTAGAGTTTGCCGATCAAGTGGTCGCATTCATGCTGCACCACCCGCGCATGAAAACCATCTACCGTACGATCTATCGGACCGCCGTAGAGGTCGAACCCGGTGTAGCGAATGCTTGAAAAGCGCGGCACCAGACCCCGCAGGCCAGGCACCGACAGACACCCCTCCCAACCGTCTTCCTCGTCGAGTGCCAGCGGCGTGATGACCGGGTTTAACAAGACAGTGCGCGGCACCAGCGGCGCATCGGGATAGCGCGGGTTGACCTGGCCTGTGCCAAAAATCACGACTTGCAGGTCAACGGCTATTTGTGGAGCTGCCAGGCCCGCACCGTTGACAGCGCGCATGGTGTCAAACATGTCCAGCACCAGCAGATGCAACTCGTCGGTGTCGAAAGCTGACACCGGCTGGGCGATTCGTAGCAGGCGGGGGTCACCCATTTTGAGAATTTCGCGAATGGTCATGGGTCAGCGGCACAAAAATAAACAACCACCAGTGTATCGTTTGCAGTCCTGGAAGATGACTGCACCAGGCCGGCTCTTCGTCTTTTGCAACATGAAACCGATGCGCTTTCAATCCGATTTGTCCTCATGCTTCTCCACATATCTCCACATATCTCCACATATCCCCGCACATTGAGTCATTGAGTCGTCATCGCGTTTTCAGATCGACACGGGAACTATTGCTGACCCAAATGCCCGAACCAGCAGACAATTTGCGCATTGTTTAAAAAAGGAACCCGATGTTTTTGACGTATTTCGATGCTGCACCACGCCGCGTGCTGGCACTGGTCACTGCGGCCTGTGTGGCCATGCTAGCTTTTGGCATGTACCTGCAGCATGTGGTGGGCCTAGAGCCTTGCCCGATGTGTATCGTGCAGCGTTACGCACTGATCCTGGTGGCTGTGGTGGCTGGCATCACTGCCTTGGCCAGTAAAAAGGGCTGGCTCATCACAGGCTCAGGCTTGCTGGTGCTGCTGTGCAGCCTGGGGGCTTTTGTGGCGGCACGCCAGAGCTTTTTGCAGTGGTATCCGCCAGAAGTTGCGGCGTGCGGGCGTGACCTGTACGGCATGATTGAAACTTTCCCCCTCAAACGCGCCATTCCCATGATTTTCAAGGGCAGTGGTGACTGCAGCAAAGTGGACTGGACGTTTCTGGGTGGCTCGATTGCCAACTGGTCGTTTGTCTGTTTTGTCGGCATGGGGTTGACAGCGCTTGTGTTGGCGATGCGCCAGGCGCGCACGCCCAAATAAGCACTGGGGGCGCCCGGCGGCACAATACGGGCATGACAACACAACTCGCTGGCCACCTTCTCGTTGACTGCCTCTTGGCCCAAGGCGTCACTCATGCATTTGGCGTGCCGGGCGAAAGCTATCTGGCTGTGCTTGATGGCTTGTATGCGCGGCGGGACCAGATTCAGTTCATCACCTGTCGCCAAGAAGGTGGAGCAGCTTTCATGGCCGAAGCGCACGGCAAGCTGACCGGGCGGCCCGGTGTTTGCATGGTCACGCGCGGGCCAGGTGCCACCAATGCATCGATTGGCGTACACACGGCTTATCAAGACTCCACGCCCATGGTGTTGCTGGTGGGCGACGTGGCCAGCGACTGCCGGGACCGCGAGGCTTTTCAAGAGGTCGATTACCAGAGCTTTTTTGGCCCCAGTACCAAAGGCTTTGCCAAACGGGTCGAGCGCATTGACCATGCTGACCGCATCCCTGAATACGTGGCACGCGCCTTTGCCACCGCCATGAACGGCAGGCCCGGCCCGGTGGTGCTGGTACTGCCCGAGGACATGCTCACGCAAATGAGCAGTGCCCAGCCCTTGGCACGCGTTGAGGCGATTCAGGCCTGGAGTGACCCCGGATCACTGCGAACGCTGCGTGAGATGCTCCTAAAATCAGAGCAACCCCTCATCATTGCAGGCGGCGGAGGCTGGACACCGCAAGCCGCCCAGGCGCTGCAGCGCTTTGCTGAAAACTGGAAGCTGCCCGTAGGCAACGCCTTCCGGTTTCAAGACACCTTTGACAACCACCACCCCCTGTACGCGGGTGATGTAGGCATTGGCTTAAACCCGAAACTGGCCGCACGCGTCAAGGCCAGTGACCTCATCATCGCCATCGGCCCGCGCCTGGGTGAAATGACCACTGGTAACTACACCCTGCTGGAAGCGCCCCGGCCCAAACAGAAACTCGTCCACATCCACGCCAGTGCTGAAGAGCTTAACCGCGTGTACCAGGCAGACTTGGCGATTTGTGCCACCATGAATGCTGCTGCGCGCTCGCTTGAAGTGCTGACAGCGCCTGTCAATGTGCCGTGGGAGGCATGGACGGCTTCAGCCAACCAGGACTATGTGGCCAACCTGCAGCCCACCCCCGTTGCCTGCCTGCCTGGCAACATCGACATGCCCGCCATTGTGGGCTTGCTGCAAAAGCATTTGCCAGCCGACGCGGTGCTGACCAACGGCGCGGGTAACTTTGCAAGTTGGGTACACCGCTTTTTCATGCACCACGGCCTGGCAAAGGGTTTTAAAACCCAGCTGGCGCCTACTGTGGGCGCCATGGGCTATGGCGTGCCAGCAGGTATTGCAGCGGCGATCACCACCGGGCGCGTGGTGCTGACAATGGCCGGCGATGGCGACTTTTTGATGAACGGGCAAGAGCTGGCTACTGCCGTGCAGCACGGCGCGAAAAGCATTGTTGTGCTGCTCAACAACGGCATGTACGGCACGATACGCATGCACCAGGAAAAGCAATACCCGCTGCATGTCAGCGGCTCTGACCTGCACAACCCCGACTTTGCTGCGCTGGCGCGAGCCTACGGCTATGTCGGGGTTCGCATCGCGCGCACCGATGAGTTTGAGGCCGAACTGCTGGCGGCCCTGGCGCGCGGGGAAGGCACATTAATGGAGATCACGCTGGACCCAGAGGTCATCACCACGCGGGCATCTCTGTCAGCGATCAGGCAAACAGCGGCTCAAAACGCAACATAGAGCGCGTTGCCGCAGGCTATTGCAGGCAACAGATCAGGCAACAGATGCAAAAAGGCCGATTTCTACCGGCCTTTGGGTTTTAAAACGTGCGGGACTCGCTAGCGTTTTACTTCACGTGTTTGCCAATCAGGCCAGCCATCTCAAACATCGACACCTGGGCTTTGCCAAAGACGGCTTTGAGTTTGGCGTCCGCATTGATCATGCGCTTGTTGATGCTGTCTTGCAGCTTGTTGGCCTTGATATAGACCCACAGTTGCTTGACGATTTCAGTGCGTGGAAGCGTTTTGCCACCCACCACAGCGGCCAGGGCAGGGCTCAATGTCAAGGCTTTCATGAATGCTGCGTTCGGCGTACGCTTGGCAGCCGGTGCTTCTTTGGCGGCAGGTGCTTTAGCTGTGGATGCCTTGGCTGCGGGTGCCTTGGCTGCAGGTGCTTTGGCTACGACTTTTTTTGCGGGCACAGACTTTTTAGCTGCAACAGCAGGGGCCGCCTTCGGTGCTGCAACTTTTTTCGCAGGCGCTGCTGCTGGAGTGCCCGCTTTTTTGGCCGGTGCAGCTTTTTGTTCAGGCGCTTTTTTAGCGGGTGCTTTTTTTGCAGTTGCCATGATTGGTTTTCTTTCCAGAAGTTGATGAATCACCATCAGGGATAACGACTCACTGATGACACAGCGGATGCTACTGGAGAAAACGCGTGTTTCATAGGAGAAAAGTGTTTTTTTTGAGGCTTTATGTCACAGATCTGTGCTGCAGATCAAAAAAATGGATGTTGAGTGCCATCTTCACGCCGTGAACGGTTGTTTAATAAGCGTTGTGAAGTTCCAGGCACTCCCGCAACACTGCAATGCAAGCTGCAGCAGCACGGGCTCAGCGATTCGATTCAGCGCGAGAATGAGCGTTGTTTGATTTTAAAAAGGCACTTTGAAAATGACCACTGAAACTGTGCTTCCAGAGGCTGCCAAATTCGCTACTTGTGATTTGTGTGATGCGCATAAACACGACACGTCTGGCGCATTTCGGGTGCTGGCGCCCGTATTCAAAAATTTTGGTGGCCTGCCAAAGTTCAGCGGCCCGGTCACCACGGTCAAATGCTTTGAAGACAACTCACAGGTCAAAGCCGCTGTTGAGTCGCCCGGTCAAGGGAGCGTGCTGGTCGTCGATGGAGGCGGCTCTCTACAGCGTGCGTTACTGGGTGGTAATTTGGGCGCAGCCGCTGCTAAAAACGGCTGGGCCGGTGTGGTGATTGACGGCTGCGTGCGCGATGTGGCAGAACTCGCGCAGGCCATGGTGGGCATTCGGGCGCTGGCAGCCATGCCAATGCCTACAGAAAAACGCCATGAAGGCCAGCGTGACATACCCGTTCAAATCAAGGGCGTGTGGGTACGCCCTGGCGACTGGCTGTATGCGGATGAAGATGGCATGGTCGTGATGCCAGCGCAGATTTAAGCGCTCAAGCCTTTGTACAGCATGTAAGCTGCAAGGGCGTACAAAATGCTGGCAAAAATGCGTTTGAGCTTGCCAATCGGCAGGCTGTGCGCGGCTTTCGCACCCAGAGGCGCTGTCATGAAACTGCAAGCAGCAATGATGCCCAGTGCAGGCAACCAGATGTAGCCGAAAGAGCCCACGGGCAGGTTTTGAACGCCCAGGCCACTGATGACATAGCCAGCAACATTGGCTACTGCAATCGGAAACCCAAGGGCGGCTGATGTCGCCACGGCATTGAGTATGGTCACATTGCACCAGGTCATGAAGGGCACGCTGACAAAAGCGCCACCAGCGCCTACCAGTCCCGACAGAAAGCCGATCAAACTGCCGGCGGCAAACTGTCCTGCCATGCCTGGCATTTGCCGGCTGGGCTTGGGCTTTTTGTTCAAAAACATCTGGGTGGCTGAAAAGCTGACAAACAGGCCAAAAAAAATGGCCAGGTAAGTACCCTTGAGCAGCGCAAAAACACCCAGACTGCCAATGATGCTGCCCACAACTATTCCGGGTGCGAGTCGCCGCACAATGTCCCACCGCACTGCTCCACGCAGGTGGTGCGCCCAAACGCTGGACATGGACGTGAAAACAATGGTGGCCATCGAAGTGGCAATGGCCATCTTCACAGCCAAGTCCGGCTCCACTGCCCGGTTTGACATGATGATGGTGATGAACGGCACCATCAGCATACCGCCGCCGATGCCTAGCAAGCCTGCGAGAAACCCTGTTCCCAGCCCCAAAAAGGCCAGCTCCACGATCAACAGGGGTTCGAGGTGCATGAGGGGGTTCGTCGCTCAAGGCTGAGGAAGATGCCCAATGTGCCGATACGCCGATACGCCGATACGCCGATA
>RDZZ01000153.1:0-16832 GCA_004293655.1 Polaromonas sp. | reverse complement strand
GCCGATACGCCGATACGCCGATACGCCGATATGCCGATTGGGTAGGGTTATGACTTGGCAGGATGATGGAGCATCAAGAAAAAGGTGTCTGCAAGTGGCACTGGACCGTCATCCTGAACCAGGGTTCAGGTGGGCGAGGGCAGTCAAGATTCGGGCTCGTCTGACGCGAGACGGGCACACCCTTTTGACAATTTACCAAGCCCGAGCTCAAAGAGCATTGGCACAAGGAAATATAAAGCCCAATGGCACTGCAGACAAGATTGATTGTAAGACTTTGTGCAGGGCTTTGCGGGCAATATTTGTATGCTTTTGCAGGCCCGTGCGCGCGCGTGGCTCAGCGCTGTTTTTACAGTGGTTTGCCGTCTGAGTCCAACACGGCGTCGAGCCGTTGCAACAGGGCAGTCAGTCGGGCATGTTGAAGCAGCTCACGGGCGCAGGCAAGTGGTGTCGGCAAGGGCCTGTCAGGGGCTGTCGCAGGTGGCTCTGGCATGTTGAACGCGAGGTTTAAGGCCGCCAACACCGCAATGCGGTCACGCGCCCTGACTTTGCCGGCATCGCGAATTTTGCACATGGCCATATCAACCCGGCTGACGGCGTCCAGCATGCGCACATCACCCTGTTCAGGGCAGCCCAGCAGGTAGCTTTGACCCATGATTTGCACTTCCAGCTGCTTCATGGTCCCGATGTGGTGGAAGGTTGCGGGCTTGCCACGGCGTTTTCTGGCAAGCGCGCCAGCAAAGCATCAACACGAGCGCGTGCAGCACTCAAACGTGACTTGAGCGAGTCCCGCTCATGGGTCAGTGTGTTGACTTGCGCGCTCAAAAGCGCATTGGTGCGCTGCATCTCTTCGTGGCGCAACAGCAGCTGCTCTACGCGCTCGACCACGCGGTCAATCACGGGGTCGATCAACAGTGCATCTGGCAGCGGTTGTGATGTGACTTCAGGCACAGCCTCTGGCACAGCAATTGACGCTGCATCGGGTGGTGTGGCTGCTGGCTCGATAACGTTAGGGTTTGACATGTTTGACATAACAGTTTTGATTGTAGGGTGAGCTGTATTTTGCCGCGTAGAATCTGCAGTGTTGGTGCTCGCAGTGTGGTTCACATGCTGCAGTTCAACGGGAAGCAGGAGGGTGCTGGTGCTACAGGGGTCAGTTGTCTGGCCAATTGACGCAACGCCGCCTAACCTGCGCTGCCCCCGCAACGGTAAAACGGACGAATGCTCAGCCAGTCAATTGGCTGGCGCATTCAGCTTTCATCACTCGCCACTGAGACCCCTGAACAAGGACTTGGGAAGGCGATGGAGGCAGTTTCGTCAGCCCGGATACCGGCCAACAAGGTGAACGCGTGCGTCCTGAAAAAAGGGCACGCTTTCGTAACGCTCATGCACCGGCGGGGAAGTCGGTGAGGGCTTCCTGTTGATTGTTTGACCCATGAAAACCTGTGTTTACTGCGCGCGCTCAACCGTGCTCCCATTGGCGTTGGCCGCCGCATTTCCGGCTGCGGCCCAACTCCAAACCACCCCGCAACTCAAAGAAACCGTTGTCTCCGCCACACGCACGCCAACACGTACTGACGAGCTTGTCAGCGATGTGGCGGTCATCAACCGGGCCGAGATTGAAAAATCCGCTGGCCGCACCCTGTCAGAAATCTTGGCGCGCGCGCCCGGTGTGCAATTCAGCGCCAACGGCGGGCTAGGTAAAAACAGCAGTATTTTCATTCGCGGCACCGAGGCACGCCACACCCTGCTGCTGATAGACGGCGTTCGTTACGGCTCAGCCACCGCAGGTGCGCCGTCGTGGGACAACATTCCGGTGGACATGATTGAGCGCATCGAAGTGCTCAAAGGCCCGGCATCTGCCTTGTACGGCAGTGAAGCCGTCGGCGGCGTGGTGCAGATTTTTTTACGCAAGGGTGCCAAAGGCTTCAGCCCCTACGCATCAGCCACAGTGGGCAGTGCCAACTACAGCCAATTCGCTACGGGCCTGGTGGGCGGCGCGGGTGATGTGAGCTACACACTGGGCGCACAAAAAACCCGCGATGGTGGGTTCTCGGCAAGCAATGCCAAAGTCGGTAGCAACTTCAATCCCGATCGCGACGGTTTTAACCAAGGCGCGCTCAACGCATCAGTGGCCTGGCAACTGACCGGCAACCTGAAACTCGATGCCAACTTGTTGGCGAGCGACAGCACGTCTCAAACCGACGATGGCCTGGGCCGCAACACCCGTTACGCGGGCCGCACCTTTGTTGCCAGCACGGGCCTAGAAGCCCGGCTGACACCCGGCTGGAAGTCTCAGCTGCGGTTTGGCAAAAGCGTGGACTCCAGCCGCGCCCTGGAAGCCGCGCCCTCTGTGTTTCCAGGGTTGTTCAAAACCACCCAAAGCCAAACAACTTGGCAAAACGATGTGGACACCCCCTTGGGTGTGCTGCTGGCCGGGCTAGAGCAGCTGCAGCAAGACGTGGACAGCACCACTGCCTACCCCGTCAAACAGCGGCGCATAACGTCTTATTTCGTGGGTATCAACGGCAGCGATGGCGCGCACAGCTGGCAGGCCAACGCACGGCGCGACCAAAACTCGCAATTTGGCGGCAGCAGCACAGGCTTTGCAGGCTACGGCTACGCCGTTACACCCGCTTGGCGCGTCAACGCGTCGTATGGCAGCAGTTTTGTCGCGCCATCGTTCAACCAGTTGTACTTTCCCAACTTTGGCAACACTGCCCTGCAGCCTGAAAGCGGTCGCAACACCGATGTGGGCGTGACGTGGGCGGATGCGGGCCACAGCGTCAAGCTGGTGCGTTATGACAACAAGATTCGCGGCTTCATCACCAGTGGTACCGCGCCCAGCAACGTGCCGCGTGCGCGCATCACGGGCGTTTCTCTGGCTTACGGCGGCAGTTTTGGCCCGCTCACACTCCAGGCATCCGCTGACGCTCTGGAGCCGCGCAACGAAGTCACGGGTAAACGACTGCCCCGGCGCAGTACCGACCAATTCAGGCTGGGGGCAGACTACGCAGTGGGTGCCTGGGCTGTGGGTGGCTCGGTGCTGCGCGCAGGCGGCAGTTTTAACGACGCTGCCAACACCCAGCCCGTCGATGGCTACACCACTGCCGATCTGTACGCCAGCTACAAGCTCAACCAAGACTGGAACCTGCAAGCGAAGGTGAACAACCTGACGGACAAACAGTATGAGACCGTTCGCGGTTTCAACCAGCCTGGGCGCAGTGTGTTTGTCACGCTCAGCTGGCAGCCCAAGTAAGGCGGGCCATGCCAATTGCCCACTGCCCCGCTGTTTTGATCGCCGCGCCCGCTTCCGGGCAAGGCAAGACAACTGTGGCCTGCGCATTGGCGCGCCTGCACGCGCGGCAGGGTCGGCGGGTGCGCGTGTTCAAGTGCGGGCCTGATTTTTTAGACCCGCACTGGCTCACGCTGGCCAGCGGTGCGCCGGTGTACCAGCTTGACTTGTGGATGACGGGCCAGGCCGATTGCGCGCAACGTCTGCACGATGCGGCCCTTGATGCCGACCTCATCATTGTCGAAGGCGTGATGGGCCTGTTCGATGGCGAGCCCAGTGCGGCAGACCTGGCGCAGCGCTTTGGCTTGCCGGTGCTCAGTGTGATTGATGCCAGCGCCATGGCGGGCACGTTTGGTGCGCTGGCCTGGGGCCTGCAGCACTACCGCGACGGCCTTCGCTTTGCCGGGGTGCTGGCCAACCGGGTCGCGTCGCCTGGCCACGCCGAGATGCTTGAGGCCGGCTTGCGTGACGTGGCGCAGTGGCAGGGCGCCTTGATGCGCAGTGAAACCTTCAGCCTGCCAGAGCGGCACCTGGGCCTGGTGATGGCCAGTGAATTGGGCGATGCATTGACGCGACTCGACGCCGCCGCCGATGCGCTGGCCGCGACACCGCTGGGGCAAATGGGTGCGGCTGCGCTGCAGGCCTGGGCGGTGGCGTTTGAGGTACCTGATGCGCCGCAGAGCGCTTTTCCGGTGGCTGCCCTGCAAGGCCAAACCATCGCCGTGGCGCGAGACGCTGCTTTTTGTTTTTTGTACACCGCCAACCTTGACTGTTTGCAACAGATGGGCGCGCAACTGGTTTATTTTTCACCGCTTGAAGGCAGCGCGCTACCCCCTTGCGATGCCCTGTGGCTGCCCGGTGGTTACCCGGAGCTGCATGCGCAAACGCTGGCCACCAACCATGCCATGCGAGCCAGCATTGCCAGCCATGTGCGCGCTGGCAAACCGGTCTGGGCCGAATGCGGCGGCATGATGGCCTTGTTTGAGCAGCTCACCACGGCAGATGGCAAAAGCTACCCGATGTGGGGTGTGCTGCCCGGCAGCGTCACCTTGCAAAAACGCCTGGCGGCCCTTGGGCCACAGCAGCTTGACGTAAGCGCCTGTGGAAGCGGCCAGACCCTGCGCGGCCATGCGTTTCATTACTCCACTTGTGCAACTGACTTGCCCGTTGCAGCGCGTACGCAGGCCGCTCCCGGGCGCAAGCTGCGCGGGGAGGGCGAGGCGCTGTATGTGGTGGGGTCAGTCAGGGCGAGTTACTTTCATGCCTGGTTTGCGTCTAACCCGGCTGCAGCTGCGGCTTTGTTTTTGAAGGACAGTGCATGACCGGACAAGCCATCGACTGGCGCACCCTGGCCGCCAGCCCGGGCACAGCTGGCTATGGCCCACAGCGCATCGTCTGCCTGACTGAAGAGCCGACCGAGTGGCTTTACATGCTGGGCGAGGAGCGCCGCATCGTCGGCATTTCGGGCTACACCGTTCGCCCGCCGCGTGCGCGTGAAGAAAAGCCCAGAGTCAGCGCCTTTTTAAGCGCCAAAATCGACAAGATTGTTGAGCTGCAGCCTGACTGCGTGATTGGCTTTTCAGACCTGCAGGCCGACATTGCCGCGCAACTGGTCAAAAAAGGCATTCAGGTCACGATTTTCAACCAGCGCAGCGTGGCCGAGATTTTCTCGATGATGTACCAGCTGGCCGCGATGGTCGGGCAGGCTGAAAAAGGCTTGGTACTGATACGCACCATGCAAAACCGTTTGCTTGACATCGAGGCTGTCGCAGCCACGCTCAAACGCCGTCCGCGCGTATTTTTTGAAGAGTGGTATGACCCGCACATCAGCGCGATTGCCTGGGTGTCCGAGCTGATCGGCATTGCGGGCGGTGACGACTGCTTTCCCGAGCTGGCCAGGCAGCCTATGGGCCGAGGCCGCATCATTGCTGACGGGGCCGAGATTGTGGCGCGCAACCCGGACATCATTTTTGGCTCCTGGTGTGGCCGCAGGTTTCGCCCGGCGCATGTTCGGGCGCGGCCCGGCTGGCAGGACGTGAACGCGGTCAAAAACGACCAGCTGTTTGAAATCAAGTCAGCTGATATTTTGCAGCCTGGCCCGGCAGCGCTGACCGATGGCGTTGAGCAGCTCCACCGCATCGTCATGAATTGGGGCCAGCATCATGCATAACACCATTGCCCGCAGCGAACTGATTCTGGGCGGCCAGCGCAGCGGCAAGTCACGTCGTGCCGAGATGCTGGCGCGTGACTGGCTGGCCCAATCGCCCAGCCACGAAGCGGTGTTGATTGCCACTGGCCAGCCGTGGGACGACGAGATGCGCGCGCGCATCGCCCGGCACCAAGCTGACCGGGCAGAGCGCGTACACGGCATGCGAACGCTTGAAGAGCCGCTGGCCCTGCCTGAAGCCTTGGGCCGCTGCAGCAATCCCCACACTTTGGTCGTGGTGGACTGCCTGACGCTGTGGCTGACCAACTGGCTCATGCCCGCTGAACAGGTCGTGTCTTTAAAAAATGAACAAAATATGCCGCCCCCGCAATCCCCTGTTGACTTTATAGCCACGCTGGCAACCGGCCCGGTCATTCTGGTGGGCAACGAGATTGGTCTGGGCGTGATCCCCATGGGTCGCGAAACCCGTGACTTTGTCGATGCGCTGGGGCGGCTCAACCAGGGAGTTGCAGCAAGATGCGCGCGTGTGACGCTGATGGTGGCGGGTTTGCCGCTGACCTTGAAGGAGCAGCCATGAGGCCAATTTTGCTGCTGCCCATGCCCTGCAAGTCACAGACGACCGGGGCGTGACAGTCACCTTCGCACAAACGCCGCAGCGCATCGTCAGCATGTTGCCGTCCCTGACTGAAAGCGTCTGCGCAATGGAGCAATGCCAGCGCCTGGTAGGGGTTGACCGTTATTCCAACTTCCCCGACAGCTTGAAAACCCTGCCCAAGCTGGGCGGTGGGATGGACCCGAACATTGAAGCCATCGTTGCCTTGAAACCCGACGTGGTTCTGGTGTCTGGCAAATCACGCGCCAGCGAACGGCTGGAGGCGCTGGGCCTCAAAGTGGTGGCGCTGGAGACCAGAACCCACGCCGATGTCAAACGCGTTTTACAGGTGCTCGGTGTGCTGCTGGCCGTGCCAGAGGCACAGGGCGCAGACCGTCTGTGGCGCATCATCGACAGCAGTGTGTCGGCGGCGGCGCAGTCACTGCCTGCCAAGGCAAAAACGGCCCGGGTGTATTTTGAAGTCAGCCGGGGGCCATATGCAGCAGGCGAAGCGTCTTTTATGGGTGAAACCCTGGCGCGGCTGGGCGTGAAAAACGTGGTGCCTGCCAAACTTGGCCCCTTTCCCCGGCTGAACCCCGAGTACGTGGTGCGTGCCAACCCCGATGTGATCATGATTGGCAACCGCAGCATGGTCAATGCCGTGGCCTACCCCGGCTGGAACAGCATCAAGGCCGTTAAAACCAACCGTGTGTGCGTCTTTGGCGTGGGCGACTCCGACGTGGTGGTGCGGCCCGGCCCCCGCATGGCAGAAGCTGCGCGGCTGATGGCCAAGTGTTTAGAAACCTATGAGTAATGTGCAAAACCAGGCGCAAAACCGCCAAGCGCTATGGCTCACACTTTTGCTGTTGGCCGCGTCTTGCGGTTTGTGGCTGTTGGGCATCGCGGTAGGCAGCACCGGCTTTGAATCCGTCGCCAACATGCAGCGCGACCCCCAGGCCATGCTGATTGTCTGGGAAATCCGCTTGCCGCGCACACTGGGCACGTGGCTGGCCGGCGCTTTGCTGGGGCTGGCGGGTGCCGTCGCGCAGGGTTTGTTTCGCAACCCGCTGGCTGACCCGTATTTGCTGGGCAGCGCATCCGGCGCATCGCTGGGTGTGGCGCTGGCGATGGCGCTGTTGGGTGTCTCGCCACTGGCCACACAGTGGGTCGCGCGGCTGGGGCTGACGGGGGCTGCATTTTTAGGCGCTGTGGCGGCGGTACTTCTGACACTGCTTTTAGCCAAAGGCGTGCAGCACACCCTGCGCCTGCTGCTGGCGGGTGTGGTGGTGGGCGTGGTGCTGGGGGCGTGTACATCGCTGGTTTTATTGCTGACGCCAGACATCATGCAGGCGATGCAAGCCTTCATGCTGGGCACCACGGCGTTCGTTGGCTGGGCGGCCTGCGGCGTGATGGCGTCAAGCTTTATCGTCAGCCTGCTGGCGGCCTGGCTGATGAGCCATGTGCTCGACGGCCTTGCCCTTGGTGAAGCTACCGCGCAAAGCCTGGGGCTGCAACTGCCCCAAATGCGTGCGGCGCTTGTGGCCGTGCTGGCGATGGCGACAGGTACGGCTGTGGCGCAAACGGGTTTGATTGCTTTTGTCGGCCTGGCCGCGCCGCACCTGGTTCGCTCAGTGGTTAAAACCACTCACGGGCGGCTGATCGTTTTGTCCAGCTTGATGGGGGCTGTGCTGCTGGTGGCGGCTGACATTTTGGCGCGTTGGTTGATGGCCCCACAAGAGTTGCCGGTGGGCGTATTGACGGCCGTGCTGGGCGGTAGCTACCTGCTGTGGTTGATGCACAGGCACACCGGGCGGGGTTCAGGGCTATGACCAACGCCGTCAACAACGCTATCAATTCAGTAGCTGCTCGCGCCCGTGGAATCAGCGCCAGACTCGGAAATGTTGAGGTATTGACGGGTATTTCCCTCGATTTTCCGCGTGCCCGCTGGACCAGCATCGTCGGCCCCAACGGTGCGGGCAAATCCACGTTGCTCAAAGTGCTGGCAGGTTTGACACCTTTTTCGGGTTCAGTCGAGCTGTCAGGCCAGCCTTTTCAAAAGGTGGCGGCCAAACAGCGGGCGCGGCAACTCTCATGGCTGGGCCAGAACGAAGCGACAGCCGATGACCTGACCGCCTATGACGTGACCATGCTGGGCCGCCTGCCGCATCAGCCCTGGCTCGCACCTGCCAGCGCAGCCGACCACGCCGCCGTCGAGAAAGCCTTGCGCTCCACCCACGCCTGGGACTGGCGCGGCAGGGCGCTGGGGCAGCTCTCGGGTGGGGAGCGTCAGCGTGTGTTGCTCGCGCGTGCCCTGGCCGTTGAAGCCGAGGTGTTGCTGATGGACGAACCCCTGGCCAACCTCGACCCGCCGCATCAAACCGACTGGCTGCTGCTGGCCAAAGCGCTTGTGAGCAGCGGTAAAACCGTCATCAGCGTGTTGCATGAGGTCTCGTTTGCACTGCAAGCCCACGAGGTGGTGGTCATGGCCGCCGGTCGCGTCATGCATCAGGGAGCTTGCAACGCTGCAGCCAGCCATCGGGCGATAGAGGCCGTTTTTGACCAACGCATTGCCATCCACAGCTTGGCAGGCCAATGGGTGGCGCTGCCGAAAATCTGAAAACAATTGGAGTCTGACCCCAATTAATGTGACCCCAATTAAGGGGCTAACCAGGAGATTCACTATGCAAATCGAAACACCACCCGCCGAAAAACCTTACGAAAAACCCGAGGGCGAGCGACGCGGCTTGCTGATTGTCAACACCGGTGACGGTAAAGGCAAAAGCACGGCGGCGTTCGGTCTGGCGCTGCGGGCCTTTGGCCGCACGCATGTCCACAACAAGAAAATCAAGATTTTCCAGTTCATGAAAGTGCCCACCGCCCGCTTTGGCGAGCACCGCATGTTTGAGCAGCTGGGCATTCCGATTGAGGGCATGGGTGATGGATTCAGCTGGAAGAGCCAGGATTTGGAACGCTCAGGTCAGCTGGCGCGTGACGGCTGGGCCAAAGCAAAAGCTGCGATTCAAAGCGGTGAGTACTTCATGGTGGTGCTCGATGAGTTCACCTACCCGCTGATCTACGGCTGGATGGAGCCTGTGGGCGGCGTTGAAGAGGTGATTCAAACGCTGTTTGACCGCCCCACGCACACCCACGTTGTCATCACCGGGCGGCGTTGCCCACCCGAGATCATTGAACTGGCAGACACCGTGACCGAGATGACCATGGTCAAACACGCGTTCAAGGCAGGCATACCAGCCCAGCGTGGCATTGAGGATTGAAGCCTTCATGACTTCGCACGCTTTTTCAGATGCCGAGCAAGCCGCTGTTTACCGCGCAATTTTCGAGCGGCGCGACATGCGGCATTTCAGTGGCGGCAGCGTGCCTGATGACCAACTACAGCGCTTGCTGTGCGCCGCCCATCACGCGCCCAGCGTCGGCTTGATGCAGCCCTGGCGCTTCATCCGTGTGCGTAGCCAGCCATTGAGGCAGTCACTGCATGCGCTGGTTGAACAGGAACGGATGTTGACAGCCAGCGCACTTGGCGAGCGTGAAGACGAGTTCATGCAGCTCAAGGTACAAGGCATTTTGCAAGCCGCTGAAGTTCTGGTCGTTGCCATGCCGCCGGGCCGCGAACAGCATATTTTTGGCCGCCGTACGCTGCCTGAGATGGACTTGGCCTCTGCTGCCTGCGCGATTCAAAACATGTGGCTGGCAGCGCGCGCCGAAGGTTTGGGCCTGGGTTGGGTGTCGATGTTTTGCCCCCAGCAACTCGCGGCGTTGCTCGACATGCCCGAAGGCAGTCACCCGGTGGCGATTTTGTGCCTCGGGCCGGTGGCCGCGTTTTATGACCAACCCATGCTGCAAGCCGAAAAATGGGCACGCCGTGCTGTCCTTGCCGACATGGTGTTTGAAGACCGCTGGGGCAAATCTGCGATCATTTCGAGGTAGGCTGACTGTCTGGCATCGAGAATTCTAAGACCAGTGCTAAATACCTTATTAGGTATAATTCAACAATGCTTTTGCAACCCAGCGAAAAACCACTGCACTGGGTTGGCGCATCCAAAAAAGACTTATTGGCGCTGCCGCCTGATGTGGTTGATGATTTTGGTTATGCGCTGGGTGCTGTGCAGATGGGTGCCACGCCACCACACGCCAAGCTCTGGAAGGGCGAGGGCAGCGCTGTTTGGGAACTGGTAGAAAGCCATCGTGGCGATACATTCAGGGCGGTTTATACCGTTCGTTTTGCCAAAGCGGTGTATGTGCTGCACTGCTTTCAGAAAAAATCACCCAGCGGCATCCGTACCGCACAAAGCGACGTTAACCTGATTCACGAACGCCTCAAGTTGGCAGAACTTCACTACAAGGATCACTATGACCTCTAAAGTTAAATCCAAAGCTGCCAAGTCGATGGCTCATGACGTTGAACTGGGTTCCGGCAATGTATTTGCAGACCTGAACCTGCCCGACCCCGAAGAGCGCCAGTTGCGCGTTCAGTTGGCCGTACGTTTAAACGCTTTACTCGCCGCTGAAGGCTTGACCCAGGCCACCGCCGCCAAACGCATGGGCATTGCACAGCCGCATGTGTCGGAGCTAAAGCATTACAAACTTGGCCGCTTCTCAAGTGAAAGGCTGCTGCACTACATCACGCTTTTAAACCGCGATGTCGAAATATTTATACGGCCACGCGTTAGCGGTGCAAGCCAGCTTTCAAGCGCAGGTGCAGTCACGGTTTGGAGCGCTGCGTGATGACTGGGGCCACTCAAAACCCGGATAGCAAATCTGCTCAGATCAGCTTACGAATTCCCTTCGGATTGCGTCCATTGATTGCACAAGCTGCGGCGATACAAAAAATTTCTGTGAACCGCTTTATTGAGGCGCATTGCTCTGAAGCGGCGCGACAGACAGTCGAAAAACATGCGTTGAAACAATCGGACTCACGCCCGCCATGAGCCTGGACTTCAGCACCCTGGAAGCCCTGCGCCGCCAGCATCCGGCCTGGCGCTTGCTGGCGGCTGAACATGCGCCTCTGGTGGCCAGTTTTTTGCACCGAGCCTTCATTGCACCCAACGTCCGGGTGATGGCCCAGTCGCAGCTGGTCGAGGCATTGAACGATACCTTGTACGCTATTGGCGAGCAGGCCTTGGACAAGGCAGCGCCCAAGTTTCCCAAATCGGCCAACGACTATTTAAACGACTGGGCAGCCAACGACAAGGGCTGGCTGCGCAAGTTTTACCCGCCTGGCCTGGATGAGCCGCATTTTGATCTGACCCCCGCCACTGAGCGGGCGCTGGCCTGGCTTTCCGGGTTGTCTGACCGGACATTTGTCGGCACCGAATCACGGCTTTTGATGTTGTTTGACCTGCTCAAACAAATGGGGCGCGGCAGCGACACCAATCCTGAAACGCGGCTGGCCGAGCTCTACAGACGCCGCGATGAGATTGACGCTGAAATTGCACTGGTGGTCAGTGGCAACATGCCGCTGCTCGATGACACCGCCGTTAAAGACCGTTTTCAGCAATTTGACAGGCTGGCCAAAGAGCTGCTGGGCGATTTCAGGCAGGTGGAGCACAACTTTCGCATGCTGGACCGCACGGTGCGCGAACGCATTGCGATGTGGGACGGCTCTGATATGGACGAGTTCGGCAAAGGCCAAGGCCGGGGTGCCTTGCTGCAAAGCATCATGGGCGAACGTGACGCGATCACCGATTCTGACCAGGGCAAAAGCTTTCGGGCTTTTTGGGATTTTTTGATGTCCCAGTCGCGCCAGGAAGAGCTGACCGCGTTGCTGGAGCGGGTGTTGGCCTTGCCCCCGGTGGCCGAGTTGTCGCCCGACAAACGATTGAGGCGGGTGCATTACGACTGGCTGCAGGCCGGTGAGCACGCGCAGCGCACGGTGGCCTTGCTGTCGCAGCAGTTGCGCCGTTTTCTCGATGACCAAGCCTGGCTGGAGAACCGCCGCATCATGGACTTGCTGCACGGTATTGAAGCCAAAGCCCTGCGTCTGCGGGGCACACCGCCTCCAGGCGCGGCACACCACATTGATGCACTGGCGGCCAGCCTTGAGCTGCCCATGGAGCGGCCGCTCTACAGCGCCCCGGTCAAAACATTACTCAGCAATTTAAAAGTTGAAACCGGCAATGCCGCGCTTGATGCCGATGTGCTGTTTTCACAAGTCCGGGTTGACAAGGCGGCGCTGAGCAGCCACATCCGCCAATCGCTGCAAACCCGCCCGCAAGTCAGCCTGGCAGAACTGCTGCAAAGCCGGCCCTTGCAGCAGGGCCTGGGGGAACTGGTGGCCTACCTTCAGTTGGCCAGCGTGGCCGCGCAGGCGGTGGTGGACGAGAACACGCTGGAGACCGTCAGCTGGACAACTGCTGGTGGTGCCGTGCGAAGCGCAAAAATGCCGCGCGTTATTTTTGTGAGGAACTGACGATGAACGAACATCCCACCGAGGAGCCGCTGGCAGCAGCCGATGACGCAGCGCCCCCACCACCGCAATACGATCTGACGGCCGTGGTCGTGCCGCTGCTCAAAGGCGTCATCTACCGCGAAGAAGACACCACGCTGTGGGCCGCACTGCTGCAGCTGCAAAGCCGTGTGCGTGACTACACCGCCGTCCTTGGCCTGAGCCTGGTGCTCGATGAGGCGGAAGGCTATGCTTTTCTGCAGTCAAAAACCGCGGTGGAAGATGACGACAGCCCCAAGCTGCCGCGCCTGGTGCGCCGCCAGCCGTTGACGTTTCATGTCAGCTTGCTGCTCGCCTTGCTGCGAAAAAAGCTGGCTGAGTTTGATGCCAGTGGCGGCGACACACGCCTGATTTTGTCTCGCGATGCCGTGGTTGAATTGATTCGCGTCTTTCTGCCCGCTGGCTCCAACGAATCAAGGCTGATTGACAACGTGGAAACCCACCTCAACAAGGTCATCGATCTGGGCTTTGTGCGCCGCCTGAAGCCGCAAACCGCAGGGCAGGAGCCGATGTTTGAAGTGCGCCGCATTTTGAAAGCCTTTGTGGATGCACAGTGGCTGGCTGATTTTGACCAGAGGCTGGCTGCCTACCAGGCGCAATTGGCCCAGCCAGAACAAGAACAAGAACAAGAATAAGAAGACAACAATGACAAAGCCTGACTTGCGTACCCGTCAAATGGCGTCCGAATCACCTTCTGGCCAGAGCCTCGCCGGTTTTCGCCTCATGCAACTCGAAGTCCTCAACTGGGGCACCTTCGACAAGCGCGTCTGGGCGCTCAATCTGGCAGGCCGCAATGCCTTGCTCACCGGCGATATTGGTTCGGGCAAGTCCACACTGGTCGATGCGATTACCACGCTGTTGGTGCCCTCGCAGCGCATCGCCTACAACAAGGCGGCAGGGGCAGATGCCAAAGAGCGCTCCCTGCGCTCGTATGTGCTGGGGCACTACAAGTCTGAGCGCAACGAGGCCAGTGGCAACGCCAAGCCTGTTGCCCTGCGGGATGCCAGCAGTTACTCGGTGATTTTGGGCGTTTTTCATAACGCCGGTTTGAACCAGACCGTCACGCTGGCGCAGGTGTTCTGGCTCAAGGGCAGTGTGGGCATGCCCGAGCGGTTTTATCTGGTGGCCGACAAGCGTTTGAGCATTGCCGCTGACTTTTCAAATTTTGGCACGACGCCCACCGCCTTGCGCACGCGCCTGCGCAAAGGTGGCGCGCTGCTGCTCGATGCTTTCAAGGCCTACAGCGCCGAGTTTTGCCGCCGTTTTGGCATTGACGGCGACCAGGCGCTGGAGCTGTTTCACCAAACCGTTTCGATGAAGTCGGTCGGTAACCTGACCGATTTTGTGCGCCACCACATGCTGGAGCCTTTTGACGTCAAGTCGCGTATTGATGACCTGATCGCCCATTTTGACGACCTGAACCGTGCCCATGCTGCAGTGCTCAAGGCCAAACACCAACTTGAACTGCTCAACCCGCTGGTGGCCGATTGCGACAAGCACGCCGAGTTGCTGGCCAGCATGGGCGTGCTGCGCAGTGCCAGAGATGCCTTGCGGCCACACTTTGCCCAGCTCAAGCTGAACTTGCTCGACGAACGCTTGCAAGTCCTTCATGAAACGCTGGAAACCGAGCGCGGAAAAGTTGACAAGCTCCAGGCACTCAAGCGGGAGCAGCAGCTGCAAGTGCGCCAGCAGCGGGACGCCATTGCCCACAATGGCGGCGACAAAATCGCGCAGATTGAGCTGGAAATGGCGCGCAAAGAAAGCGAAAGTGCCCTGCGCAAAGCCAAAGCCATGCGTTACGACGAACTGCGCAAACAGCTGGGGCTGTTGCAAGTCGGCAGCATGGAAGATTTGCTGGTGCAGCAGCAAAGCTGCGCGCAAAAACGTATTGAAGAACTGGAGCGCGCCACAGCCTTGCAAAACAGCTGGATTGAAAAAAGTGTCGACTTTAAAACCGGAGGTGACGACTACAAGCTGCTGCACGGCGAGATTGCCAGCCTTAAAAGCCGCCGAAGCAACATTGACATGCAGCAAATTGCGATTCGCGCAGCGCTGTGCCAGGCCACGGGGTACAGCGAGGCATCCATGCCCTTTGCAGGTGAATTGATAGAAGTGCGGGAGAACGAACGCGATTGGGAGGGCGCGATTGAGCGCTTGTTGCGCAGCTTTGGCCTGTCTTTGCTGGTGCCCGAGGCGCAATACGCCAAGGTGGCGCAATGGGTGGATGAAACCCGCCTGAAGGGCCGGCTGGTGTACTTCAAGGTGCCGGCATCGGTGCGCACCGGCCTGGTTGACGTGCATCCTGATTCGCTGATTCGGAAAATCATCCTCAAACCCGACTCAGCTTTTTACAACTGGCTGGACCGGGCGGTGCATGAGCGTTTTGACCTGGCTTGTTGCACCACGCAAGAGCAGTTTCGGCGTGAAGAAAAAGCCGTCACCCGCGCCGGGCAAATCAAAACCACACTGCGCCACGAAAAAGACGACCGCTACCGCGTGGATGACCGCAGCCGCTACGTGCTGGGCTGGAGCAACACGGCCAAGCTGGCTGCCTTGCAAAACAAGGCCAAAGTGCAGGAAGACCACCTGGCGCGCTTAGGTGGTGTGATTGCCGGTTTGCAAAAAGAAAAAAGCAGCGTTGACGAAAAACTGTCAACGCTGGACAAGCTGGTGGAGTTTCAAGACTACCGCGAGCTGGATTGGCCCAGTCTGGCGCTTGACATCTCGCGCCTGCAAGATGAGCTGGGCACCATCAAAGCAGCGTCCGATCTGCTCAAAACCCTGACCGAGCGTTTGGTTGAGCTGGAAGGCACTTTGACCGTGACGGAGTCAAAATTAAAAGAGCAAAGCGACAAGCGCGCCAAAACAGAGCAAAAAATCAGCGATGCCCAACAACTGCGCGGCGACACCGAACGATCGCTCCAGCAACTGGCTGCGCTGGCCCCTTCGCCCGACATACTGGAGCGTTTGGTGCAACTGCAGGCGGAACAGGCGGAACAGACGCAATTGGCCAGTGCCCAGGCGCTGACGGTGGAACTCTGCGGCGCACGTGAGAGTGAGATTCGCGACAGGCTGCAGCGGTCTATGGACAGCGAGGCGCTGCGTGCCAACCGCCTGCTGGGGAAAGTCACCTCGGCCATGAGTTTTTTCTGCAGCCAGTACCCGCTGGACACCCGCGAGATGGATGCCGCCATTGAAGCGGCTGGCGAATACCGCAAGCTGCTGAGCCAGTTGGCGCTGGACGACTTGCCGCGTTTTGAGGCCCAGTTCAAAGCACTCTTGAAAGAAAACACCATCCGTGAGCTGGCCAACTTCAGCTCGCAGCTCAGGCGCGAGCGAGAAACCATCAAAGAGCGGATTGACCTGATCAACCTGTCGCTGGTGCAGATTGACTACAACCCCGGCCGTTTTATTTTGCTGCAGGCCCAAACAACACCAGACGTTGAGGTGCGAGACTTTCAGGTAGCACTGCGCAATTGTCTGGACGGATCTTTGTCGGGTGACGCGGCTAGCTTGCCTGGCACCCAACCTGCCCTGCAAAAACCAGAAGATGCGCAATACTCTGAAGCCAAGTTTTTGCAGGTTAAAGCCATCATCGAGCGCTTGCGTGGCCGCACCGGGCAAACCGACCAGGACCGCCGCTGGACTGCCAAAGTCACCGATGTTCGCAACTGGTTTGTGTTTGCAGCCAGCGAATGCTGGCGTGAAGACAAGCGCGAGCATGAGCACTACTCAGACTCAGGCGGCAAGTCGGGCGGGCAAAAAGAAAAGCTGGCCTACACCATTCTGGCGGCCAGCCTGGCCTACCAGTTTGGGCTGGACTGGACGGCTGGCAGCCAAAAAGGTGAAGGCCAACGCGCCCGCAGTTTTCGCTTTGTGGTGATTGACGAGGCCTTTGGCCGAGGCTCTGACGAGTCCGCCAAGTACGGGCTGGAGCTGTTTGAAAAGCTCAATTTGCAGTTGCTCATCGTCACGCCGCTGCAAAAAATCCACATCATTGAACCGTTTGTGGCCAGTGTGGGTTTTGTACAAAACGACGAAGGGCGTGATTCCAAACTGCGTAACTTGAGCATTGAGGACTACTTGCTAGAGAAAGACCGCTTTGCCGGGCTGGCCAACAAGCTGCAACTTGAGGCTGTGCATGCCGTGGACTAGCGCGCCCGATTTGCGGGCGCAAACCCAAAAGCTGTGGGACAAGGGGGTGCTGCTGTCGGAATTAGTACACCTGCAAAGCGAAAGCGCTGGCAGCTTTCCCCTGCGTTTGCGACTGCAATGCCCGACCACACCAGAGCTGGGGGCCAGATTTGCAGAGGCACGC
>RDZZ01000152.1 GCA_004293655.1 Polaromonas sp. | reverse complement strand
GAGCAGGGCAAGGAGGTCTTTGCGATTCCTGGCTCGATTCACTCACCCCAGTCGCGAGGCTGCCATGCGCTCATCAAGCAGGGCGCCAAGCTGGTGGAAACAGCGCAAGATGTGTTTGAAGAGCTCAGACTCACGCCTCATCAGGCGGCCGGGCACACCACACCGTCTCATGATGTAGCGGAGAAGGTCGGCAGCGACAGGGTTGAGCATGCAGTGCTGGTGGCACTGGGTTTCGACGTGACCAGCCTGGACGCCCTGCAGGCGCGTACTGGTATGGCCACTGCCCAGTTACAGGGTCAACTGCTGGAGCTGGAGTTAGAAGGCTATGTAGCGAGACTGCCCGGTGGACTGTTTCAGCGCATGACGCTCAGCTGATGCAGCGCAGTCACATGGCTTCGTCCGGTGAGTTGAAGGCTGGTGCATCCATCTGCGTTATATTGAATACATGTTTGAAGTTCTGGTGTACGTCTATGAAAATTATTGGCAGGCTAACGTCTGTCCTGAACTTCATCAACTAAGCCGCAGACTCACTGCAGCAGGTTTTGAGGCTGAAGAAATTCACGATGCGCTGGTATGGCTCAATGGCCTGAACATTGCGGCGCAGAGCACACAAATCTACCTACCTGCTGTCGCTGACACTGCAACTGTGGCGGACAATTCGCCAGCGTTACAGGCACAGTCAGCCGGCAGTTTGCGGGTTTATTCCGTCAATGAGCAAGAACACATCGGCGCCCAAGCGCTGGGCTTTGTGAGTTTCCTAGAGTCGGCTGGCGTATTACCACCGCACATGCGCGAAATCGCTGTTGACCGCGCCATGGCTGTGCCTGGAACCCCCCTGCTTCTTGACGACCTGAAAATCATCATACTGATGATTTACTGGAGTTTTGGCCAAGAGCTTGATGCACTCGTGCTGGATGAGTTGTGCGACGACACCGAAGGCCGTATTGCGCATTGAGCTGCCTGGCTTTGTCTGCGTTTTTTCATGGAAGCAATGTCACAGTGTAGGCGTGTCTTCACCAGCAGGGGCCACGGATCTGGCTTTGCCAGTCCGCAGGCGCAGCGGCCCCCTCGGGGTTGGAGCTTCTGGCGAGCGGCGGCCTGCAAGGTGCAGGAAGGCACGCGTTGTGCGCGACCGTGGGGGCTAGTTCAGCAGCCGCTCGGGGTTGGCATCCAGTTTTGCCAACGCACCGCGGGTTGCCCGTACTGTCAGCAACTCATCTTCTACCGGCACCAGCAGGCCTGCCTGTAGATAAGCCGCCAGTCGGCGTGCCTGCACCAAAAAGTTACGGCCATCAGCAGATGCGAACAAGTGCAGCTGTTTGCGATCACTGCGCCAGGCAAATTGCACATGGCTAACGCAGCCATTGTGATCCAGGCTGAACCATGTACCCAACTCCAGCTCCTGAGCCCAGGCACGCATGGCATCAGTGGGTTGATGGCCCCCGTCAGTGATCACTTCAATGTCATTGGCATCGATTCCGATCATCATCACCAGACTTTCAGTGTCGAGCGGCAGGTCTCCCACGTCTTCATCTGACAGGTAGTCCTCCAGATTGGTCAGCCGTTTGGCCATGGCATCGATTCGGTCTCGAGAGATCACATCGGTTTTAGACATGAACGCATCAGCCAAAGTGTCGCTGATGGACTTGACGTGTTGATCCTGCGTTTTGACATCCATTCCCAGCATATTCATGCCCAGACGTAGCCATTGCAACAGTTTGGGCAGGTCAGCAATGACTTTGGCCCGATCAGCCCGGTTGGGCTTGGCACTGGCTGCCCATACCAGGTCAGCAGCAGCGCGTTTGAGATGGATGGTTTGCTCATGTTGCGGACCGTTTCTCATGGCGGCCATTGCCAACACTTCGGCCCAGACCTTGAACAAAAATTCACGGATGGCATCACGCACAGGCATGTCATTGAGCATGCTACGCATCTCAATGGTGTACTGAATGGTCATGGTTTCTTTTTGCTCCATCTGCTGAGCGACACTGACCACACGCGCGGCACTGCCCTGTTCGGACAAAAATTTGGAAAGAAATTTTTGAAACTCGTCATACACGAGCTGAAAAACACGCCGTCCAGTCTCTGGATATTGCTCAATCACCTGAACCACACGTTTGATCTCGGCCTCCATGGCGCCACCCGAGACAGCCACATCAAAGCCCAGCACACACGAACCCATGCGGTCAATCAACCGCCTGGCCGGATGTTCAAGGGAGTCAAAAAACTCAGGTTCGGCAATCGCGACGCGCAACACCGGCATTTGCAAGCGGGCAAACCAGACGCGTATGGCTGGTGCAATGCGGTCTTCCTCCAAGATGCTCTGGAACATGAGGGCGACTATTTCAACCGTTGCTTTTTCAGCAGGACTCGATGCGGCCTGTTTAAGGGTACTGGTGCGTTGGCGTAACACGCTTGAAGCCTGCTCCACGTGCATGGAGCCATAGACGACAGGAACTGCTGGCCTGGTCCCTGCTACACGCTCGGTGTTATCTGCCGTCAACAGGTTGTCCAGCACATTCGACAACTGGAACGATGCCTGCTGACCGCGCGCGGCCTCGAAGGGGGGAACTTGGTGGCTCAAGAGAAGTTTCTTGAGATGACCCATCACGCCCTGGGCATGCATACGCGCCCTGGCGATGGGCGTCATTGCCGACTGCATCCGGGTGTCGTAGTGTGTGGAGCTTGTAACGGGTCTGCCACCAGTGCTCCCAAAACCACCACTGCCGCCAGACCCAGCTCGTTTCCCGCCATCTTTTTCCCCGCTGGCAATATGGCCAGCGCCAGCATGGCTGGTGCCTGGCATGTTGGCAGACTGCCCAGCCACGCCCGCCCCGCCGAATCCGCCATGACGATTTTCAGATATGCCAGATCTGCCTGTATCCAGTCCGCCTTGCACGGTAGCGGGAGCTTTTCTGGTGAGTTCTTTTCTCACGTCCCCCCCACTGGGCACGCGCTTGACCTGCGACCTAAAGTCGATCTCGGCCATCACCCCGCGCTCAATCAAAAAGGCGTTGGTTGCACGATAGACTCCCAACAGGTGCTCTGAAAGTTTGCCTTGCACAAGGTCTTGCAACATGACCCACAAGGCGCGTGAGAGTTTGACTTGGGTCCATTGATCTACCAGGTGACGAGCCAGGACTTCAGGACGAAAAATATCGTCCTTTGGAAGCTCCATGAGTCCTTCAAGGCTCTGAATCCGCAGACGCAGGTCATTGAGTTCCCAGCTTGCGAAATCCAGCAAGCGCAGGGCAAAGCGTGAAGCCAGAATACGGGCCTCGACCACCTCGTTGTCCATCAACTCGAATTTCCCGCTGTCAAGCAGCGACGGCGCCGATGTGCCGGGCGCTGCTGT
Organism: Polaromonas sp.; assembly: GCA_004293655.1. Lineage (GTDB taxonomy): Bacteria > Pseudomonadota > Gammaproteobacteria > Burkholderiales > Burkholderiaceae_C > Polaromonas. The sequence continues at coordinate 12,464 of RDZZ01000152.1, read as the reverse complement.
CGCGACTGCAAGTTGTGCCCTTTTCCAGGCAGCACTGGTGCCCGCTATCCACGCCGCATTGGCAGACTCAAAAGCTTGCCATGCGTCCCGCCGCTCCTGTATTTCACGCGGATTACCTGGCTGCGCTTGCAACTCAGACAATCTTTCGCGAAGTAGTTTGCAAAGCTCAGGCAAACCAGCGACTGCCCGCGCTGTAAACAACTCACGCGCTTGCCGGGCAAGAAGACTGTTTTTTGAATTGTTGTCGGCCACAAACTGCCCGGATAGTGATTGATGAGCTTACACCGTTGCGCCAGCATTGGGATCGTTGGGGTCTTCTTCCTTCTTGGCGCCAGACTTGTTGACAAGGTCTTCACGCCTGATGCCCAGCCACATGGCAATCGCTGCAGCGACAAATACCGACGAGTAAATGCCGAACAAAATACCAATGGTCAGTGCCAGTGCAAAATAAAAAAGCGTTGCACCGCCGAACAGCAGCATTGACAACACCATGATCAGCGTTGACGCGTGCGTGATGATGGTTCGGCTGATGGTGGACGTGATCGCGTTGTCAATGATCTGCACCGTGTCCATTTTGCGAAAGCGTCTGAAGTTTTCACGGATACGGTCAAAAATCACCACCGACTCATTGACGGAGTAACCCAGCACAGCCAGCACGGCGGCCAGCACTGACAATGAAAACTCCCACTGAAAGAACGCAAAAAAGCCCAGAATAATCACCACATCATGCAAGTTGGCAATGATGGCCGCTACCGCGTATTTCCATTCAAAGCGAAACGCCAGATACACCATGATCCCCAGCACCACCATGCCCAGTGCCTTCAAGCCATCTTGCGCCAGCTCTTCGCCCACAGACGGGCCTACAAATTCTGCCCTCTTGAGTTTGACATCCACATCGGTGGCTTTCAAAGCGGCCAGAACCTTGTCGCTTTGTTGTGTGCTGCTGACGCCCTTTTGAGCTGGCAGGCGAATCATCACATCACGCGCTGTGCCGAAATTCTGGACCTGAACGTCTGTCAAACCAAGCCCGGTCAGCGTCTTGCGTATGGCCTCGACATCGGCAGGTTTTGAGTAGCTGACCTCCAGCAAGGTGCCGCCTGTGAACTCCACTGACAGATGCAGCCCGCGTGTGAACAGAAAAAACACTGCCAGTACAAACGTAATCAGGGAGACGGCATTGAGAATCCTGGCATGCCGCATGAACGGTATGTCTTTGCGAATTTTGAAAAATTCCATGTCAGTTGTCCTGTTCTTGTTTGTATTTTCAGCCTGAATCAGGTCACCGAGACGGCTTTTTTACCTGCAGGCGGCGTATCGTTCTGTGGTGTACGCCAGACCGTGCCAATCGATACTGACTTCAATTTTTTCTGCCGGCCATACCAGAGGTTGACCAGACCGCGCGAGAAAAATACAGCCGAGAACATGCTGGTGAGAATGCCAATGCAATGCACCACTGCAAAGCCCCGTACTGCGCCGGAGCCGAACGCCAGCAACGCCAGGCCCGCAATCAAGGTGCTGATGTTGGAATCCAGAATCGTTGCCCAGGCACGCTCGTAGCCGGCATGAATGGCCGCTTGGGGCGACGCGCCGTTGCGCAGCTCTTCGCGGATGCGCTCATTGATCAGCACGTTGGAGTCAATGGCCATGCCCAAAGCCAGCGCCATGGCGGCCATGCCGGGCAAAGTCAGTGTGGCCTGCAGCATCGACAAAACGGCCACCAGCAGCAGTAAATTGACAGCCAGTGCGATACCTGAGAACAGGCCAAACATCATGTAGTACACGCCCATGAAAGCCACAATCACCACAAAGCCCCAGGTCACGCTGTTAAAGCCTTTGGCGATGTTTTCTGCACCCAGTGTTGGGCCAATGGTGCGCTCTTCGATAATCTCCATCGGTGCGGCCAGTGAGCCTGCACGCAGCAGCAAGGCCAGGTCATTGGCCTCGACCACACTCATGGAGCCCGAAATCTGGAACCGGTTGCCCAACTCGCCCTGAATGACAGGTGCCGTCAGCACTTCACCCTTGCCTTTTTCAAACAGCAGGATCGCCATACGCTTTTTAAGGTTCTCACGGCTGGTGTCTCGCATGATGCGCCCGCCCTTGGCATCGACCGTCAGGTCCACCTTGGGTTGCTGGTTCTGGGAGTCAAAACCCGGCTGCGCGTCGGTCAGGTTTTCACCCGTGATGATGACCTGCTTTTTCACGATCACGGCGCGACCGTCGCGCTCCAGATAACGTTCGGAGCCAAAAGGCACCGCGCCACTGTTGTTCTCAGCCGCGCGTGCCTCGGCACTTTCATCGACCAGACGCATTTCAAGCGTGGCGGTGCGGCCCAAAATATCTTTGGCCTTGGCTGTGTCCTGCACACCCGGCAGTTGCACCACAATGCGGTCAATGCCCTGCTGCTGGATCACTGGCTCAGCCACACCCAGCTCGTTGATGCGGTTGTGCAGCGTGACGATATTTTGTTTCAGCGCCTGGTCTTGAATACGGCGGGCCGCCTCTGGTTTGATGCTGGCGGTCAAGCGGTACTCGGTGCCATCGGGTGTCTCGGTGGTCTGCAAGTCAGGGAGCTGATCTTGAATCAGGTTTTTGGCAGCCAGCAGCGTCGGGCTGTCGCGAAACCTGATCTCGATCGCCTGGGCGTTGCGGTTGATACCGGCGTGGCGAATACTTTTTTCACGCAGCAGCAGGCGCAGATCGCCCGCCAGCGATTCAGCCTTTTTTGTCAGCGCGGCCTGCATGTCCACCTGCAGCATGAAGTGAACGCCCCCACGCAAATCCAGGCCAAGGTACATGGGCGCTGCATGAAGCGATGTCAGCCAGGCCGGCGAGCGCGACAGCAAGTTAAGCGCCACCACATACGAAGTGTCTGCCGGGTCAGGACTCAGGGCTTTTTGAATCGCGTCCTTGGCTTTGAGCTGGGTGTCGGTATCACCAAAACGCGCCTTGACTGATGTACCGTCGAGTGCTACTGCATCGGGCACAATTTTGGCGTCTTTGAGCGCCTGCTCAACGCGCGCCACCGTTGTGGTGTCCACCTTGACAGAAGACTTGCTGCTGGAGACCTGTACCGCCGGTGCTTCGCCAAAAAAATTGGGCAGCGTGTACAGCACGGCCACCAGCAAGGCGACCACGATAACGGCGTATTTCCAGACCGGATAACGATTCATGAGAGGACTGTTCCTGGTGAACTGATGGGCACAAATAGGCTGCTGGAAAATGGCACGGGCTGATCAGGGGCAAAGCCCGCTGCCTTGGTCTTTGCCTCTCCTGAGCCTGCCCACATTGTTTTTACTTGGACGTGTTGATCGCCCCTTTGGGCAGCACCTGCACGATGGCACTGCGTTGCAGCTGCACTTCAACGCCGGGGGTCAGCTCAAGGGTCAGGTAAGCGTCACCGAGCTTGGTCACCTTGCCCAGCATGCCGCCTGCGGTGGCCACTTCATCGCCTTTGGCCAGCGCATCAATCATGGCGCGGTGCTCTTTCTGCTTTTTCATTTGTGGCCGAATCATCACGAAATACAGCACCACAAACATCAACACCAGCGGCAACATGCCGGTCAACGACGACATCATGTCACCGCCAGGGGCGGCGGCTGGAGCGGCTTGGGCAAAGGCAGAAGAGATGAACACGGCAGACTCCACAACGATTAAATAATACAAAAAAGGGGGGCGTGCTGTCCCTATGGTTGTCCCTAGGGTGGATGCAGCACAGCCCGCGATTGTATGCGGGCAGACCAGGTGGGCGGGTATGGGCCCGATGGGGCAACCCGTGCGTTGTCAGGTCATTGGCAAGCGGAATGCATGGCCAGCGCGGCGGTCCTCAAGCTGCGAGCTTTTGGCTGGCCGGGGCAGGACTGGCAAAGCGCTGCACGAGGGCCGCCCCCTGCAGGCGCGCAGCCTTGACATGGCGCTCCTTGACGTGTCCGTAGCCTTTGATCATCTCGGGAATGCGGGCAATTTCAACCGCAACCGCATGGTTTTGCGCCGTCAGTGACGGGAGCACCGTCTCAATGGACGCCTTGTAGTCAACGATCAGCGCACGCTCCATGCGTCGCTCGGCAGTGCGCCCAAACACGTCCAGAGCCGTGCCGCGCAAGCCCTTGAGCCGGGCCAGCAGCCTGAAACCCGTCAGTAACCAGGGGCCAAACCTGCGCTTTTGCAACTCGCCCTTGTCATTGGTTTTGGAGATCAACGGCGGCGCAAGGTGGTAGTTGATCTTGAAATCGCCTTCAAACATGGCATTGATCTTGTTTAAAAAAGTTGTATCTGTGTGCAAGCGTGCCACTTCATACTCGTCTTTGTACGCCATCAGCTTGAACAGGTAACGCGCCACGTTTTGGGTAAGCAGCGTTTTACCCAGCGCAGATTCGGCCTGCTCGACCTTGCGCACAAACGCCTCATAGCTTTGAGCGTAGGCCGCATTTTGGTAAGCGGTTAAAAACTCGACCCGGCGTGCGACCAGGGTATCGACACTTTCCCGTGAAGCCAGCACCGGCATGGCAATGACTTGGCCTGACGCAAACAGCTTGTCAACCGATGCCAGGTCATGCGCGGCGCGGCGGCCCCAGGCGAAAGCGGTTTTGTTGTTTTCAACCGCCACGGCATTGAGTTCAATCGCGCGCATCAAAGATTCAAGCCCCAGCGGAATCCAGCCCTTTTGCCACGCATAACCCAGCAGCATCGGGTTGGTGTAGATGCTGTCGCCCATCAGCTGGGTCGCTGCTGCGTCGGCGTTGAAGGCACCAACATTGTCCGCACCCACAGCCTTGACGATTTCAGCCTGGCAGGCAGCGCCCGGGTTTTGCCACGCGCCGTTGTGTACAAATGAAGCGGTGGGTGCCGCGTGTGCGTTCAGCGCCACATGCGTTCTGCCCAGACGCATGCGCAGCATGGTTTCCTTGTTGGCCGCAACGATGGGGTCGCAGCCAATGACCAGATCAGCGCTCGCCGTGCCTACGCGCGTGGTGCAGATGTCACCGGGCCGGGCGCTGATGAGTACGTGGCTCCAGGTGCTGCCACCTTTTTGCGCCAGACCTGCAGCGTCTTGCGTGACGATGCCCTTGCCTTCAATGTGCGCCGCCATGCCCAGCAACTGGCCGATGGTGATCACGCCTGTGCCGCCCACGCCTGCCACCACAATGCCCCACACCGGGTGGTCTGCACCCAGTATCGGAACAACTGGCTCGGGCAGCGTGCCGCCTTCAAACGGACTGATTTTTTTATCGCCTCTGGCTTTTTTCTTGAGCTGCCCGCCTTCCACCGTGACAAAGCTGGGGCAAAAGCCCTTCACGCATGAAAAGTCCTTGTTGCAGGTGCTCTGGTTGATTTGACGTTTGCGGCCAAACTCGGTTTCAAGCGGCTCCACGCTCATGCAGTTGGACTGCACGCTGCAGTCGCCACAGCCTTCACACACCAGCTCATTGATCACGACCCGTGCTGCAGGGTCTGCCAGCGTGCCGCGCTTGCGGCGGCGGCGCTTTTCAGTCGCACAGGTCTGGTCATAAATGATGACGGTACACCCTTTGATCTCGCGGAACTGTTTTTGCAGTGTGTCCAGCTCATCGCGGTGATGAACTGTCACACCTTCTGCCAGCGTCACGCCGTCGTATTTTTCAGGCTCGTCCGTCACTACTATGGTTTTCATAGCACCTTCTGCCCGCATGGACTGCGCTATCTGCACAACCGAGTGCCCTTCAGCACGCTCGCCGATCTGCTGGCCACCTGTCATGGCCACCGCGTCGTTGTACAAAATCTTGTAGGTGATGTTGATGCCCGCTGCAATCGACTGGCGAATGGCCAGCAGCCCGCTGTGAAAGTAGGTGCCATCGCCCAGGTTGGCAAACATATGCGTGTCGGTCGTGAACGGTTGCTGGCCGACCCAGGGCACGCCCTCACCGCCCATTTGCGTAAAACCCATGGTGCTGCGGTCCATCCACAGCGTCATGTAATGGCAGCCAATGCCCGCCATGGCGCGTGAGCCTTCTGGTACTTTGGTCGATGTGTTGTGCGGGCAGCCTGAGCAAAACCACGGCGTGCGTTCACTGTCCACGCTCAAGACCGTCAGCGATTGCTCTTTGGCCTGCAGCACCGCCAGCCGTGCATCAATGCGCGCTGTCATGTCAGCGTCCAGGCCGAGTTTTTTGATGCGCCCTGCAATGGCCTTGGCAATCAGCGCGGGTGACAGGTCAGCGTTGGCTCTCAAAAGCGTGTTGGCTGACGGGTTCGGCATGCTCCACTCGCCGCCGCCGTCTTGCCCGGCGTCGCCAAACTTGCCCACAATGTTGGGCCGCACATCGGCGCGCCAGTTGTACAGCTCTTCCTTGAGCTGGTATTCAATGACCTGACGTTTTTCTTCCACCACCAGAATCTCTTGCAGGCCCGTGGCAAATTCGCGCGTGAGCTGCGCCTCCAGCGGCCAGACCACACCGACCTTGTGCAGGCGAATGCCCAGTTGCTGGCAAGTTGCATCGTCCAGCCCCAGGTCGATGAGTGCCTGACGCGTGTCGTTGTAGGCCTTGCCGCTGGCGATCATGCCAAAGCGGTCGTTTTTGCCTTCAATGGCGTTGTAGTTCAGGCGATTGGCGCGGATGTAGGCCAGCGCGGCGTACCACTTGGTGTCAAACAGGCGTTCTTCCTGGGCCAGCGGCGCATCGGGCCAGCGGATGTGTACGCCGCCGGGCGGCATCTGGAAATCTGTCGGTGTTTTGATCTGCACGCGCTCCGGGTCAATCATGGCGCTGGCCGATGACTCCACAATTTCCTGAATCGTCTTCATGGCCGACCACACGCCCGCGTAGCGGCTCAGCGCAATGGCATGCAGCCCGAGGTCCAGAATCTCCTGCACACTGGCCGGGAAAAACACGGGCAACCCGCAGGCTTTGAAAATATGGTCGCTCTGGTGCGCCGCAGTCGAGCTTTTAGAAATGTGGTCATCGCCCGCAATTGCAATTGCGCCGCCCCAGGCCGTGGTGCCTGCCATGTTGGCGTGTTTGAACACATCTGATGTCCGGTCTACCCCTGGGCCTTTGCCATACCAGATGCCAAACACCCCATCAAATTTGTTGGTGCCCGGCGGCGCAAAACCGAGCTGCTGCGTGCCCCACACGGCAGTAGCGGCCAGCTCTTCATTGACGCCTGGCTGAAAAACGATGTTGCGCTCTTTGAGGTATCTGGCCGCCTTGACCAATGCCTGGTCATACCCGCCCAGCGGCGAGCCACGGTAGCCCGAAACAAAGCCCGCCGTGTTTTTGCCCTGCGCCTTGTCGCGCAGTTGTTGCAACATCGGCAGTTTGACCAGGGCTTGCACGCCACTCATGAAAGCGTGGCCGTAGTCCAGGCTGTATTTATCGTCCAGCGTCACGGTCTGGAGTGACTGGCGAATGTGCTCGGGCGCAAAGGTGCAAAGAACGCGAAGGACAAGCTTCAATATTTGTTCTTTCTCACTTTGCGAACTTTGCGAACTTTGCGAACTTTGCGAACTTTGCGATTTAGCGTCTTTGCGTTGGAAGCTGGCATTGAATGCACGCAAAGTGTATGCCCAAGCGCCGGATAAGTCTTTGCGCAATGTGCCCCGTCAAGCGATGTTTACGCAAGAATCTTGCTGCAAAATACGGTTTATGGAAACACTTGACAAGTTTGACGTCGCCATTTTGGTGCAACTGCAAAACGATGCCCGCCAGACCAACGCCGAACTCGCCTCCCGTGTGGGTCTGTCTGCCGCCCCGTGCTGGCGGCGCGTGCGGGCGCTGGAAGAGGCGGGCTTCATCACCGGCTACCGCGCAGACATCAACCGCCACAAAATCGGCCTGGGCGTGCTGGCTTTTGTGCGGCTGGATGCAGACCGCAACAACGGCGATGCCACGCGCCAGCTGGAAGAGTCGATAAAAAAAATGCCTGAGGTCGTGTCATGCCACTACATCAGTGGCGCTGGCACGTTTGAGCTGCAGGTGGTGGCCAAAGACCTGGAAGCCTTCAGCAAATTTGCCCTGCACCACCTCATGAACCTGCCCAACGTCAAAGACATTCACACCAGCTTTTCACTCGGGGAAGTCAAGGCCAGCAGCGCCTTGCCGCTGGGGCATCTGGCGACAAAGGCTGTGACAGGAAAAACAGGTCATTGAATGTTTGCTGTGCCTTTGTTATGTAACGACTGACCCAGAGGAATCAGGAAACCTTCAACGCTTCAGGCGCAGAGTACGCAGAGAACCGCAGAGAAAGAATTAAAAAACTATTTCCCCTCCCCCCCCCCTCGTCTTGCTCTGCGTTCTCTGCGCCTCTGCGTTGAATGACTTGACTGCCTTCGACCTTTGCAGTCACCTTTTACAGGCTTTTCAGGCCTTTAGCGCACGTAACACCTGCACAAGCAGCTATTGATTACATAGCAAACAGCCATCACAACTGCTCGTCTGCCAGATGATGCTTCAAGCCGCCGCCACCATTGCAAAACGGGCCTGCAGCCCGTCCGTGCCCGCACAAATGGTGTGCTCAGCAAATCACGACTGCCCAGCCAGAGCGCAGGCACACCCACCCAGGCCACGGCGAGCAGTTGCCTTCGGATCGGGCCTGGCTTTGACGCGGACAAGGTGGTGGTCATGGCCATGATCGGTCGTCCTCCGCGTTTGCTTGCTTCGCTTTTTCAGAGTTTGCCGGGGGCAGAGGTTCCCACATCAAAAACTGCGCTTTATCCGGCATGATGTGTTTGGTTTCAAACAAAACAAAGGGGTTCAAAGTGGCCGTTTTAATACCTTCCTTGAGTGCTTGTGTGTCACGCATGTCTCCCGGCGAAAAGCGTGTGGCCGAGCGGCTGGAGCAAAAGCTCGATGCCGATTACCTGCTGTGGTACGACGTGCCCGTCGGCCCCAGGCACGCGCACCCTGATTTTGTTGTGATGCACCCACGCCGGGGCATTCTGGTGCTGGAGGTCAAAGACTTCAAGCTCGGCACCATCGTGCAGGCCGACAAAAACGACTGGGTCATCGCGCCCGACGGCAGTCCCAAGACCATTGCCAACCCACTGGCGCAAGCCCGCCAGTACGCGCATCAGGTCGTCAACGCGCTGGAGCGTGACCCACAACTGCTCCAGGCCGATGGCCGCTACCAGGGCAAACTTGCCTTTCCCTGGAGCTACGGCGTGGTGCTGCCCAACATCACCCGCAAACAGTTTGACACCGCCCAGTTGCACCACGCGATTGAGCCGCACCGCGTGATTTGCCAGGACGAGATGCTGGAAAGCGTCGATGCCGAAGACCTGCAAAGCCGCCTGTGGGACATGTTCCCGCACATGATGGGCGGCGCGATGAGCCTGCCCCAACTCGACCGCGTGCGCTGGATCATGTTCCCCCAGGTGCGCGTGCAAACGTCAGGTGATCTGTTTGATGACAACAACGAGCAGGCCGAGCTGCCCGACATCATGCGCGTGATGGACTTGCAGCAAGAGCAGCTGGCACGCAGCCTGGGCGATGGGCACCGCGTGATTCATGGCGTGGCAGGCTCAGGCAAAACCATGATTCTGGGTTACCGGGCTGAACACCTGGCCAAAGTCAGCACGGCCAGCAGCAAACCCGTCCTGGTTTTGTGCTTCAACGAGCCGCTGGGTGTCAAACTGGCCAGCGTGATGGCCCACAAAGGCTTGAGCGAGAAGGTTCATGTGCGCCACTTTCACAGCTGGTGCCACCACCAGCTCACGACTTATGGGCAGGCGCTGCCACCGCAAGGGCCATACTTTTTTGACGAGCTGGCAAACCACGTCATCCGCGCGGTAGAGCGCAAACAAATCCCCAGCGGGCAATACCAGGCCGTGCTGATTGACGAGGGCCATGACTTCGCACCCGAATGGCTCAAACTCGTGACCCAGATGGTTGACCCCGCCACCAACAGCCTGCTGGTGCTGTTTGACGATGCGCAGAGCATTTACGAACGCGCGCGCTCCAAACAGTTCAGCTTCAAAAGCGTGGGCATACAGGCGCAGGGCCGCACCACCATTTTAAAAATCAACTACCGCAACACCCGCCAGATTCTGCAAACCGCCAGCTCGGTGGCTGCCGATCTGCTGACCGCAGACGACAAAGGCGACGACGGCATTCCCATGCTCAGGCCCGTGAGCTGCGGGCGTGATGGGCAAGCCCCGATCATCCTCAAACTGCCCACGCTGCGCGAAGAAGCGTTGGCCATCGCCGACCAGCTGGCCAGCGCCCACCAGGAAGGCTTTGCCTGGGGCGACATGGCGGTGCTGTGCGCCGACAGGAAGACCCGCGACCTGTGCGCACAGGTGCTGGCACAGCGCAGGCTGCCGGTTGAAAATCGCCTGGCCGCTGGCGACTTTGACCCCACCAGCAACAAGATCAAGGTAATGACCATGAAGGTCAGCAAGGGCCTGGAGTTCTCCGTGGTGGCGCTGCCCGGCGTGGGGCACATGCCTGTGCCGGGCGAGGACGAGAAGGAAGCAGCGCGGGTGTTTTATGTGGCAGCGACGCGGGCCACGCACAGGCTGGTGATGGGCGTGGGGGGTGATGGAGGACTTGGGCGAAGGCTGCAGGCTTGAAGATTTGCTGCAAAAATAATAGCTGAAAAGGCAAGACTGCATTGCCGTGGAGCCTGTTTTGACTCACAAAATCGGCCTCTACCCAACGACTTCACTGCTTTTGCGGCAACACCGCCATCGTGATGCGCGAGACGCACGTCAGCTCGCCTTTGTCATTGGTCAGCTCAATGGCCCAGACCTGCGTGCTGCGGCCAATGTGTACGGGCCGGGTGACGCCGGTGACCCAGCCGCTGCCCACGCCCTTGATGTGGTTGGCATTGATGTCCAGCCCGACCACGCGGTGGCCAGCGGGCGCGGCGTAGGCGGCACCGCACGAGCCCAGCGTTTCGGCCAGCACCACCGACACGCCGCCGTGCAGCAGGCCGTAGGGCTGCATGGTGCGGTGGTCCACCGGCACGCGGGCGCGGATGAAGTCGTCGCCGACTTCCAGAAACTCGATGCCCAGGTGCGACACGGCATTGTTGGCGTTGCTTGCACGCAAGGATTCGACAGAGATGGCTTGCTTCCAGATGCGCATGGGGGTCTCAAAAGGGTGTGGGGGCGGGATGTACTGGACTATAGGGCGCTTTGTACAACTCTGGCGAGGCTGTGGCGATGTGGCAGTGTGGCGGTGTGGCAGACCGCCCGAGTCCGGCTGGGCACAGACCACCGGGCGTTGTACGGAGTTAAGCTGTAGGCCATGAGCACCCCCAACATTGCCCAGATACGCCTGTACCAAAACTGGCTGCACAGCCAGCGCGGCCTGCAGTTTGACACCTACGACGCGCTCTGGCACTGGTCCGTCACTGACCTGGAGGGCTTCTGGCAAAGCATCTGGGACTATTTTGAGCTGCAGTCCCCCACACCGTACCGCGCCGTGCTGCAAAAGCGCTGCATGCCTGGTGCCGTGTGGTTTCCCGGCGCGCAGGTCAACTACGCGCAGCAGGTGTTTCGCCACGCAAAAGCCGCTGCCAGCGCGGGTGTGCCTGCCATCATCAGCCACGACGAGGCCAGCCTGGCCGCAGGCAGCGCCGCACGCCAGATCAGCTGGCCCGAGCTGCAGCGCCAGGTCGCCTCAGTCGCGCTGCACCTCAAGGCGCACGGCGTGCAGCCAGGCGACAGGGTGGCCGCCTACCTGCCCAATATCCCCGAGACCATGGTCGCCTTTTTGGCCACGGCCAGCCTGGGCGCGGTGTGGAGCGTGTGCGCGCCCGACATGGGAGTCAACGCGGTGCTGGACCGCTTTCGGCAAATCGCGCCCAAAGTGTTGATCGCCTGCGACAGCGTGACCTACGGCGGGCGCACCGTTGAGCGCACCGGCGTGCTGCAAGAGCTGTGCGCCGCCCTGCCCAGCGTGCAGCATGTCATGCTTCACAGCCTGTCAAATGCTACAAATTCAATAGCGGGTAGTGCCCGATTTGATTGCGCCAGTAGCCAAAACGATGCACAAACCGCCGCCTTTGAGCCGCTCTGGCTGGCGTTTGACCACCCGCTGTGGATTGTGTATTCCAGCGGCACCACCGGCCTGCCCAAACCCATCGTGCATGGCCATGGCGGCACCATCGTGGTCGCCTTGGCGCTCAAGGTGCTGCACAACGACATGGGTTGCAGCTACGCCGCCAACACCTTTGGCGAGCGCTACCACTGGTACAGCTCGACCGGCTGGGTGATGTGGAACGCGCAGCTCAGCGGCTTGCTCAACGGCACGACATGCGTGATTTTTGACGGCAACCCCGGTGGCACCAGAGAAAAACCCGACTGGACGACGCTGTGGCGTTTTGCTGCCAACACCGGCGTGACCTTCTTCGGGGCGGGCGCGGCGTTTTATGCCAACTGCATGAAGGCAGGCGTCGAGCTGGCAAGCTGCGGCGATTTGTCAGCAGTGCGGGCACTCGGCTCGACCGGCTCGCCCCTGTCAACAGAGGCCGAAAACTGGGGC
>RDZZ01000151.1 GCA_004293655.1 Polaromonas sp. | reverse complement strand
TATAAGACACTTGCTGGCAAGCAGCAGCCAAGCGTCAACGCGAAATGCCCGTACGCTCCAAAATGTCGCTGATCAACTCAAGTCTGAGCAGCGGATTGTCCAGCTCCATCAAACGCTGTTTCAGCTCTGGGGGCATGGGCAGCAACTCACACCAGCGGTTGGCAACCCAGCCGCAGTCATCCAGCCTGTAAGGCGCCAGCAGCGGCATCTGTTCGGCAGATACATCGCCTCGCTCTTGAAGGGTCTTGATCAGCTTGCCCAGCGCATCAGCCGTGCTTTGCAGGTCATCCGGAATGGTCACAGCCTGATCGTCTTGCAGGTAGGTGACATCGGCTATCCACAGGCCATGTTTGAGTTTTTCGCGCTTTGAGATCTCAAACCGTTGGGTACCCCTACAACGGATGACCATCAAACCCGGTTGCGGAACTAAAAAATCGGCGATGGTTGCCAGCGTACCTACTGTGCTGAAGTTTTCCTGCGCGAATCCATCACCCGTGGGCGTTTTGACGCCAGGTTTTCGCACCTCAGAGCCTTCGGTGAGTGCCACAACGCCGAAGGGCGCACCTGTTTTATGGCATTTGCCAATCATGTCCAGATATCGAACCTCAAAAATCCTCAAGCTCAGCAGTCCGCCTGGATAAAGCACGGTGCCTAGAGGGAAAAGAGGAAGTGAAAACAGGGTAAGCGCATCAGACATTTCGGCATGCCTCAAATAAATGTACCAATATCATCCCACGATCAGTGGTGTGTCTGCGCCGGCGTTCGTTTTGCCTGGGTATGCATATGGGCAAGATACAAAAAAACCCGCTGAATTGCGGGTTTTTTTGAAGTTTTCCAGTATGTATTTCGCGTACTGAATATTTGCTTATTTTTTGGCAGCACTTGCGGCAGGGCTGGCGGCGTCTGCCTTGGCACCATCTTTGGCTGCAGGTTTGGTTTCACTGGCTTTTTTCGCATCCGCTTTGGCTGCTTTGTCTGCATCTGCTTTGGCTTTTGCTTCGTCAGCTTTTTTCTTCTTCTCATCAGCTTTGGCTTTTTCATCTGCTGCTTTTTTAGCCTTTTCTTCGTCAGCCTTGGCTTTTGCTTCAGCCTTGGCGTCTTTTTTAACTTCTTTTGCCGCAGACGCTGGTGCAGCAGGTGCAGCTGATGTGGCGGCAGGTTTGGTCTCGGCTTTTTTCTCTTCGGCTTTGACTGCAGGCGCAGCCGCAGCAGCGGGTTTGTCATCTTTTTTAGCAGCGGCAGGGGCAGCGGCAGCGCCTTTGAAACCCGAACCGCCAACTGTCAGACCTTCAGCAGAAAATTTAGCCGCATTGCCTTCACCAATGCCCGGGACGCGTCCAATGAAGTCGTTCCAGTCCTTGAAGTTACCTTTTTTGCGCTCATCAACAATCTTGCCCGAGATAGCAGGGCCAATACCCTTGACCCCATCGAGTTCGGCAGCAGTGGCCTTGTTGACGTCAACGGCAGCGAAAGACGCGGCCATGTACATGGTGGCAAAAAACGCCAGTAATTTCTTGAACATGAGAAAACTCCTCTGATTTGGATGGGGGTACACAGAAACCAGTTTCATTATTGAAGTGGTTCCCTTAACTAACGGTTGCGTCTTGACCAGGTTGACCGCAGAGCGATATTTTTGAGCGGGCAAACCCTGATTTCAACTTATTTTTTTGACTTGCTCAACCACTGCATGTAAGCCGCTACTCCCGTTTGTACATCTGAGAAAGCGTGGTTGCAGCCGACTGCACGCAGCGCGCTTAAGTCTGCCTGGGTATAGCTTTGGTACTTGCCAGACAGCGCAGCGGGAAAGTCAATGTAGTCAATCAAACCGCCACGGACGGCTTCGTCGCGGCTCAGGGCACCCTCATTTTGCCCTGCACGCAACGTATTGACCACAGCTATGGCGACATCGTTGAACGGCTGCGCACAGCCTGTACCGAGGTTGAAGATGCCAGATTTTTCGGGGTGATCAAGAAACCAGAGGTTCACGGCAACAACGTCATCTATAAAAACAAAGTCGCGCATCTGGCCCCCTGCGCCATAACCACCGTATGGGCCAAACAGCTTGACCTTGCCTTCGGCCTGGTACTGGTTGAACTGGTGGAACGCCACACTGGCCATGCGGCCTTTGTGTTGTTCACGCGGCCCATACACATTGAAATATCTAAAGCCCGCCACCTGGACTGACGCACTTTCAAACCGCTGGCCGATTTCCCGCCTCAGGCGCTGGTCAAACAGCAGCTTGGAATAGCCATAGACATTCAGTGGCTTTTCAAATTCAGGCGACTCACTGAAAGTGTCAGAGCCGCCGTAAGTCGCTGCCGACGATGCGTACAGCAGGCGTGTTGATTGCGACTGACAGGCTTGATACAGCTTGCAGGACAGCGTGTAGTTGTTGTCCATCATGTACTTGCCGTTGAGCTCCATGGTGTCGCTGCACGCGCCTTCATGAAAAACGGCTTCGACTTGTCCGAAAACGCCTTTGGCAAACAGGTCATAAAAATCATCAGCATCGACATAATCTGCGATTTGAAGGTCTGCCAGGTTACGAAATTTATCGCCCTCGGTCAGGTCGTCCACCGCAATGATGTCATCAACCCCCTTGGCGTTCAATCCCTTGACAATATTGCTGCCAATAAAGCCGGCTGCCCCGGTCACAACTATCTTCATGGAGTATTCCTTGATTTAAAGAGCGCCAAACAGCTCGGTGCAGTTCACGGTGGCGGTACCAAACTTGCCGACCACAATGCCGCCAGCACGGTTGGCAATCGGCACGGCATCACGCAGGCTCATGCCTGTAGCGGCCATCGCCGCTAGCGTGGCAATCACGGTGTCTCCGGCTCCCGTGACGTCGAACACCTCTCGGGCTAGTGCGGGTACATGCAGTTGGCCCTGATCGTCAAACAGCGTCATGCCCGCTTCGCTGCGCGTGAGCAGCAAGGCCTGAAGGTTGAGTGCATGGCGAAGGTTGTGTGCTTTGATTTCCAAGTCTGCATCACCCTGCCAGACACCGATCACTTGCTCAAGCTCTGCCCGGTTGGGCGTGATGACTGTGGCGTTCTTGTAGCGCGTGTAGTCAGAACCCTTGGGATCGACCAGCACGACTTTGCCTGCAGCTCTGGCCTGGTCAATCATCAGCACGATGTGCGCCAGGCCGCCTTTGCCGTAGTCTGAAAACAGCACAGCATCATGCACTGGGTACAGTTTTTCAAACGTTGCAGATTGCGAAGCAAGAACTTCGTTTTCAGGCGTATTTTCAAAATCAAGCCTGATGAGTTGTTGCTGACGACCGATGACGCGCAGTTTCACGGTGGTTTTCAGCCGCGAATCCCGGCCAAAGTAGGGTGTGATGCCCGTTTGGGCAACCAAGCTCTCCAGCAGGTGGCTTGCCTCATCTTCGCCAACGACTGTGAGCAGCGAAGCCTGGGCGCCGAGCGTGACAATGTTGTAGGCCACGTTAGCTGCGGCCCCAATACGCTCTTCTGTACGTGTGACGCGAACCACCGGAACCGGGGCTTCTGGCGAAATACGCTCTACAGCACCGTACCAGTAGCGGTCAAGCATGGCATCGCCCACCACCAGCACGCGGGCTTTGCTGATCTGCTGGGATGATAAATATGGAGTTGTAGTCATAGTGTCGAATTGAAATACCAGCGGACAGTGCGGAACTGGCTTTGCCAGGCCGCAGGTGTCGCCCCCTGCAAGGGGGGAGCTGCCACACGCAGTGGGCTAAGCACGGGGGTGTACATCTCTACAGCTCCTCCACACGCCGCGCCGGATAGCTGTCCCAGGTCTGACAGCCAGGGCACTGCCAGAAGTGCTGGGTGGCTTCAAAGCCGCACGCTGCACAGCGGTAGCGCATCAGTGGTTTCGTGGCTTGCTCTAATGCATGCTGGACGAGTTTGTGGTTCTCCTGACCACTGAGATTCTCGCCCGCAATCCACCGGGCCGCCGTTACCAAGGAAGCCTCACGTTCTAGGTGCTGGAGATACCACTGACGGGCCGCAAGAGGGTCTTTTTCCAGCTGGACAATAGCTTCCATCACATCGAGCGAGGGACTGCGTGCATGGTGAGTCTTCAGCAAGTCCATAACAGGCTGCAAGAAATGAGGATTCTGTGCAATATTCACCAGAAGGCCAGCTGTCAGGCTCAATGCTTGCGGCGCTGCTTTTTCCAGTTGGAGCAGGGTGTCATATGCCGCTTGGTATTGATCACGCTGGCTGTAGAGCTTTGCCAGCTCAATCAACGCTCTAGCTGAAGTCGGAGCAAGCTTGCAAGCTGTCTGCAGCGCAGCAAAAGCCTTGTCGGTGTCACCTGCTGCCACAAACGCACTGGCCCGCTCACACAGATAATGTGCCTGGCGCCCACTAAAACTGCCATGGCCCAGACTGTCGAGCTTGCTTGCGATGTCACCAGCATGCGTCCAGTCACGCGAGCGCTCATAAATCGCCAGCAATGCCAGACGCGCCTCCTCTTCGTAGGCGGTGCCTTCAAGCTTTCGCAGCGCCGCTTCCGCGCGATCCAGCAGTCCTGCTTTCAGAAAATCCAGCGCCAATGCATGCTGGGCCCGATCCCGCTCGGGTTGCGCCAGATCGCCTCGGGACATCAGATGCTCATGCACGCGCACCGCACGTTCGTACTCGCCACGTCTGCGAAAAAGATTGCCCAGCGCGAAGTGCAGCTCGGATGTGTCCGGGTCGTTTTGAACAGCCTCGATGAACGCATCGATGGCCCGGTCCTGCTGTTCATTGAGCAGAAAGTTCAGACCACGAAAGTAAGCCTTCGGTGCCTGGCGGTTTTCAATGCGCAGCTGCCTGAGGTCAATCCGAGATGCGAACCAGCCTAATGTGAACGCAATGGGCAAACCCAGAAGAGCCCAGGTGAAGTCAAATTCCATGGCGGGGGATGGCGATGTTATCCGTAAGTGCAGTGGTCTTTTCTGAGGCGCCATACCCTGTTTTTTGCAGCGCTAAGTCTCTGCGGTGTGCTCTGCTTTTTCTCCACCAGCGCGGAGTCATCACCAAGACACCCAGCGACAAGCCGCACGTGAACGCTGCCAACACAACCAGCACCAGGGGGGCCTTCCAGAGCGTACCAAAAAAGAAATAAACGGCTACGATCTGCTGGTTGTTCAGAGCAAAAGCAAACAGCATAAAAAAAATGGCTGCCTTGAGCAGCCACATCAGGTATTTCATTTGACTCAGACTCCTGCAACAGTCTCAGATGATTGTAGCCAGCACCTTGACAATAGCGGCTTACTTTGAGTTTTCAGGTGCCCGTGTCGTCAGCAACTTTTCTGTGTGGGCATCTACCGCCTCACGCAATGCTTTACCTGGTTTGAAATGGGGGACGCGTTTTTCTGGAATGGCAACACTTTCGCCAGAACGTGGGTTTCTGCCCATGCGAGGTGGGCGACGGTTCACTGAAAAGCTTCCAAAACCACGAATTTCGACCCTTTGTCCACGCACCAGGGCTTCGCTCAACGCATCAAGAATCGTCTTGACTGCATGTTCTGCATCGCGATGCGTTAATTGACTAAACCGTACCGCCAATTGTTCTACAAGGTCGCTTTTGGTCATAAAGATGGGGACAGCAAAGTGGCGCGCAAAAGTCGCACGTGAGTGCGATCTTGCACGCCATTGGCAGGGAAGTCCGTTTATTTCTCGGCGTTGTCCATCTTGGCGCGCAGCAGTGCGCCAAGGTTTGTCAGGCCAGAACTTTCACGGCTTGACTGCTGGCTGAGTGTTGCCATGGCTTCTTGCTGGTCTGCGTTGTCCTTGGCTTTGACCGACAGCTGAATGTTGCGGGTCTTGCGATCCACGTTCACCACCACTGCAGAGACTTCATCGCCTTCTTTGAGCACGTTGCGCGCGTCTTCAACACGGTCACGGCTGATTTCGCTCGCACGCAGGTAGCCTGTGATGTCTTCACCCAGGTCGATTTCAGCACCTTTTGCATCCACTGTTTTGACCTTGCCTGTGACAACGGCACCCTTGTCATTGATCGACACAAACGTGGTGAATGGGTCGGAGTCAAGTTGCTTGATACCCAGGGAGATGCGCTCGCGGTCAACGTCAACAGCCAACACAATCGCTTCGACTTCCTGGCCCTTTTTGTAGTTGCGAACAGCGGCTTCGCCGGTCTCGTTCCATGACAGGTCGGACAAGTGAACCAGACCGTCGATACCAGCGGCCAAGCCAACGAACACACCAAAGTCGGTGATGGATTTGATCGGGCCTTTGACGCGGTCACCGCGCTTGGTGTCTTGTGCAAACTCTTGCCAAGGGTTGGCCTTGCACTGCTTCATGCCCAAAGAGATGCGGCGCTTGTCTTCGTCGATTTCAAGCACCATGACTTCGACTTCATCGCCCAGTGCCACGAGCTTGCTCGGTGCCACGTTCTTGTTGGTCCAGTCCATTTCAGACACGTGAACCAGGCCTTCGATGCCCGGCTCAAGTTCAACAAATGCACCGTAATCGGCGATGTTGGTGATCTTGCCAAACAAACGCGTGCCCTGTGGATAGCGGCGATTCACGCCCATCCATGGATCATCGCCCATTTGTTTCAGACCCAGGGACACGCGGTTTTTCTCGGTGTCAAACTTCAAGATCTTGGCCACAATTTCCTGGCCAGCCGTCACCACTTCGCTTGGGTGGCGTACGCGGCGCCATGCCATGTCGGTGATGTGCAGCAAGCCGTCAATGCCGCCGAGATCAACAAAGGCGCCGTATTCGGTGATATTTTTGACCACGCCTTTGACGGTTGCGCCTTCTTTGAGGGTATCCATGAGTTTGGCACGCTCTTCGCCCATGGATGCTTCCACCACAGCGCGGCGTGACAGCACGACGTTGTTGCGTTTGCGGTCCAGCTTGATGACCTTGAACTCCATGGTCTTGTTCTCGTACGGAGACAAGTCCTTGATGGGGCGGGTGTCAATCAGCGAGCCAGGCAGGAAAGCGCGGATGCCATTGACCAAGACAGTCAGACCGCCCTTGACTTTGCCACTGGTCTGGCCCGTGACAAATTCACCGGACTCCAGGGCTTTTTCCAGGCTCATCCACGAGGCCAGGCGCTTGGCCTTGTCGCGCGACAGCAGGGTGTCGCCGTAGCCGTTTTCAACCGAGTCGATAGCGACCGATACAAAGTCGCCAACTTGGACTTCAAGCTCGCCTTGGTCATTTTTGAATTCTTCAAGCGGCACGTAGGCCTCGGACTTCAGTCCGGCATTGACAACGACATGGTTGTGGTCGATGCGAAGGACTTCAGCGGTGATGACCTCACCGGTGCGCATTTCAGAGCGCTGGAGCGATTCGTTGAATAGATCGGCAAAAGATTCAGACATTAATTTTCCTAGTCCACAACACAGGGTTCAATCAGCGACATTGCTGAAAGTTTTGTTTCTGTTTGCGGCTTGTTGTGCAGTCAATGAAGGCTGCGGGTGCTCTATAGGTTCCCGCCGATCCATGCCTGGCTGTGTCAACAAGGACGTGGCGCTTGCAGACAAGGACATCACAGGGATCAGAAGGGCCGGGTGCCTTGCCACCAGTCAAGTACTTGACGTACCGACTTTTCAATCGACAAATCAGAGTTGTCAAGCAGCATGGCGTTATCAGCGGGCCTCAAAGGTGCAGTTTGGCGCGACATGTCACGCGCGTCTCGTGCCTCAAGATTTTGCTGAATGTTTTGCAGTGTAGCTGAATTTCCCTTTGAAATCAACTGCTTATGACGGCGTTCGGCCCGGTGGTGGACGCTGGCTGTAAGGTAGATTTTCAGGGGTGCATCAGGAAAAACAACACTTCCCATGTCTCTGCCATCGGCCACCAGGCCCGGCAGACTGCGAAAGCTGTGCTGAAGCGCCAGCAGTGCGAGGCGGACCTCGGCATGGATTGATACTTTGGAGGCGGCTACACCAGCCTCTTCTGTGCGGATGGCCTCGGATACGTTTTCCTGCGCCAGATAAATCTGGTCGCCCCTGAAACTGATGTGAAGGCTGCGCGCAATGCAGGCTACACCGGCTGCATCGTCGAGTCCCACACCCGCACGGGTGGCCGCAAGCGCACTGAGGCGATAAAGCGAGCCTGAGTCCAGATAGTGGTAGCCAAGCTGGTGGGCCACCTGCGCGGCCAGCGTGCCCTTGCCCGAGGCGGTTGGGCCGTCGATGCAGATGACGGGAATCTGGCTGGTTTTTGCCTCTGCTGTAGCGAACAAGGTTTCAAAATACTCGGGAAAGGTCTTGGCAACGCATTGAGGCTCCAAAATCCGAATCGGCAATCGGGCTGGGTTGAAGGCTGCCAGTGAAAAACACATCGCAACGCGGTGGTCGTCATACGTGTGAATCGGCGCTGTTTTCCACGCCATAGGTGTTGCCGGGGGCGTGATCTTGAGGTAGTTATCGCCCTCCTCAACTGTTGCACCGAGCTTTCGCAACTCGCAGGCCATGGCGGCGATGCGGTCGGTTTCCTTGACACGCCAGCTCGCTATGTTGCGCAGCACAGTGGTGCCTTCGGCATAAAGTGCCATGACAGCCAATGTCATGGCGGCATCTGGGATGTGGTTGCAGTCCAGATCAATGGCTTTGAGCGGCCATGCACCGCGTGAGATGTGCAGCGAATTGGGTGTGCTGCTTATCTGCGCGCCCATCATCTGGGCAGCTTCCACAAAACGGATGTCGCCTTGGATGGACTCAGAGCCAACACCTTTTATTTCAATACCATTTTTGCCGCTATGGCAATCTGCTATTGCACCTAATGCTATGAAATAGCTAGCAGATGAGGCATCGCCTTCGACGTGAATATGACCGGGCGATTGGTACTGGCTGCCTTTGGGAATCGTGAAATGCTGCCAGCCTTCGCGCTTGATCCGAATACCGAATCTGGCCAGAAGATTGAGGGTGATTTCAATATAAGGTCTGGAGATCAACTCGCCGACGACCTCGATGCACACGTCCTGTTGGGCCACCAAAGGCAAGGCCATGAGCAAGGCGGTTAAAAATTGACTTGAAACATCTCCCCGCACGCGAATCGGCGTATTCAGCTGAAGCACTGCTGGGTACAGACGCAGAGGTGGAAAACCAGGGGTGCCCAGGTAGTCAATGCCACACCCCAGCTGCCGCAGAGCGTCCACCAAGTCACCAATCGGGCGCTCATGCATGCGCGCAACGCCGGATAGCTCAAACTCTCCGCCCAACACGGCAAGCGCAGCTGTCAGGGGACGCATGGCTGTACCCGCGTTGCCCATGAAAAGGCTGGCTTTTTTAGTGCGCAACTGACCAGCCAGCCCATTGATGGTGACCGTATCGCCATTTTTTTGTACCGTACAGCCCAACTGCTCCAGCGCTGTGAGCATCACGGCTGTGTCGTCAGATGCCAGGACGTCATGCACGGTGGTGTTGCCGTGGCTCAGGGCTGCCAGCAAAAGAACCCGGTTGGAAATACTTTTGGAGCCTGGCAAACGAACAGTACCGCCCGCACCCGTTAGCGGTGGAATGTCAAGGTACGCAATATCGAACATGGCGCTGACTTATTTAGAGGATTTTTGCGAGGCTATTCGCCAGTCAGCACGGGTTTGGCTGGCCTGCTGAATCAGGTTTTCAAGTGCATCACCCTGTCCGCTGCTGATCAGTTTTTCAAGCAACTGCAATGCCTGCTGAAAAGCTTTTGACTGTGCCAGCAACTCCTCTTTGTTGGCTAGCAAAATGTCACGCCACATCTTTGGCTCGCTGGCTGCAATCCGTGTGAAGTCGCGAAAGCCAGGGCCTGCCAATGATAAGTAATCCATGCCGTAAGGCTGACCCTCAATACTGTTCATGAGTGCAAAGGCGAGCAGGTGCGGCAAGTGGCTGACAGCTGCATAGGCAGCATCATGCGCCTGGGGTGCCATTTGTACGACATCACAGCCCAGTGCCGTCCAGATATCGACTGCCTTTTGAAGCTGCATGGTGAAAGTACGCTCAATCGGCGTCAGGATCACCTGCCTGCCGTTGTACAAATTGGCGTCAGCATGTTCAACGCCAGATGCTTCTCTGCCCGCAATGGGGTGCGCGGGCACAAAACAGCCGACATTCTCGCGCAGCACGCGGCGCGCAGCTTCCACCACATCCTGCTTTGTGGAACCCACGTCCATGACCAGTGTCGTGGGTGTTATCAGGTGACGAATGGCTTTGAAGGTCGCTTCTGTGGCGGAAACAGGTACAGCCAGCAACACAATATCTGCACCAGAGACTGCAAGCAGCGCCGAAGGGGCTTCCACATCTATCACGCCAATCTGGCGTGCGCGTTCAGTGGTGGTGGGGGACTTGCTGTAACCGACCACGCGCTTGACAAGGCCGGCACGCTTGAGCGCCAGCGCAAATGAGCCGCCCATGAGCCCGCACCCAATGAGTCCAAGTTGTTCAAACATTCAATAGAACCATTCTTATTTTTTGTAGGTGCATCTCAATGAGCCCGTGTCCGGCTCATTCGCTGGCAGGGTAGGTTCCCAGCACTTTGTAGAAAGCACATAGCCGCTGCAGCTCTGCCAATGCAGCTTGGACAGACGGCTGCGAGGGGTGTCCCTGAAGGTCGATGTAAAAATAGTATTCCCACTGTCCTGACCTTGCTGGCCGCGATTCAAAACGCGTCATGGACACGCCATGGTCTTTGAGAGGAACAAGAATGTCGTGTACCGCACCAGGACGGTTGGTCACTGAAACAACAAGACTGATGCAATCTTTACCAGTTGCCGGCGGTGAAGGCAAAGTCTGCGGCAGACACACCACAGCAAAGCGCGTGCGGTTAAAGGCATCGTCCTGAATGCCATGCGCAGGCGCATGCAGGCCAAATTGCGCTCCAGCACGTGCACTGGCTATGCCCGCCCAGGCAGGATT
>RDZZ01000150.1 GCA_004293655.1 Polaromonas sp. | reverse complement strand
GGCTGTCCCCTTGCTGGACTTGGACATATTTTTCACCTGCAAGTCCTCAATACAAACGAGCGCGTGGTTTTTGCTGATCTCTGTTGTGGTCTTGTGCAAGAAGTCTTTACGGGCATTGGCAATACAGGTGTGAACCTTTTGAACTCTCCTTTTGGCTTTTTGCCAGTTCTTGCTGAACTTGACTTTGCGACTCATACGCCGATGGTATTTCCTCAGGCGCTGCTCGTGTTTTTTGAAACTGCCAAGCGGTGCGATGAAGCTGCCGTCGCTCAGGGTGGCGAAACGCACAATCCCCATGTCGATACCAATGGCACTGGTGGCCACAGGAACGGGCTGTTCGACTTCGCGCTCAGTCTGGACGTTTGTGAACCACTTGCCGCCGGACTGACTGACAGTGATATTTTTTGCCGCACCAAGAATCTCCCGGCTGTTGCGGTAGCGTATCCAGTCCAGCTTGGGCAGAAAGAGTCGCTGGTTGCCCTGGTCGATCTTGAGGCCCTGTGGGAAACGAAAACTCTCGCCTCTGCCTTTGCGCTTGAAGCGCGGGAAGTCGGCGCGTTTTTCAAAGAAGTTTTTGTAGGCCCGCTCCACATCCTTGAGCGAGTGTTGCAGGGCTTGCGATGGCGACTCCTTGAGCCATGGATGCTCCAGCTTCCATGCGGGAAGCAGACTCGTCATGGCCACGTAGCCAATGAACTTGCCGCCCGTCTCGTCGTTCGCTTTTTGCAACGCCAGGGCCTTGTTGTAGACAAACCGACGCGCACCTGCAAAGCGGCGCATGTCCCGCTGCTGCTCACCGTTGGGCATCAGTTCAAACTTGAAGGCTTGCAGGCGTTTCATACTGTGATCTTACCCAGCCAAAAGGGTTGCATAAGTTACATGGACAGCTTCGCTGTCCGCGCTCTGCATCCCCGACATGAAGGACGGAGCTTTCCGCGCAAGACTGGTAAAGGGCAGAGAGCAAGCTCAAGCGGCCACGGGTGTGTAGGCCGACGCTTTCAACCCCACGGCCAGGTTAAACACCGGCTTGCTGCCTGGTACATGGTCCAGCTGGTCTGCGACAAAGTAGCCATGCCGTTCAAACTGAAATGGCTGGCCCGGTGCAGCACAGGCCAGGGACGGCTCCACAATGGCTGTGACTACTTTCAGGCTGTCCGGGTTCAAGCACTCGGTAAAGTCTTTGCCGCCCGCATCGGGTTGTGCATCCAGAAACAAGCTGCCATACAGGCGCACCTCGGCATTCACGCCGTTGGCCACACCGACCCAGGTGATGGCGGCCTTGACCTTGACGCTCTCGCTGCCGGGCGTGCCACTTTTGGTGTCGGGCACCACCGTGGCCAGTACTTGCGCGATCTCGCCGTTGGCATCGCGGGTGGCACCGGTGCATTCAATGACATAGCCGCCTTTCAAGCGCACTTTGTTACCGGGGAACAAACGCTTGTAGCCCTTGGGCGGTACTTCACAGAAGTCTTCGCGGTCTATCCACACTTCTTTGCCCATGGTGAAATGGCGCATGGGTGCCTGACCATCGCCAGCCGGGTGGGGCAGCACAGGCTGGGTGCATGGCTCCAGGTGGCCGACGCCCATCACGTCATCCCAGTTGGTCAGCACCAGCTTGACCGGATTGAGCACGGCCATGCCTCGGTGGGCCTTGGCTTCCAGGTCTTCGCGCAGGCAGCCTTCCAGCGTGCTGTAGTCAATCCAGCTGTCAGACTTGGTCACGCCGATGCGTTCGGCAAACAACTGCAGGCTGGCGGGCGTGTAGCCACGGCGGCGCAAACCGACGATCGTGGGCATGCGCGGGTCGTCCCAGCCATTGACTTTGCGTTCATTGACCAGTTGCGCGAGCTTGCGCTTGCTGGTGACCACGTAGGTCAGGTTGAGCCGGGCAAACTCGTATTGGCGTGGGGGTGGGGCGCTGAGCATCTGACCTTCGGTCAAACGCTCCAGCAACCAGTCATACCAGGGGCGCTGGTCTTCAAACTCCAGCGTACACAGGCTGTGGGTGATTTGCTCCAGCGCGTCTTCAATCGGGTGCGCGTAGGCGTACATGGGGTAGATGCACCAGGTGTCGCTGGTGTTGTGGTGCGTGGCGCGGCGAATGCGGTAGATCGCCGGGTCGCGCAGGTTGATATTCGGGCTGGCCATGTCAAGTCTGGCACGCAAAACCATAGAGCCATCTTCATGCTGGCCGTCACGCATTTCACGAAACCGCACCAGATTCTCGGCAGGCGTCCGGTTGCGAAAAGGGCTGTCTACACCGGGTTTGCCAAAGTCGCCGCGATTGACGCGCATCTGCTCGGCGGTTTGCTCATCGACATAAGCGTGGCCGGCCTCAATCAGGTACTCCGCTGCGCGGTACATGAAGTCAAAATAGTCACTGGCCTGGTAGGGCGCGGCGCTGCCGGGAGCCTGGCCGGGCTGGGCCCAGTCAAAGCCCAGCCACTTCACGGCGTCGATGATGCTGTTGACATACTCAGTGTCTTCTTTCTCCGGGTTGGTGTCGTCAAAGCGCAGGTGGCACACGCCGCCGTAGTCACGCGCCAGACCAAAGTTGATGCAGATGCTTTTGGCATGGCCTACATGCAAATAGCCATTGGGCTCGGGGGGAAAGCGGGTGCGGATGCGGGCCGGGTCTGGCAGGCCAGAGGCGTGGTGCGCAGCGTCGCCCGGGCTGCCCGCCCAGCGACGCTGTTGATAGGTGCCTTCGGCGAGGTCTTTTTCAATGATCTGCCGCAAAAAGTTGCTGGGCTTTGGGGCATCGTTGTCAACCCAGGCTGCAACTGGTGCGGGCATGGCTGTTTTTTTGGGGGAAGTGGTGGTGGCAAGAGCAGGAGAGGTCATGGCGTGATTTTAGGCTTCAGGCTTCAGCTCAGTGCAGTGCAGCTCAGTGCAGTTTATGCAGCCATTGAAAATAATGCGCTGCAAACAGCTTCATGCCTTGCCCAGCACGTCGGCCTGGTTGCGTCCCAGCAGCGCCTTGAGCAGCGCCGGCTCAAAGTGGCGCTGCACGGTGGTGGCGTAAAAGCTCTCGAACAGGTGCGGCACCACCGCGTACTCCTGGAGTATTCCCTGGCGCAATTCGTCGCGTACCACCACCGCCGGTAGCAGGGCCACCCCGGCCGTGTCACGCGCCAGCAGGCGCAGCATGGCCATGTCATCGACCTCGGCCATCACCCGGCAACGCAGGCCGGCTTGCTCGCACAGCAGGTCAAAACCCGCGCGGATCTCGTTGCCCCTGCCCGGCAGCAGCAGTGGCACCTCGGCCAGCTCTTGCGGATAGCGAAAGGCTTGCCCAGCGGGGCGCGGGCGCCCCACCAGACTGACAGGCTGGCGCGCAATGCGCCGACAGCGCCAGGGGTGATCCATATCGGCTGGCACCGAGCTGTTGCTCAGCACCACATCGAGCGTATGCACCGACAGCCGCGCCAGCAACTCCACCAGAGACCCCGAATGCAGCACCAGCTCGACATCGGTGCGCAGCAAAAGCGGTTTGAGAAAGCTCTCCTGAAAATTGCGCGACAAGGTGGCAACCGAGCCAATGCGCAGCACCTGACGTTCGAGCCGCTGGCCGTCGCGCAGCGTGGCCACCAGCTCGCTTCCTGCGGCAAAGATGGTGTCTGCATAAGCCAGCGCGACCCGTCCCGCCTCGGTCAACTGCAGCGCGCGGCCCTGGCGCGTGAAAAGCGGCTGGCCCAACTGGTGTTCGAGTTGTTTGATCTGCGCCGACAGGGCGGATTGCGACACATTGAGCTGGCTTGCTGCGCGTGTGAGGTGTCCCTCTTTAGCGACAGCCCAGAAGTAATGCAGGTGGTGAAAGTTCAGGCGCGCCATGCGTCAAGTCATATTAAAAACAGAACAGAACGTAACCATCAATGAATTTTACTTGTGTAAAACCGCACGCTACAGTCTGGCCCAACGTAACCACGACACCACCACCAACATGCAAACCCTGCTCCAAGAACTGTCTGTCGGGCGTTCAGCCCTGCTGGCCGCCGTGCCTTTGCTCTATCTGCTGGCGGCGCTCTGGTCATGGCCTGGCGCTGTGAATGCACGCTGGCGCCTGGCACGGTTGTGCGCGGCGGCGGCGGTTGGCGCTTGCGTTGTGTCCTTTATCGGGCTGCTGGCCGGTGGTGCGGGCCTGGTGCGTGGGCCGGTGCTTTTCACGCTGGGCAACTTCGGGGCGCTGCACCTGAGCTTGCGCAGCGACGCACTGGGTGCATTGATGCTGCTGCTGGTGAGTTTTATCGGCTGGGTCATCGTGGGCTACTCGCAAACCTATCTGGGGGGCGAGCGTGGCCAGCCGCGCTACATCCGGGGCCTGATGCTGACGCTGGCTGCCGTGTCGCTGCTGGTGCTCAGCAACAATTTGCTGCTGCTGGTGCTGGCCTGGATGGGCACCAGCCTGGCGCTGCACGGCTTGCTGACTTTTTTCAACACCCGGCCGCAGGCACTGGTGGCAGCGCACAAGAAGTTCATTGCCAGCCGCGTGGCCGATGTGTGCCTGCTCGCCGCCGTTGTGCTGATCGGCCAGCAGCTTGGCACGCTGGAGATTGACCAGGCCATCGCTTCGGCCAAGGCGTTGCCCGCAATCACAGGCCCGCTGCAGGCTGCTGCACTGTTGCTGGCATTGAGCGCGCTGCTCAAGTGCGCGCAACTGCCCGTCCACGGCTGGCTGATTCAGGTGATGGAAGCGCCAACGCCTGTCTCGGCACTGCTGCATGCCGGGGTGGTCAACCTGGGTGGTTTTCTGCTGATTCGCCTGGGCGGTTTGGTGGGCGATGTGCCCGCGGCACAAGCGCTGCTGGTGGTGGTGGGCAGCATCACGGCCGTGGTGGCGGCGCTGGTGATGATGACGCGCATCAGCATCAAGGTCTCGCTGGCTTGGTCAACCTGCGCGCAGATGGGTTTCATGATGATGCAGTGCGGCCTGGGCCTGTACGACCTGGCGCTGCTGCACCTGGTGGCGCACTCGCTGTACAAGGCCTATGCCTTTCTGGGCGCTGGCAGTGCGGTCGAGCAAAACCGGCTGCAGCAGATGACACCCGCAGCCCAGCCCGTGTCTGCTGGCCGGTGGTTGCTGGGTGCCGTGCTGGGCATGGGGCTGGTCGCTGCGGCGGCGCTGGTCTGGGGTTTCAGCCCGTCCAAGGCTCCGGCGCTGTGGGCACTGGGCGGCATTGTTTCTCTGGCGCTGGCCCCGTTGCTGGCCGGGTCGGTGTCAAAGGCCAGCGTCGGGTGGCGCCTGGTGGGACTGGCCGTGGCCTTCGCTGTTGCGCTGGCCTACTTTGGCCTGCACGCTGTGTTTGGCCGCTGGCTGGGTGTATCAAGCGTGGGCGCTGCGCCCAGCATGGCGCTGGTGGCATGGGTGCTGGGCTGTTTTACCCTGCTGTTCGTGGTGCAAGGCGCTGTGCGAGCCCGCCCGCAAGGTGCATTGGCGCGTGGCCTGTACCCCTGGTTGTTTGCGGGCCTGTACCTCGATGAGCTGTTTACCCGTTTGACCTTCCGGCTCTGGCCTGCACGCGCGCCCACCACGCCCGGCACGCTGAGCAAACCGGCAGCCCTCGCCAATACCCACACTTACAGAGACTTGTGATGAACACCCTTGCCGAATCCTTGACGCCAGCGCTTGACACCACTGCGACGCGCCTGCAACCCACCCTTGATGCCGCCATCGACGCCGCCTGCGCCCGGATTGCACCGACCTGGCCGCTGGACCGCTTTATTGCGGTCAACCCCTACTGGGGCCAGCTGGAGCGGCCCATTGCTGCTGCTGCCGCACAACTCGCCGGGCTGTCAGGCAGCCCCATGCTGATGCCACGCCATTGGTACAAACAGCGCTTTGAGGCCGGGCAGATCGCACGTCAGCACCTGCAGGCAGCCATCACAGCGGCCGGGGCGCAGGTCAGTGTGGATGCACTGGTCAATGGCCTGGGCACTGAACCCGCGATTCCTGCGCGTCTGCCGCTGGCCACAGACATCGTCGATGCCGGGCGCGACCTGGGCCACGTGATGGCCTGGCGCGACTACATCACCCACCACATCAGCCAGACCTGTGGCGCGTATTTTGACCAGGGCCAGGCTGACTGGGGCCCCGACCACAGTGGCGGCCTCTACCCCAGCTGGTTGCGCCAGTCAGCCCATGACTTCAGCCCGGCCATGCTGATGGGCTGCAGCGGCTTCACGAAGCGCCTGGCCACGCTGCCGACCGAGCCGATGGCGCTGATTGAGACCGCCCTGCGTGCCCTGCGCGTGCCCCCAGAGGCGCACGAGGCCTACTTCACCGCGCTGCTGATGAGCGTCAACGGCTGGGCATCGTGGTGCGCCTACCAGCGCTGGCAGGCGCGTCTGGCCCAGTCCGATGACATGCAAATCGTGCATTTGCTGGCGGTACGACTGGCGTGGGAGTGGCTGCTTCACGAGAGCCATCCGGCCCTGGGCGTGGCGGACAAACTGGCGGGTGCCTGGCGCACCAGTGAGGGTGTGATCCAGCACGCTGAAGCAGCATTGCAGCACGACTGGCTGTGGCAGGCGTCACTGGAGCGCAGCTACCAGGCCCCGCTGTGTCAGGCCCTGAGGACAGCCCCTGCCCCAGCGGCCAGCACAGTTTCCCCCACGGTGCCCGCCGTGCAGGCCGTGTTCTGCATCGATGTGCGCTCTGAGGTGTACCGGCGCGCACTTGAAGCGGCCAGCCCGGCAGTGCAAACACTGGGGTTTGCCGGCTTTTTTGCGATGTTTGTCGCGTACCAGCCGCTGGGCAGCGAGATGGTGCGTCCGCAACTGCCCGGCTTGCTGGCTCCAAGCCTGTGTGTCACCGACGAGTGCGACGCGCACAACGGACCAGGCCTGGGTCAGGTGCTGGCCGCCCGGCGCAAGAAAAATCTGCTCTGGCGTCAGCAGTGGCAGGCGTTTCGCAGCGGTGCAGGTTCCAGCTTTTCGTTTGTCGAGTCATGCGGGCTGCTGTACGCGAGCAAACTGCTCAAACAGAGCTTTGGCGCAGGCGGCCGGGCCACGACCGTCGAGCAAACCGGCCTGCCAGCGCAGGCGCTTGGTCAACTTCGCCCGCGCCTGCCCACCAGTGGCGGCCCAGACTTGGCCGCACGCATCAACTCGGCGGCTACTGCGCTCAGTGCGATGGGTTTGACCACAGACTACGCACGGCTTGTTTTGATGGCAGGCCACGGCAGCACCAGCGCCAACAACCCGCACGCCGCCGGCCTGGACTGCGGTGCCTGCGGTGGCCAGACCGGTGAAGTCAATGCGCGCATGCTGGCCCAGCTGCTCAATGACCCCGCTGTGCGCGCGGGCCTGCATGAGCGCGGCCTGCGGGTGCCCGACACAACCCACTTTCTCGCAGGTCTGCACAATACCACCACCGACGAGATGGCGCTGTTTGATACCGATTTGCTGCCCTCAAGTCATGCCCAAGACGTAGCCACGCTCACAAGCTGGCTCCAAGACGCCGGGCAGCGCGCCCGTACCGAGCGTGCCGCCTCGCTGGGCCTGGCCACGCTGGCTGCCATGCCGGATGCGCTGCACGATGCCGTCAAAAATCGCGCCACTGACTGGGCGCAGGTGCGGCCCGAATGGGGTCTGGCCGACTGCGCCGCCTTCATTGTTGCGCCCCGCAGCCGCAGCCGTCACATCAATCTGGCGGGCCGCAGTTTTCTGCACGACTACCAGTGGCAGCGCGACCCCGGCTTTGACGTGCTGGAGTTGATCATGACCGCACCGATGGTGGTGACCAACTGGATCAACCTGCAATACCACGCCAGCACTGTTGACAACGCGCGCTACGGCAGCGGCAACAAGGTGCTGCACAACGTGGTCGGTGGCAATGTGGGGGTGTTTGAGGGCAACGGCGGCGACCTGCGTATTGGCCTGCCGATGCAGTCCCTGCACGATGGCGAGAACTTTCGCCACACCCCACTGCGGCTGAGCGTGTTCATCCAGGCGCCCCAGGCGCCGATAGACGCCATCATCGCAAAACACACCACCGTGCGCCATCTGCTTGATCACGAGTGGCTGAGCGTGTTCCGGCTGGCCGATGATGAGGGTGTGTGGCGTTATTTGCCAGGTGGCGCCTGGGAAGCAGCGGCGCAGCAGTAAAGCAGCAGGACGGTAGCCAAGGCCGCCACTCACTTTATGAGTGTCTGAAAAAGCCGGCCTTGCAGTGCTTTTGTCTGCCCTCTTGTTGCCTGCCTTTTTATTGACCTGGGGCAGTGGCGCTCAACATCTGCGCGTTCGTCATCTGTGCGCTCGTCACGCGCCGGGCACCATCGAAGCGGTGCTGCCAGTAACTCATGTTCATGCTCTCTACCCGAACCTCTGCGCCCGGCTTGGGGGAGTGAATGAATTTGCCATTGCCCACGTAGATGCCCACGTGGCTGAACGCCCGGCGCATGGTGTTGAAAAACACCAGATCGCCAGGCTGCAGCTCGGTGCGGTCAATGTTTTGCGTGACAGCGGCTTGCTGCTCGGCCCGGCGCGGCAAAATCAGGCCGATGCTTTGCTCGTACATGGCACGCACAAAGCCGCTGCAGTCAAAGCCTGTTTCTGCCGTGTTGCCGCCACGCTTGTAAGGCACGCCCAAAAACCCCATGGCATTGACCACCAGCTCTGAGGCCGTGTTGCTGACGGTTTGCCTGACTTGCTCAATGTGGCCCAAAAGCCCTTTGTCTGCCAGCAGTTTGTCCAAGTCGTCTTTCTGGTTGGGTGGTGTGGCATGTGCCGCCATTGTCAACAGCAAGGTGGAGGCCAGAATGAGCAGGTGGGTGTTTAAACGCATGGGCTGCAGCATACTTGAAGGTCTTGTCCTGCGTCAACCTCAAATTTTTTCTTGAAACACTCTGTAAGTTGTTGATTTGTAAAGAAAAGAAAAATTTTTCTTTTTTCGGGTTGTGGCAGCCAAATGCTTGTTGTGCGACAGTTCAGAACTCAGCCATGTCTCAGCCATGTCTCAGCCCTGTCTCAGCCATTTAATGCCCTGGAGTTCTGATGCAAACAACGGTCTGTCAATTTACCCTGTTAAAAATGCCGCCACGGCAATATCTACAAGGGCTATTAGCTATTATTTTTATAGCATCTACGCTCTGCGGCAAGCTGGCACAGGTACACGCGCAGCCCGTGCGCGTTGAAACCGTGGCAGCGGGCCTGCAAAACCCCTGGGCTCTGGCTTTTCTGCCTGAAGGCCGCTTTCTGGTCACTGAAAGGCCCGGTCGCCTGCGTGTGGTGGACGCAGACGGCAAATTGGGCACCCCCGTGGGCGGCCTGCCAAAAATTGCAGCGGGCGGGCAGGGCGGCCTGCTCGACGTGCTGCTGGATGCCGACTTTGCCCGCAACCGGCAGGTGTATCTGTGTTTTTCAGAGCCTGCTGCCACGGGTAATGGCAACAGCAATGCCAACAGCACGGCACTGGCGCGTGCCAGCCTGAGTGCCGACAACACCCGGCTTGAGAATTTGAAAATCATCTTCAGCCAGCAGCCTAAAGTGGCCAGTTCGGCCCATTTTGGCTGCCGCATTGTTGAAAGCCGTGCGCCTGGCATGGGTGGCCAGCCCGATGGCAAGCTGTTTTTGGCCCTGGGTGACAGGTATTCGCGCAAGGACGATGCGCAAAAGCTGGACAACCACCACGGCAAGGTCATCCGCATCAACAAAGACGGCTCGGTGCCATCAGACAACCCGTTTGTTGGCAAGGCCGGTGCCCTGCCCGAGATCTGGAGCTATGGTCACCGCAATCTCCAGGGGGCAGTCCTGGCACCCGATGGTGTGTTGTGGACGCATGAGCACGGGCCGCAAGGCGGCGACGAAATCAACCTGCCCAAAGCCGGTGCCAACTACGGCTGGCCCGTCATTACCTACGGTGAAAACTACGGCGGCGGCAAAATTGGCGAGGGGCTGACCCGTCAAACTGGCATGGAGCAACCGCTGCACTACTGGGTGCCGTCGATCGCGCCTTCAGGCATGGCTTTTTTGACCAGCGAACGCTACGGCAAAGCCTGGCAGGGCAATTTGTTCGTGGGCTCGCTCAAGTCTGCCTACCTTGACCGCATTGAGCTGACACGGCCTTACGCCGGGCAGGTGGTGCGGGAAAGCAAACTGATGGCCGAGACGGGCGAGCGCATCCGTGACGTTCGACAAGGCCCTGATGGTCTTTTGTACGTGCTGACCGACAGCAGCAATGGGCAATTGATACGCCTTGTACCTGGCGCGTCCAAATAAACCGGGCTTTGCCTGCGGGCTGCCCGATGACCCCGGCGTACCCAGTTATCATCAATCCATGTCTTTGGCACCTGCCTGGCGGGGTCTGTTGGCCCGCACGAACCACACTGCCCAGCTCTGGCTGACGGAGTGGTGGCGGCTGGTGCATTTGGGGGCAGTCATCTTGGTGCTGATTTTTTCGCCATCGAGCTACCAGCGCAGCAACCGGCGGGTATTGGCGCGCCACATCTATGACAACACCGCGCCGATTCTGCTGAGCTTTACGGTGCTTTGCGCTTTGGTCAGCCTGGTGCTGACGCGGATTGTGACTGCCACGGCCATGAGCTATGGCCTCTCGCAATACGCGCTGCAGGTGGTCATCCGGGTGCTGGTGCTGGAGCTGATACCGCTGACTGCAGCGCTTTTTGTGGCACTGCGCTGCACCATTCCTGACGGCGTGGAGCTGGCCCAAATGCAGGCCAGAGGCGCGCTTGAAGCCCTGCGGCAGCAAGGTATCAACCCTGCGCACCGTGAAGTCTTGCCGCGCGTGGTGGCGGGCATTTTTTCGACCATCACGCTGGCAGCGTTAAGCTGTGTGGTGGCACTGGCTGTTGCGTACCTTGTGTTGTATGGTTTTGGCATGGCGGGGCTGGCCGGTTACACCCGGTTGTTCGGGCAGGTGTTCGCACCCGCCGTGTCGCTCATCTTTGTGTTGAAGACGCTGCTGTTTAGCCTGGCAATCTCGCTCATTCCCATGGCCTCGGCTTTCTACGGTATGCCGCAAAGCAGCACGCGCAGCAGTGCCGAGATGCGCGCTCTGGTGCGCATGTTCGCTGTTATCTTGTTGATTGAGGTGCTGTCACTGGTTGGCAATTACTATTGAAAACAACGGCATGCGATGACATGCGATGACA
>RDZZ01000149.1 GCA_004293655.1 Polaromonas sp. | reverse complement strand
GCCTTATATCCCCGGCCTTCAGGCCGGGGATATAAGGCGCGTGGGATAAACAGAATCTGGCCACATACTGCCCAGATTTTGACGGGAGGGGTTGGGTGTGGACGACTTGTGCGACGCAGACAGCCACACCCATTGGTCCGGCGCGGCAACCATCAGGTCACCACTTTGCAACGGCGGTAACGCTGAAATGTCGGCATCCAGTGCAGATACCCCCAGCACCAGCGGCAGCAACACGCCCCAGATGAAGCTGTAAATATGGTGCGTCGGTGCCAGAACAATCACGCGGCTGATGGGCAAACCGTGAGCCTTGCGTGCCACTTGCTCAAACAGGTTTTTCGGCTCAAGTGCCTTCTGCGGCCCCGTGTTTATTGCTGACGCTCAGGGGCGGGAAACTCCTAATGCACTGACGAAGTGCATGAACTAAGCTGTGTGTTTTGCGAACGAGCCTTGCTGCTCGCAACGCGGGAAGCCGAGGAGACACGAGACATCACAACAGATCATCACAATAGATGGACAAGCTGACAAACATTCCACAAGATGCCTGTCAGCCAAGGCGCTGGTTACCCCAGCGCTTTTTTTATGGCCGCTCCATTCCCAACAGCCTCATCTCTGGCAGCAGGCAGAAAATGTAAGTCAAAAAGGCTGCTGCGGCACGTTCTGTAAAGGTTGTTTGCTATGTAAAAAGTAGCAACCAGCGTGCTTGCAACCTGCAGCGCTTGCAGCCTGTGAATACCGCCGCTTTTCAGGACTTGGCTTGCACCACACTGGGCTGCACTGGGCTGTTAGCGCAGCGGCGCAGCAGCGCTCGGTGTGGCCACCACTTTTGCCACGTCTGCAGACCTGACCGGAGCTGCGGCACGGCCAGCTGCAGATGCCGCCACCTTGGGCACGTCTGGCACCAGCGCGGCACCACCAGCGGGCAACAGCGCCGTCATGTCGGCTGCGCGGCGTGGTTTGCCTACAGGCGCGCCTGCCTGGCCTTTTTGCACAGCCGCCATGTCCTCATCATTGGGGTACTGGCCCATCAGCATGTAGTCAAAGACCCGGCGTGCAATGGGCGCGGCCGAGCCGGCGCCCCAGCCGGCGTTTTCAACGATCACTGCCAGCGCGACCTTGGGGTCGTTTTCTGGTGCCAATGCAACATACAGCGCATGGTCACGCTGGTGTTCTTCCATTTTGGCGCTGTTGTACTTGCCCTTGGCGGCCATGCCAACAGCCTGAGCCGTTCCGGTTTTGCCACCACTGATGTAGCCTGCTCCTGCAAAGACCTTGGCCGACGTGCCCACCTGGGTGACACCGACCAGTGCCTGACGAATGATGGCGACGTTCTCCCGCTTGTAGCCCAGGTCTTCGGCAGGGGCCAGCGGCAGCGCATGCATGGTGCGCGTGACAGGGTCTTGCGTGCCAATGACCAGACGCGGCTTGTGCTTGATGCCGTTGTTGGCCAGTATGGCCGTGGCCTGCGCCAGCTGCAGCATGGTAAAGCTGTTGTAGCCCTGGCCAATACCCAGCGAGATGGTCTCGCCCGCAAACCATTTTTGCTGCTCGGGCTTTTTGAAGTAAGTCTTTTTCCAGGCCTGGTTGGGCAGCACACCGCGCACCTCGCCGTTGATGTCGATGCCGGTGATTTGCCCAAACCCGAGTGGTTTCATGAAGTCATGCATGGCCTCGACACCCATCTCGTTGGCCAGCGAGTAAAAATACACATTGCTGGACTCGACAATGGCGCGGTTCATGTCCATGACGCCGCCCCGCTCGTTTTCGGGGCTTCCAAAACGCCGACCTCCGAACATGAAATACAGGGGATCGTTGATGAGCGCTGTGGCCGAGCGTGTGCCGGTTTGCAGCGCTGCCAGGGCCATGAAGGGCTTGTAAGCCGAGCCTGGTGGATAGGTGCCGCGCAAGGCGCGGTTGAGCAGGGGCTTGTCAATCGAGCCGTTCAGGGCCTCCCAGCTTTCCGTGTCAATGCCATCCACAAACAGATTCGGGTCAAACGTGGGCTTGCTCACAAAGGCCAGCACGTCGCCGGTTTTGGGGTCAATCGCCACCAGCGCGCCGCGCCGGTCACCGAACATGTCTTCCACCAGCTTTTGCAGCTTGATGTCAATCGACAGCATCACCGTGTCGCCTGGCGTGGCCGGATTGGTCGAGAGCTTGCGCACGGCGCGCCCGCCTGCGGAAGTTTCAACCTGCTCGACCCCGGTGGTGCCGTGCAGCTGCTGCTCAAAGCTTTGCTCTACGCCGAGTTTGCCGATGTAGTCAGTACCGCGGTAGTTGCCCTCGTCATCGCCGCTTTCAATGGCTTCTTTCTCGGCCTGGTTGATGCGGCCAATGTAGCCCACCACATGGCTGCCCAGCTCACCGTAGGGGTAGCTGCGAAACAGGCGCGCCTTGATGTCCACACCCGGAAAGCGAAAACGCTGCGCTGCAAAACGCGCCACCTCTTCGTCTGTCAGGCGCGTGCGAATGGGCAGGGACTCAAAGTTTTTCGACTCTTCACGCAAGCGCTTGAAGCGGCGCTTGTCGCGCAACTGGATGTCAATGATTTTCTCCAGCTCGGCAATCGTCTCGTCGAGGCTGGCGACTTTGGACGGCGTGATCTCCAGCGTGTAGGCCGAGTAATTGGAGGCCAGCACCACGCCATTGCGGTCCAGAATCAACCCCCGGTTGGGCACAATCGGCACCACGGCAGTGCGGTTACTTTCAGCCTGCTCGCTCAGGTCGGCATGCCGGTACACCTGCAGGTACACCAGACGGCTGGCCAGCAGTGCAAACGATGCCAGCACCACCAGGCTGGCCACGATCACCCGCGCGCGAAAGCGCGACAGGTCGGCTTCAACGTTTCTAAGCTCAGTCATGACCTCACAACGGCCGATTTTCGTCGGGGTTCGGCGCGCGACGTTGCGGCAGCAGCAGCAAAATACTGGCCGCTGGCCACAGCGCAGACTCCAGCACTGGAGCCATGAGGATGATCCAGCCCGGGAAAATACCACCGCCCAGTATGCGGATCAGCAACTCGACGGCATGCGCCGCAGCAAACAGTGGCAGCACCTGAAAGGCTTGCGACGGCACCGTGAACCAGAGCAGACGGCGGTGGATCATGGTGGCCGCAAAACTCAATGCCGTGTACGACAGCGCATGCTGGCCCAGTAGCGAAGACTGGTGGACATCCATGCCCAGGCCGAACATGAAAGCCACGCCAATGCCCACACGCAGCGGCTGATGCACATTCCAGAACACCAGCACCAGCGCCAGCAGGTCGGGCATCCAGGGCACGCGGCCCAGCGGCAGCATGTTGAGCAGCAAGGCAGCCATCAGGCTGCTCCAGATGAACAACGGATTGGCGGGCAGCAGCAACTGCTGGCCAGATGGCATGATCATGGCGCGAGTCTTTGCAAGATCATTTGGAACTGCCTTTTTTGGCCGTGGGTGCAGCCGCTGCTGCATCAGGCCGTGGCGGTATCTGGCTGGCCACGGGCTGGACCACAATCACATGCCGGGCACCCGTCACCATGGCCTGCGGGGTGCAGTGTATTTTGGAAAAAGCGGACTCGGCACGGCGCTCGATGCGGTTGATTCTAGCCACGGGCAGGCCCGGCGGATAGACACCATCGACGCCGCTGGTCGTCAACAGGTCACCCTGCGCGACATCCGAGTTGCTGCCCATGAAGCGCAGTTCAAGACCGCTTCCTGGACTGAGCGCCGTGCCAGACGGGTCGCCATACGCCACACTGCGCGCACCGGTTCGCACATTGAGCACGGGAATCGCCAGGTCGCGGTCAATCACCAGCGTGACCTCGCTGACCAATGGATGCACGCGCGTGACCTGGCCAAGAACCCCCGACTCGTCCAGCACAGGCGAGCCCAGGGCCACACCTTTTAACTGGCCCTTGTCAATGATGACTTTGCGCGTGTAAGGATCGGCCGCGTCATACAAGACTTCAGCCGCCATGACCGAGGCGGCCAGCTGCTCACGCAAGCCCAGCAACTTGCGCAAACGGTTGTTTTCTTCGCTCAACTGCTCGACCTGTCCGGCCCGCAGCGATTGCAGGGCCAGCTTTTTATTGGCCTCGTCACTGCTGGAATTGGCCTGGGAAATGCTGGTGAAATACTCGCCTGTGCCTTGCACGGCACGCGCTGGCTGCATGGCCAGCCACTGCACCGGATACAGGGCCGTGCTGAGCGTGGCACGCACCGGCTGGGTGATGCGAAAGCGTGTGTCAGCGACCATCAGGAACAACGACAAGGCACTGAAAAACACCAGTTTGGACAGGGCCGACGGGCCCTGTTTAAAAAACGACGGCGGCGAGCGGTCCAGTGTTCCTAAGGGCATGCATCACCCCGCGAGTATGCTGTCTGTGGTTGCTGTATTGACGCCATGCGGGCCATCCGGGTGGAGTCTGGCGCGGCACCAGCCTATTCGGTCGTGAAGATCGAGCCCATGCGGTCCATGCGCTCCAGTGCCATGCCGCAGCCGCGCACCACACAGGTCAGCGGCTCTTCCGCCACCAATACCGGCAGGCCGGTTTCCTCTGCCAGCAGGCGGTCCAGGTCGCGCAAAAGCGCGCCGCCGCCTGTGAGCATCATGCCGCGGTCAGCAATGTCTGCGCCGAGTTCAGGCGGCGTTTGTTCCAGCGCATTTTTAACAGCACTGACAATATTGTTGAGCGGGTCGGTCAGGGCTTCAAGAATTTCGTTGCTTGAAATCGTGAAGCTGCGCGGCACGCCTTCGCTCAGGTTGCGCCCCTTGACTTCCATCTCCTTGACTTCCGAGCCAGGAAAAGCCGAGCCGATGTTTTTCTTGATGGCTTCTGCCGTGGGCTCGCCAATGAGCATGCCGTAATTGCGGCGAATGTAGTTGATGATGGCCTCATCAAAACGGTCACCACCGACGCGCACGCTGCCCTTGTAGACCATACCGCCCAGGGAGATCACACCAACTTCAGTGGTGCCGCCGCCAATGTCCACCACCATGGAGCCGCTGGCCTCAGACACCGGCAGGCCCGCGCCGATGGCCGCTGCCATGGGTTCTTCAATCAGGTACACATGGCTGGCACCAGCGCCCAGGGCGCTTTCACGGATGGCACGGCGCTCGACCTGGGTAGAGCCGCAAGGCACACAAATGATGATGCGCGGGCTGGGTTTGAAAAAACTGCGCGGATGCACCATTTTGATGAACTGCTTGAGCATCTGCTCGGTGACGGTGAAGTCGGCAATCACGCCGTCTTTCATCGGGCGAATCGCTTCGATGTTGCCGGGCACCTTTCCCAGCATGGCCTTGGCTTCTTTGCCGACGGCCTGAATGGTTTTTTTGCCTTGCGGCCCGCCTTCATGGCGAATGGCCACCACCGAAGGCTCGTCCAGCACGATGCCGCGGTCGCGTACGTAAATCAGGGTATTGGCCGTGCCTAGGTCAATGGCCAGGTCGGTAGAGAAGTACCGACGGAATGCTTCAAACATGGTCAGGAATCCAGTGTAGGCATGAACAGACCTCGCGGTTCATCGCCTTTTTAGGGTTGTTTTTAGGGTTGTTTTTCGGGTGATTTCACCGGTGAAAAAAACAGACGCAGGAAAACCACAAACCAGACAGAGCGCGCCCAGAACGCCCTGCTGTGCAGCGCAATATCTTCCGCGAACTGGTTTGCCGCGCTTAAAAAGCGCGTAAAGAGTGCATCCGGCCCTGATTTCACACCAAAGG
This sequence comes from Polaromonas sp., assembly GCA_004293655.1. Taxonomy (GTDB): domain Bacteria; phylum Pseudomonadota; class Gammaproteobacteria; order Burkholderiales; family Burkholderiaceae_C; genus Polaromonas. The sequence continues at coordinate 5,631 of RDZZ01000149.1, read as the reverse complement.
CGGGATAATAACGCATCGCCCTGCCAACACAGGCTGGCAGAAGGCATGCAGTCCAGTGTTTACACCCTTGTTCACACCCTTGCTTACACATTTAATACCGTGCCTTTGCAGTGTGCAGCCCGTTTTTTGGGCCAAATTGACAGTTTCCACCACAGCTTTTTTTACCCATGGCTCTGACACCCCAAGAAATTGCACGCGTCGCCAACCTGGCGCGGCTTGAATTACGCCTAGACGAGACCGACCGCGTTTTAGGCCAGCTCAATGGTTTTTTTGCGCTGGTCGAACAAATGCAGGCCATCAACACCGACGGCGTGGAGCCTCTGGCCCACCCGGCAGCGATTCTGGGCGACATCGCCCTGCGCCTGCGTGAAGACATCGCCAGCGAGCCTAACCAGCGCGATGTCAGCCAGACCAGCGCCCCCGCCGTCGAACGCGGCCTGTTTTTAGTCCCCAAGGTGATTGAATGAGCACCGACATGAGTAACTTACCGACCCAAACCGATTTGCACCACCTCGGTATTGCTGAGCTGGCCGCCAGACTGGCCGCACGCGAGGTCTCCAGTGTGGAGGTAGCCCAGCACTTTCTGGCCCGCATCAAACAGCAGGACGCGTTGGGCGCTTTTCTGGCGGTCAATGCCGATGTGTCGCTGGCGCAAGCCAGGGCTGCTGACATACGGCTGGCCGCTGGCGAGCGCACGCCTTTGCTGGGTGTGCCGCTGGCCCACAAAGACGTGTTTGTCACGCGCGACTTTGCCACCACGGCAGGCTCGAAAATGCTGGAAAACTACCGCAGCCCGTTTGATGCCACGGTGGTCAGCAAATTGGCCCAGGCGGGCATGGTCACGCTAGGCAAGCTCAATTGCGATGAGTTCGCCATGGGCTCGGGCAACGACAACAGCGCCTACAAACCCGTACACAACCCGTGGGATGTCAGCCGCATTCCGGGTGGCTCGTCGGGCGGCTCTGCTGCAGCCGTGGCCGCACGCCTGGTGCCTGCGGCCACGGGCACAGACACCGGTGGCTCGATTCGCCAGCCCGCATCGCTGTCGGGCATCACCGGTATCAAGCCAACGTATGGCCGCTGCTCACGCTACGGCATGGTGGCTTTTGCCTCCAGCCTGGACCAGGCCGGCCCGATGGCACGCAGCGCACTCGACTGCGCGCTGCTGCTGTCCAGCATGGCCGGGCCTGACCTGGACCGCGATTCGACCTCGCTGGACTTGCCCGTGGCTGATTACGCTACTGAATTGATAGCGCACAACCTAGATGGAGCGCGCCGTGGTGGCCAAAAAAGCTTGCAAAACTTGCGCATTGGCCTGCCCAAACAGTTCTTTGGCGCAGGCTGTGCGCCTGACGTGCTGGCGGCGGTGCGGGCAGCGCTGGCCGAATTTGAAAAACTCGGTGCCACGCTGGTCGATGTCGATTTGCCCCTGACCGAATTGTCGATTCCCGTGTATTACGTGATTGCCCCCGCAGAGGCCAGCAGCAACTTGAGCCGTTTTGACGGCGTGCGCTACGGCCACCGCGCAGCGCACTACACCGACCTGACCGACATGTACAAAAAGTCGCGCTCTGAAGGCTTTGGCGACGAGGCCACCCGGCGCATCATGATTGGTACCTACGTGCTGTCGCACGGTTACTACGACGCCTACTACCTGAAGGCCCAGAAAATTCGCCGCCTGATCGCCGAAGACTTCCAGAAGGCCTTCACCCAGTGCGACGTGATTGCCGGGCCGGTGTCGCCCACCGTGGCCTGGAAACTGGGCGAAAACAAGGCAGACCCGGTCGCCAATTATCTGGCCGATATTTACACGCTGTCGTCCAGCCTGGCGGGCCTGCCCGGCATGAGTGTGCCAGCCGGTTTTGGCGCCCACGGCATGCCCGTGGGCCTGCAGCTGATTGGCAACTACTTCAAGGAAGCGCAGCTGCTGGGCGCGGCGCACCGGTTTCAGGTGGCGACGGACTGGCATACCCATACACCACACATGGCGTAGGTCTGTCGTGGACGACTTTCAAAATGCATCAGAGCGGCATCTCCAAGATGCAGAGCTGCTGTTTAATCAAACGCCCAAACGTTTGGCAAACGCAAGCCACCTGTTTGGGCTTTCTGCCGAATGCTCGCTAAAGGCCATTGCTCCAGGATTAGAACCTACTGCAAAATTTGGTGGAAAAAAAGGTCACATGCCAAGTCTTTTTTCGGAATTGCGTAATGTATCCCCAAAAATTGGGATTAACCCAGATTTGGTACTTGATATCACTTCACTCCAGACACAATTTTCCAACTGGAACGTGAGCCAGCGTTACGCGTCGCAGACAACTTTCGTCCTACAAGCCGTTCTAGATGAGCAGACCGGTTCAAGGCAGGCCCATTTACTGATGACCAATTGCTTGCAAGGATTGATATGACTTTAATAGATAGCTTGATTAATTGGGAGTCTACTGAACAGGTCTTAGTCAAAAAGCTGGCATTGCATCCGCAAAGAGATGACTTGCAAGTGCTGGCTGCAGGAGAAGCACTCATTCTTGTGCGTAATTGGTACGGCCAACTCATGCTGCTGCTCCCATGCAACAAAGAGGAACTGACTAGATCATCGTGTGGCACGCTTGTGATTGATTTGCAAAATACAGCGGGCAGTCTTGCACTTTCGCCCTGGGTGCTGTGCCGTGATGAATTGTTTGATGCGCAGTCTTACTGGTGTGACCCATCACTGATGCAGCTATTCAAGGAGGAAACTTCAGGGGCATCATTGACACTCCTGTTACTGGAGCGCCAAGACAAGGAGAAGGACTGGTTAACCCCCGCAAAAAAGTCCGACTCAGTTCGACCAACTAAACGGTGCATATTTTTCAGTGTCAAAGGCGGCGTTGGGCGCAGTTCGGCACTAACAATGCTGGCGATTACTCTAGCTAGGCGCGGTAAGCGAGTTCTAGTGGTGGATGGTGACTTTGAGTCACCAGGAGTCTCATCCAGTTTGCTACCTGCAGGCGACGGACAGCCAGAGTATGGTGTGGTTGATTGGCTAACCGCACAGGCACTCGGTGCTGATATCCCATCGCTAGAACTCATGGCGTTAGAAAAAGCTGTGGCGCCCAGCCCGCTCAACGCCCAACTAGCCTTGCAGGGTCAAGTCTTAGTAGCGCCTGCTTATGGAAGTAAAACAGAGGCATATGTGTCTAAATTGGCGCGTACCTATCGGTTAAGTCAAGATGGCAAAGGATACGCACAGAGATTGAACGAGTTTTTGTTGACCACAGAAACACAGCACAAAATCGACATTACTCTTTTCGACTGTCGTGCAGGCATTGACGACACTGCAGCAGCTGCCATCACGCAACTGCAAGCTGATATTTCATTTCTGTTTGCAATTAATACCAGTCAGACTTGGGACTCCTATCGTTTGCTTTTTAAGCACTTGCGGCGTAACCCCGCACTGTTTGCAAATGTCACAACTGAGGACGAGGAGGAAGAACCCTGGGAACTGCGCAGTAGCTTGCGCTTGGTTTCGGCACTGACGCCGCAAGAATATGGACCATACACTGGATACTCTGAAAATCTTCGGCAGAACGCCTATGAAACCTTTTCTGAGATCTACGATGCAGACTCTGGCGAGGACAGATGCGCATTTTCCCCTGCCCCCGATGACTCAGAAGCACCTCACGCTGCATTGCGCATCCAATGGGTTGAAGCTTTACGCGCATTCAGTCCACTAACCGAGCCCGCCCAAGTAAGTGATGCACTCAATCAAGCTGCTTTTGCTGATTTTTTGAATAAAGCCACAACGCTTCTAGGAGTCGATGATGAACATAGCACTTGAGGGGGTGACACTGAACAAACGACAGCGCGAAACGTTGCGCGAGCAATTGCTCAAGGCTTTGGAAAATATACCTACGGATGGTTCGACTAATGATTGGAGCGAGGTTTACGTTCCTGTGTCCCATCTTCAGGCACTCAACCCTGAACGAATGGTTGTGGAGGGCATGCGTGGCTCAGGAAAGTCTTTCTGGACAGGGGTTCTTGTAAAGCCGGAATTACGTCATGCGCTAGAAAATCAACTCTTGGGTGTTGACCTCAAAACGGCTTTGGCAAGCATCACACAAAGCCACGCCATCGCTCTAGACGCTCCAAACGCAGCAAGCAGCTTCCCAAGTATCACTGAGTTGCCTCAATTGCTGGCATTGCCAGGCATCACCCCGGAAACCATCTGGAGCGTTGCCATTCTTCGGCTGTTTCCGGTTGACCCTCTGTTGCAGATGCCTTATTCGACGGACGCATACAACCTTTGGCAAGCTCCAATTGCATGGGCAGGGCAAAACCCAGGAAGGGTGGCACGCGCATTAGATTTACTTGATCAACACTTGGTATCAGACCGTCAAATTGCGCTGGTTATGTTCGATGCACTGGATCGGGTCTCACATGATTTGACGGAGGTGTCTTCAATCACTGCCGGACTTTTGCGTGTAATGCTTAATTTGAGGTTCGCCAAAGGGTTGCGCCTGAAGGCATTCATACGCGAAGATATTCTCGCGCAGGCGGGGGCGTCCGTCGTGGATGGCTCCAAACTACTGAATAACAAAGTGAAATTGCAGTGGACACAAGCGGACTTGTACGGCTTGGCGTTCTACCGCATCGCACAGCACTCTTCGACTTTTCGGACTCAATTTGAACGCATCGCCAGAGCCGCATGGAGGGAAAATGCGGGGCGCTATCAATGTGCTGCAGCCGATGATCCAGGCACGCAGAAACTGCTATGGCGCGTCCTAGTTGGTGACTACATGGGAAAATCTGCCAACAAGGGACACAGTTACCCTTATATTTTTAATCACTTGAGTGACGGACTTGGACGAGTAGCGCCGAGAACCTTCTTAACCGCATTGCATGCAGCGATTAAATCCGCATCTACGCAATATCTTGAGAAATTACACGTTATTCACCATGAGGCCATCCGGGATGGCGTGCGCGATGCAAGCACTGCTCGCGTCACCGAATTGCATGAGGAGTACCAATGGATTGATCCCGCCTTGCGGTGCATCAAAGACCAACAAAAAACTGTACCCATAGATAAAAGTGACCTAGTGAAGGTTTGGTTGAAAAACAATGCCGCCGTCTTACACACAATTGAAGCTATGCGCGACACAGCACTGATCCCGTGGCGAAGCGGATCATCTAACGCTGAAAAAGTAGAACACTTGCTGCTCACACTTGAGCAGATTGGCATCATCAAATCGCGATTGAAAGACGGTGGCGAACGCATTGAGTTACCCGATATCTATCGTTTGGCCTACAAAATTGGCCGCTACGGCGGCATTGCAACTCAGAAAAAGTCATGAGCGCTTCTAAATTAATCCAAGGCTACGAAGTCGTCATCGGCTTTGAAACCCACACCCAGCTGACCACGCAGTCGAAAATTTTCAGCCGTGCGTCCACCTCGTTTGGCGCAGAGCCGAACACCAACGCCTCTGCCGTTGACTTTGCACTGCCCGGCGCCTTGCCGGTGATGAACAAGGGCGCGGTGCAGCGCGCCATTGAGTTTGGCCTGGCGGTGAATGCGCACATTGCCCAGAGCAGTGTGTTTGCACGAAAAAACTATTTTTACCCGGACCTGCCCAAGGGCTACCAGATCAGCCAGTTTGA
>RDZZ01000148.1 GCA_004293655.1 Polaromonas sp. | reverse complement strand
ATTGAGTACATGGATGTCGGTGCCACCAACGGCTGGCGCATGGACGAAGTGCTGCCCTCGGCCCGCGTGATTGAACGCATCAACGCCGCTTTTCCAGTCGTTGCCATCGACCCGAATTACACGGGTGAAACCGCCCAGCGCTGGCGCTATGCCGATGGTGCGGGTGAAATCGGCGTGATCAGCAGCGTCACGCAGGCTTTTTGCGGGGACTGCAACCGCGCGCGGCTGTCCACCGAGGGCAAGCTGTTTTTGTGCCTGTTTGCCAAAGCAGGCCATGACCTGCGCGCCCTGTTGCGTGGCGGCTTTGCCGATGACCAGATCGCAGGCGCTGTGGCCCACATCTGGCAAGGCCGGGGTGAGCGTTACTCTGAACTGCGCGCGGCATTGCCAGCTGACACCCACCTGGGCAGCAGCGGCACCCAGCGGGTCGAGATGAGCTACATCGGAGGCTAGGTGTGTCAAACCCCGTTGTGTACCCACCGCTGCAGACACAAGAGATCACCGCCGTGATTCTGGCCGGGGGCCGAGGCTCGCGCATGGGCGGGGTGGACAAAGGGCTGCAAAATTTCAAGGGCGTGCCTTTGGCCCTGCACACCTTGCAGCGTCTGAGCCCGCAGGTTGGCCGCGTCATGATCAATGCCAACCGCAACCGTGCCGCCTACGAGGCGTTTGGCGTCCCCGTCTGGCTTGATGCTGCCACCCTGGGAGACTACGCCGGGCCGCTGGCGGGTTTCATGACGGCTCTGGCACACTGCCAAACGCCTTACCTGCTGACAGTGCCCTGCGACACCCCCCTTTTCCCGCATGACCTGGCAAGCCGCCTGGCCGATGCACTGGCCAGCAGCCAGGCAGATTTTGCAGTCGCCAGTGCGCCCGAAGAACATGGGCAGCTCAGAGCCCAGCCCGTGTTCTGCCTGATGGGCGTACACATGCAGGGCAGCCTGCAACGCTTTACCCAGGGCGGGGGCCGGAAAATTGATGCCTGGACTGCACAGCACAAGGTGGTGCATGTCTCTTTTGATCGTCCAGGTGACGACTCCTGCGCGTTTTTCAATGCCAATACGCTGGCCGAGCTGCACCAGCTGCACCAGCTTGCATCTCGCCTGCCCTGATGTACCGGACAAATTTCGATGAAGACCCTCGACCAGATTGCCGCCGAACTGCAAGGCTATGACCCGCAGGCCCTGTCGGCCAGTGATGTGCTGGCGTTTTTAGGCAAACTGGTCCAGCCTGTTGAAGCCACCTTGGCCCTGCCGCTGTTTGAAGCCCTGGGACGCGTGCTGGCTGAAGACGTGGTGGCACCATTTGATGTGCCGCCGCATGACAACTCGGCCATGGATGGCTATGCGTTCAGGGGGCAAGAACTCAGTTTGGGTGCGCCGCTGACATTACAGATGATTGGCACAGCGCTGGCTGGCCAAGCCTGGCAAGGCAGCATTGCGACTGGCCAGTGCATCAAGATCATGACGGGCGCCGTCATGCCGCCAGGGCTGGACACCGTGGTGCCGCAAGAGTTTGTCTCCAGCCAAGGCGACCGCATCACCCTGCCAGCCGGGCTTTTGAAGCCGGGCGACAACCGCCGCCTGCGCGGGGAAGACTTAGCGCACGGCAAGCCTGCGCTCCTCAAGGGGGAGCTGCTCACGCCTGCACGCCTGGGGCTGGCGGCATCGCTGGGCCTGGCCACCTTGACATGCTTCAGGCCCTTGCGCGTGGCGTATTTTTCAACCGGCGACGAAATACTCTCGCTGGGGCAAGCCCCACGGGAAGGCGCGGTGTACGACAGCAATCGCTATACCGTGTTCGGCATGCTCAGCAGCATGGGCTGCCAGGTCATTGACATGGGCGTGGTGCGTGATGAGCCCGCTGCACTTGAAGCCGCTTTTTTACAGGCAGCGGCGCTTGCAGATGCCATCATCACATCGGGTGGCGTGAGCGTCGGCGAGGCTGACCACACCAGAACCATGATGAAGAAACTCGGGGATGTGGCTTTTTGGCGCATCGCCATGCGGCCTGGTCGCCCGATGGCGGTGGGGCGCATCCGCTCTGGCTGCACAGCACCAGATTTACAAGATTTACAAGAAAAATATGCACCCACGGCAACCTACACAAGGCTTTATAGCTATGAAAATAGTAGCAAACAATCCATTGAACACGTAGAGAAAAATGCCATCTTGTTTGGCCTGCCTGGCAACCCGGTGGCTGTGATGGTGACTTTTCTGGCCTTTGTGCGCCCTGCCCTGCTGCAAATGATGGGTGCAACCGCGCCAGCTCAACCCCTGCTCAAAGCCCGCAGCCTGGAGGCGATTCGCAAAAAACCGGGCCGAACCGAATACCAGCGCGGCTGGGTGTCCACGGCTGCCGATGGCTCACTGCAGGTTAAAACCACCGGCAATCAAGGCTCGGGAGTTTTAAGCTCGATGGCTCAGGCCAACGGGTTGATGGTGCTGCACCATGCGCAGGGCAATCTTGCGGTGGGCGATGAGGTTGATGTGCTGATGTTCGATGGGGTGATTTAAAACCAATACGGGGTCATTCAACGCAGAGGCGCAGAGAACGCAGAGGAAAACGGGTCAGAGGAATTCAAAATTCAATTTTTTATTCTCTGCGGCGCTCTGCGTACTCTGCGCCTCTGCGTTGAAAGGTTTTACTTCGCCACGTATTTGGGGTGAATTGCTGCGGGGACTGCTCCATCCCTGGCAATGGTGGTGTTCGCCCCCGGAATTGCCCGGCGCGCAAACAGCGTGTACATGGTGGGCACCACAAAAATCGTCAGCAGTGTACCCAAAGACATGCCACCCACAATCACCCAGCCAATCTGAATGCGGCTTTCAGCGCCTGCACCTGTGGCCAGCGCCAGTGGCAAGGCACCCAGCACCATCGCACCAGTGGTCATCAAGATCGGGCGCAAGCGCTGGCTGGAGGCTTTGACCAGTGCGTCCACCATGTCCATACCGTCAGTGCGCAACTGGTTGGTAAATTCAACGATCAAGATGCCGTGCTTGGTGATCAGGCCCACCAGCGTGATCAGGCCGATTTGCGAATACACATTGAGCGAGCCACCCGACCACTTGAGCGCCAGCAGCGCGCCAATCATGGACAGCGGCACCGACAGCATGATGACCAGCGGATCAATAAAGCTCTCAAACTGCGCTGCCAGCACCAGAAAGATGAAGACCAGCGCCAGGCCAAAGACCACCACCAATGCGCCCTGGGAGTTTTTAAATTCGCGCGATGTGCCGTTCAAGTCTGTGGTGTAGCCCGTTTTAAGCACTTTGGCGGCCGTCGCGTCCATGAACGTCAGCGCCTGGCCGAGCGAGTAATCGGGTGCCAGACTGGCCGTGATCGACACCGAGCGGCGCTGGCCGAAGTGGTTAAGCTCGCGCGGCGAGACACTTTCTCGAACCTTGACCAGGGCTGACAGCGGAATCATGGTGTCGTTGCGACCGCGTACATAAATGCGTTCAATGGCTTCTGGCGTGTTGCGCCCGCGCGCCTCGGTTTGCACAATCACATCGTATTGCTCGGCATCGCGTTTGTAGCGCGTCACGTTGCGCCCGCCCAGCACGGTTTCAATGGCCTTGGCCACCACCTCAACGCTCACACCCAGGTCAGCGGCCTTGTCGCGCACCACTTCAATGCGCAGTTCGGGCTTGTTCAGGCGCAAATCGACATCGGGCGAGACAATGCCTGGGTTTTTGGCGATCTCTTCCATCATCTGGCGTGCCACGGCATTGAGGTTCTGGTAGCTGTCAGACGTCTGGATCACGAAGTTCACAGGGCGCTCGCGAAAGCCCTGGCCCAGTGACGGCGGCGTGATGGTGAACACCGACACACCGGGCAGGCCGGCCAATTTGGGTTGCAACTCGCGCGCCATGTCAAGTGTGGTGCGGCTGCGGTCTTCCCACTCAACGGTACGCATCACCACACTGCCTTGCGCTACCGTAGGGTTGCCAATATTGGCAAAAACACGGTCAAACTCCTTGTAGGGCTGGCCAATTTTCTCAACTGCCCTGGCATAACGGTCGGTGTAGTCAAGCGTGGCGCCGTCGGGCGCGGTGATGTTGGCCAGAATCACGCCCCGGTCTTCCAGCGGCGACAGCTCCTGCTTCATGGTGGGAAACACCAGCACAATCGCCACGGCGCTGGCCAGCATCACGCCGACGACCAGCCAGCGCGCTTGCAGTACCGCGCCTTTCAGGCGCTGACCCACGCCTGGCCTGACACTGGGCACCGGCGCACGCGCCGTCACCACCCAGCGCAAGGCTGCGCCATAACGCTCTGACATGCGGCTCAGCAGGCGCTCCATGGTGCGGTCAAACCAGTTGGGTTTGGGGTTGTGCTTGAGCATCAGGCTGCACATCATGGGGGTCAGCGTCAAAGCTATGAGACCCGAGACCACCACAGCCCCGGCCAGGGCCAGTGCAAACTCCACAAACAGCCGCCCGGTGCGGCCCGGGGTAAAAGCCAGCGGCGCATACACAGCCACCAGAGTCGCGGTCATGGTGATGACGGCAAAACCGATTTCCCGCGCCCCTTTGATGCTGGCTGAAAACGGGTCCATGCCCTCCTCAATATGCCGAAAGATGTTCTCCAGCATCACAATCGCATCGTCCACCACCAGGCCAATGGCCAGCACCAGCGCCAGCAGGGTCAGCGTGTTGATGGAAAAACCCGCCAGCGCCATCAGGGCAAAGGTGCCCACCAGGCTGACCGGAATCGTGATGATGGGAATCAAGGAGGCGCGCAGGGTGCGCAAGAACACAAAAATCACCAGCGCCACCAAAACAACGGCTTCAACAATCGTTTTGTAGACATTTTTGACCGAGCGGTCGATGAAGATCGAATTGTCGTTGGCAATGTCAATCTGCATGCCGGGTGGCAGGTCCGCCTTGAGTTTGGGAATCGCCTCACGCACACCCTTTGACAAGTCCAGCGGGTTGGCCGTGGCCTGGCGAATCACGCCCACGGCCACAGCCGGGCGGCCATTCAGGCGCACCGCAGTGCGCTCCTCGGCAGCGGCTTCCTGCACGCGTGCCACATCGCGCACCTTGACGCTGAAGCCGTTGACGTTTTTCACCACAATGTCGCCAAACTGCCCAGGCCGGGCCAGGTCAGTTTGCGACGTGACACTGAACTCGCGCTGTTGTGACTCAATGCGTCCGGCGGGCAGCTCCAGGTTGCTGCGGCGAATCGCGTCTTCAACGTCCTGCGTGGTCAAACGGTACGAGGCCAGCTTGTCCGTGTCCAGCCAGACGCGCATGGCGTATTTGCGTTCGCCAAAAATACGCACATCGGCCACACCCGTGACGGTTTGCAGGCGGGACTTGACAACCCGGTTGATCAGGTCATTGATTTGCAACTGCGACTGCGTCTCGCTGCTGAACGCCATGAAAATCACCGGGAACGCATCGGCCTCAACCTTGGCGATCACAGGCTCTTCGATGGCCTGTGGCAAACGGTTGCGCACGCGTGAGGTGCGGTCGCGCACCTCGGCAGCGGCAGAATCGGCGTCTTTTTCCAGCCTGAAACGCACGGTGATCTGGCCCTGCTCGGCGCGGCTGATCGAGGTGATCACATCGACCCCGTCAATGCCTGCAATCGAGTCTTCAAGCGGCTTGGTGACTTGCGACTCGATGACTTCTGCTGATGCGCCCGCATAACGCACACTGACAGTGACCACAGGCTCGTCAATCTTGGGGTACTCGCGTACCGTCAGACGGTTAAAGCTGACTGCACCAATCAGCACCACCAGCAGGGACAGGACGGTGGCAAATACCGGACGGCGAATGGAAATTTCAGCCAGCTGCATGACAAAACCTCTGTTTTACGTTCTTGATCCGCGTCATTTTTGACCGATGGAGCGGCTATTGAGCATCAGCATCATGCAGGTTTGCCGGGCGCTTTGCCCGGCAGCTGGCCAGCGGGCTTGTGCCCCGCCAACGGCTCGTCACAAGGGTTCGGGCCTTTGGCTTGCGAAGCTAGAGGCTTGTCCCCAGCCCCCGGCGTTTTCACACCAGCCGCTGATGCAGCAACCAAAGGAGCCGGCGCTGCTGATGCTGCCTTGGCAGGGGCTGACGCAGCCTGCATGGGAGCAGACATATCAGGCTTGGCTGCACTTGATGCGCCCCCTGCAGGAGCATCCGGTGCCCTTGAAGGCTTTGCGCCGCTCAAGTCCACCACGTTCACAGCCGTGCCGTCGCGCTGCAAACGCTGCTGGCCTGCCACCACCACCGTGTCGCCCGGCTCCAGGCCGTCGAGTATTTCGACCTTGCCGGGGCTGCGCAGGCCGACTTTGACTTCCACCCGCTGGCTGACGAGCACTTTAGGGGTGTCGCCAGGCACCACCTTGATCACAAACTGCTTGCCGCCCTGCGGCACAATCGCCTCTTCAGGCACCACGCGCGCATTCTCACGCACGCCAAACACCGCATTGACCCGTGCAAACATGCCGGGTCTGAGTTGCAGCTGGCGGTTGTCAATACAGCCACGTATGCCAACAGAGCGGCCATTGGCATCGATCAGCGGGTCAATGGCCTGGATTTTTGCGCTGTACTTGCGCCCTGGCAACGCGTCCATGTCGAGCATCGCCGTCTGGCCCGGTTTGACCTTGGCCTGAAAACGCTCAGGCAGCCTGAAGTCGATAAAAATCGCGTCGATGTCTTCAAGGTTCACGATGTCTGCACCGTCTTTGAGGTAATCACCCACATTGACCTGCCGGATGCCGACAATACCGTCGAACGGCGCCAGAATCTTCAGGCGTGCGGCAGTGGCTTGGGACAATGACAATTTGGCCTGCGCCACCTGCAAATTGGCAGTGCTTTCGTCCAGCGAGCGCTGACTGACGAAGTTTTGCGCCACCAGCTCCTGGTTGCGCTTTTGACTGGCCTGGGCAATCGACAGCTCGGCCAGGCTCTGCTGGACTTGCGCCAGTGGCAGCTGGTCGTCAAACTGCACCAGCAACTGGCCTTTTTTAACGCGCTGACCGTCGGTGAAGTTCAGCTGCGTGATGCGCCCGCTCACCTCGGGGCGAAGCACCACGCCACGACGCGAACGCAGGCTGCCAACGGCCTGCGTGTCGTCTGTCAGCTTGACAACTTCAACCCTGGCGACTTCCACCGATGGCGGCCGGCCACCTGCAGCTGCGCCCGGCCCCGCAGGACCACTGGCTGCGCCTGGCGCAGACACCAGCGCAACACTGTCAGTGGATTTGGCTTTGGGTTGCTGCAACCACCAAGCCGCACCAGACGCTGCTGCAATGCCCACCACGGCAACCACCGTATAAATCGTTTTTGAAGCCATGAGAAAATGAGTCTGAAACAAAGACCTGCACACACCACTTGATGCAACGTCACTTGTCATGAAAAGTTACAACAGCACAAGTCTTCAATGTAGCAGGAAGATGCCCTTGTGTGCAGCCTGTGTCGGCATGCCCGGGTCAGCTGCTGCGCCACCTTTACAGGGTCTTCACCGTATCTTTACAAGCGTGCCCAGAGATTGCTCGCGACAGACACAACGGTAGCGCAGCAGCCCACACGGTAGCCTTGTCCGTTCAAAGTCTGCCCAGTGCTCGTTCAACGCCCTTGTTGGCCAGCAGATCTGCACGCTCGTTGCCTGGGTCTCCTGCATGCCCCTTGACCCAGCGCCAGTCAATTTTGTGGCCGGACGTGGCGACCAGCCCATCCAGTCGTTGCCACAAGTCTGCGTTTTTGACAGGTGCTTTGGCAGCCGTGCGCCAGCCCCGGGCTTTCCAGCCGTGAATCCACTCCGTGATGCCTTTGCGCACGTATTCACTGTCAAGATACAAAGTGACGCTGCAGGGACGTTTGAGCGCTGCCAACGCTTCGATCACGGCGGAAAGCTCCATGCGGTTGTTGGTGGTGCCCAACTCACCGCCAAAAATTTCTTTTTCAAGCCCGGGGGTCGATAAAATCGCACCCCAGCCGCCTGGGCCAGGGTTGCCTTTACAAGCACCGTCGGTATGGATCACGACATGTTGCAGCGCGGTGTCAATTTTTTTTGCGGCGGGAGTGGTCACGAAATCAGTCATGTTGTCAAAATAAAAAGGCCAGCTGCGACTGTTTGCATGCGGTCGTCATCAAGGCAGGGAGTTGTTTTTAGCGGCAGCGTTTTGAGCAGGGTTTTTGTTGGCAACCGCAGCAGGTGCTGCCGCCACAGGCCGGCGTGATGACCAGGGAGTCTCCAGCAAACGCATACCGCGCACCCGTTTGACAGCCACCACGAAATACACGGCACCGAAAATAGGCCACCAGCGTTTGCCGCACGGGTCCATCCAGTCAAAACGACTCAGCCATTTCTGGCTGGTCAGTGCCGGGCGGTAGCAGCCAAAACGTGCAGACTCTACCTCAAAGCTGAGCAGCTTGAGCCAGTCGCGCAAACGCCAGTAGCCAATAAACTCACCAGACTCTGGCAGAAACATGTCTTCATGGCCCAGTCGCCGATAAAAATGCCCTCGGCTTTGTCGCATTCCCCACAGACTGGCAGGGTTGAGGCCACTGATCACCACACGCCCTTCAGGCACCAGCACACGCTCGACCTCGCGCAAGCTGGCATGGGGATCATGGCTTTGCTCCAGCGTATGCGCCAGCACCACCAAGTCCAGGGAGTTTTCAGCAAAAGGCAACGCACACGAGTTCGTCATCAAAGCGACTCGTGACCGGGAACTTGACGCTGTGGTGTCACTCGCATGAGCGGTATCAACACAGGTCTTGGCAAGCAGGCGCGGTGATGACAAACCCAGCCACTGATGCGGCATGCGGTTGGCCTGAAGGGTGTCCAGCTCTGGCAGGCCGAGCTGCAAGGCATGGTAGCCGAATATATCGCTGACTGCATCTTTGAACTGCTCGTCTTCCCAGGCCAGCAGGTACTTGCCAGGCGGGGTTTTTAGCCAATCTGTCAAGTCAGTGCTTTTTGAGTTCATTCAGGCTGTTACATATTCAAACCAATGTCTGCCAAATCCATGTCTGCTGACAAGCGTGTCCGTGTGCTCCGGTCGTTAGCGACAGCCTTACCTGCACCATCCACAAGCTCCACCTACAAGCTCCGTCCACACGCCTTTGCCATTGAACTGCATTACTGGTTGCAGCGCAAACGGCGATTTTAGTCACATGACGATATGACGCTTATGCCTGTGATCAAAGGGGATGATTTGAGCATCAACGCATATGGTGACAGGCGCTTGGACAGGCGCGTGGGCAGTCGCTTGATCAGTATCGCCTGCCTAGGCATTGCTGTTGCCGATATTTTCCATGCACAATGCCTGGGCTTGTGCGAAGCGGATTCATCGACTGGGCCTTCTTCTACCCCAAATTTTCCCCAAATTTCCCCCAAATGCACCGTGCAAAATCCGTGCATTCCTTTCTTCTCGCATGCGCGCCAGCTTCCCATCGAAGATGTTGCAAGACGTAGGCGTTCGGCAGCCGTGCATAGTCCTCAGTATTTGCCAGGCTACGGCAATTTGAAACCAAATTAAATGATGCCTCACCATCCACACCCCCACCTGCTCAATCTGCTCAATCTGCTCAATCTGCTCAATCTGCTCAAGACCCGCACTGCAAGCTCGATCAGTTCCATTCATGTTTTTCTGGTTGGCATGCTGACCCTGGCGGCTTTGGGGGGCTGTGCCAACCAGCCCAACCAGCTAGAGACATCAAACCTGTCCAAAGACCCAGTGCTCACCCAGGCAGCAGCCGTCAATCAAACCGTTCCCTCCCTGATCCCGACGGGGCCGCTGCAAAACATCACGCCAGGGAAAATCGGCGCGCACACCATCTCGTCAACCGAACCACCCAAAGATTTGTGGGAACGCATACGCCGGGGCTTTGCCATGCCGGACTTGCAGACCAGCGATGTGCTGGAGCGCGAGCAGTGGTATGCCAAAAGACCCGAGTACATCCAGCGCATGACGGCGCGGTCTAATAAGTATCTGTTTCATATTGTTGAAGAGCTGGAACGCCGCCAGATGCCGACCGAGCTGGCCTTGCTGCCCTTCATTGAAAGCGCTTTCAATCCGCAAGCTGTCTCCAGTGCCAAGGCAGCGGGTATGTGGCAGTTCACACCGTCAACTGGCAAGTATTTTGACCTCAAGCAAAACGCATTTCGCGACGATCGCCGCGATGTGCTGGCCTCTACCAAGGCGGCGCTGGATTACCTGCAAAAACTCCACCGCATGTTTGGCGACTGGCACTTGGCACTGGCCGCTTACAACTGGGGGGAAGGCAGTGTGGGCCGGGCGATTGCACGCAACCAGAAAGCAGGCTTGCCCACTGGCTACCTTGACCTGAACATGCCACTGGAGACACGGCAATACATTCCCAAATTGCAAGCCATTAAAAATATAGTCGCCAACCCGCAGGCCTTCAAAAGCGAATTGCCATTGATTGCCAACCACCCCTACTTTCAACAAGTAGATATCACACGGGACATTGACGTGGCCCTGGCGGCCAAGCTGGCCGACGTGAAAATCGAGGATTTCAAGGCACTCAATCCGTCGGCACATCGGCCTGTCATCTTGGCGTCCGGCACACCGCAAATCCTGCTGCCCTGGGACAACGCCATCATCTTTCAGCGCAACTTGCAAGCCCACGGTCAAGGTCAATATGCCAGCTGGACTGCCTGGATTGCGCCGACGACCCTGAGCAGCAGTGAAGCGGCCAGAAAAACGGGCATGAGTGAAGCTGACCTGCGCGCCATCAACAACATCCCTGAGCGCATGCTGATCAAAGCGGGCTCAACGCTGTTGGTGCCGCGCTCGGCTCAAACGCAGACCGATGTAGCTGGCCATGTCGCTGACAACGCACAGATGTCACTGGCACCAGAAATCATCAACCGCCGAACCACCATCAAGGCACGCAAAGGTGAAACCGTGGTCACGATTGCAAAGCGCTACGGCTTGAGCATAGCCAGCGTGGCACAGTGGAACAACGTCAGTGCCACAACGGCCTTCAAGCTCGGACACCAGGTGGTTGTGTTTCTGCCCGTCAAAAGCATGACCATTGCCAAAGGCTCTGGAAGGGTCAATCCGACCAAACGCGGCACCAGTAAAACCGTCGTGAAGAAAAAGCGCTGAGCAAGCGCTCAAACAATGCCAGAGGCAGCAGGGTTAATCCATTCCGTTACAAACAACTCCAGAGCCTTGGAGTCAAGAGCCTTGGGGTCACACGAGCCTTGGGGTCAGGTCTCAATACTGTTCGTTTAAGCATCATTTCTCACTGAAAAAATCCCGTAAGCCATTGATTTAATTAGGTTTAGCCTCGCTAAGCGAACAGTATTGGGTCAGGTCCTTTATTCATGTATTTTGCCCTTATTTTTCGTATTCAGACCAGTCATACTGGCAGAGAATAAAACCCATGAAATCAGGTTTAAAGGTAATAGATACAAGCGTAAACTGCTGTTAGTTCAATAGCAAGCCGTTACTAGCCTGCAAGCGTTGATAAGACTGACGAGGGGGAAGCTTATATTACAAGACCTGACCCTATTATTC
>RDZZ01000147.1 GCA_004293655.1 Polaromonas sp. | reverse complement strand
TGGACGCCCGCACGCTGGCAGACTACCAGCGCTTTGCACAACTTGTACAAGCTGCATCTGGCGTTGGGAACTTTCAGGTTCCAGTGTCAAATATGCCTCTACAGCAACAGGCTAGGGCACTAGATGCTATCAATTTTGAAGCATGGCTGAGTCAGAACCAACTCACCAGCCCGGCGCTGCGCTGGTACCTTGACTACTGCTGCCGGGACGACTATGGCGCGGGCATTGCAGCGGTGTCAGCCTGGGCGGGCCTGCACTACTTTGCCAGCCGCCACGGGTTTTCAGCGCCTGGCGGTGAGCCTTCTGCAGAGCGCGAGGCCGGTGTGCTTACCTGGCCCGAGGGCAACGGCTGGTTGACGCAGCGGCTGGCACAGCCCCTGGGGGAACGCCTGCTGACAGGCCGCATCGTTTGCCGCATCGCCGTGGGCAAGCACGGCGTGGAAGTCGATGCGTTCGACACCAGCACCCAAACCGTTGAGCGCTGGCAGGCTGAGCAGTGCGTTGTGGCGTTGCCCTTGTTTGTGGCCGCACGTGTGCTTCAGGCACCACCACCCGCCCTGCGTGAGGCGGCTGCCGCGCTGCGCCATGCGCCCTGGCTGGTGGCCAACATTCACATCAAGTCGCCATTGCACGACCGCCCCGGTGCCGCGCCCAGTTGGGACAACGTGCTTTATGGCACGTCTTCAGCGCTGGGCTACGTTGATGCCATGCACCAAAGCCTGGCTGCCGTACCGGGTGCCACTGTCTTGACGCATTACCGCGCTTTTGGCATTGACGCTGCCGCGCGCAAACACCTCCTTGAACAGCCCTGGACGCACTGGCGCGATACCGTGCTGGCAGAGCTGTCCGAGCCACATCCCGACCTGCTGGAGAAAGTCACACGAATCGACGTGATGCGTTACGGCCACGCCATGAGCGTGCCGGTGCCGGGTGTCCGAGGTAACGCAGCCCTGAAATCCCTGCAAACGCAGCAGCCTGGCCAGCGACTGCATTTTGCGCACAGCGACCTGTCGGGTTACTCGGTGTTTGAAGAGGCATTCAGCCACGGCCATGCGCGCGGCATGGCCTTGCCCCTGTCGCGTCAGCCGCCCGGCACACCCTGAATGATGTCCACAATCGCAGGGCGGCTTGCCACCAGCGGCTGGGCGCTTTTGCCTGATCGCGCCCTGGTGCCGCCGGTCATGGTGCAGGACGAAAAAGCTTGCACATGTCGTAGGTGGCAGGTTCAAACCCCTCGTTCCTGACCGATGTCAATACGCAATTCTGGCTGTCTTTGGCGGCAGTGCAGCGGGTCATGGCAGCCTCAAAGACTGCCATCAGTGCCACGCAGTCTGTGCTGCCTGGAGCCGCGCCCGGAGCTGCCGGACGCTGACGTACCGCCGCAGCGCTGAAGGGGTCTGCCTGAACCATCGCCACTGCGGGTGGGCCGCTGGCCGAAGACGGCTGGGTCACTGGCTCCGGCGCACGCACACTCGGTGGCGCTGTACGGGCGGTATCCGCCGGAGGCAATAGCCACAAAAACCAGAAGCCGACTGCACATGCAGCCACGGCTGGCAGCGCCGCAAGTACCAGCCATTTCTGGGCGCTCGAAGGGCGGGGCTTGAAAATTGTGCGGCGCACCATTTTAGGGATTTGAATGTTATTTGAAGTGACAAGAAATTGTGCGCCGTTATTTTTTTAAAATCGCATTCATTCATCGGCATTTTCAAGGAGTCAGAGCATGGACGAGTTGCGGCGACGGTTGTTAATTGGTGCAGCGGTCGGGACAGCAGCAGGTGCAAGTGCATTGCTGCCCCTGGGCGGTGCCGTTGCACAAACTGCAAACACTCGGCGAACCAGCATCATTGTCGTCGGTGCGGGTGTTGCTGGACTCGCAGCAGCCCGCAAACTGGCGCAGGCCGGTCACACCGTCACGGTTCTTGAGGCCCGCAACCGGATCGGCGGGCGGGTGTGGACCGATGTGAATGAAGGTGTTCCCATGGACATTGGCGCAGGCTGGATTCACGGCCCCGACGGTGGCAACCCCATCACCCAACTTGCCAAAGATGCCGGTGCCAGAACTTTTCTCACGAGCAACGATCTGGTGCAGGTCTTCAGCGCCACGGGTGCTGACGTCACCACGGAGCAGTATTCTCCGGCGGCGGCAGGTGGCAGGCATCAAAGAGCGCTTGCAGCTGTCGCGGCAGCCATGGCCAACTCAGGGCCAGACCAGTCTCTGGCATCAGCCCTGGTCGCGGCAAATCCTGCGGCATTGACAGACCCCTTGTCTTCTTATTTGCTGACGGCGGCAACCGAGTTTGACAGCGGTGGATGGCTGGAGGCCTTGTCCGCGCGCAATTGGTCCAGCGGAGACAAATTTCCCGGCAAAGACGTGATTCTCCCGGATGGTTACAAGGCCGTGCCTGAACTGCTGGGCAGAGGTCTGGACATTCGGTTGAATGCGCCCGTGACTGATGTCACGTACGGTGCGTCGGGCGTGAGCGTCAACGCGGGTGGCGCGACATTCAACGCCGACTTCGCCATCGTGACCATTCCGCTGGGCGTTCTCAAGGCCAAGAGTGTGGGTTTCAGTCCGCCACTGCCCACGCAAAAACTCGAAGCCATTGACCGTCTGGGCATGGGGCAGATCAACAAGGTTTTCCTGTTGTTTGACCGGACGTTCTGGCCTGCAGAAACGCAATATTTTGGCTACCACTCACCCAACCGCGGGCGCTACACCTACTTTCTCAACTACCGAACCTTCAGCAACTTCAACTGTCTGGTGACCTTCGGGTTTGGCCAGCAAGGCGCGGTTGTTGAAGGCATGACAGAAGCGGAGCTGATTGCGGATGTGACGCCTGCACTTCGGGTCATGTTTGGCGCTTCAGCACCGGCGCCGCGCCGCGCCATCAAGACCACCTGGAACAACGACCCCTACGCACGTGGTGCCTATTCGTTCTCAGGCATTGGCAGTTCCCCGCAAGACGACATGACCATCGCCCAGCCCGTCAATGAGCGCTTGCTGTTTGCGGGTGAACACACGCACGAGGTGTATCCTGGCACGGTGCATGGTGCCTATATTTCCGGCATTCGTGAGGCAGACCGGGTGATTGCAGCGGCAACGCCCTCCTCATCGCTGTCAGAAGCCGATCGGCTCTTGAACTGGGTGGAGTCCGCTTTCACAGCGCTGCTGACACCGCGCGGCTCGCCTACGCTCACGTCAGGCATTTACACCTATCGCCGTTACACGACAGCCAATGTGGTCGTGGGCATTGACGACAAACGCAATGTGCTGTTTCTGAACGCTGCAGGTGTGCTGTCTGTCGTTGGCAAGCTCGATGACTTCACATCGCGCATCGCAGCTGCCGGGTTTTAGTGTCGCGCCACGCCTGAAGTGGCGCAGCACCAGGTGCCTGGGCCGCAGCGCCGCCTTCAAGGCACTTGCGTTTTGGCAAACCGCCCGCGCAAATACGCAATGATCTGGTCCGATTCATAAAGCCACTGGCTTTTGCCTGCCGTGTCGGTGATTCTCAGGCAGGGCACCTTGGCGTGTCCGCCTTCACGCGTCAATGTGTCGCGGTCTGCCCCCGGCGGCTGCGCGTCAATGCGCTGGATGTTGAGCGACAGGCGTGCCATTTCCTGGCGCACCTTCATGCAAAACGGGCAGGTTTTGTACTGGTACAAGGCTAGACTTTGGCACTGCACATCGGCACTTTGTTGGGCCGCTTGTGGCCGCACGATGCCTTGGGGCCGCGTGAGCTTTTCTTTGAGCAGCACCACCGGGCCGAGGAGGAGGCGCAGGAGTTTGAAGAAGGTTCGGATAATAATTTTCATGCCCGATTTTAAAGGGCATGAAAAAACATTCAGGCAACCCGCACCAACCCGGCCATTTACCCCCGCATCAAGGCCTCAATCTCATCGGCTTTTACCGGCACGCCACGCGTCATCAACTCGCAGCCTTTGGCGGTGACCAGCGCATCGTCTTCAATGCGGATACCGATATTCCAGAACTTCTTGGGCACACCTTTGGCGGGGCGCACATACAGGCCAGGCTCGATCGTCAGCACCATGCCTGAGCGCAAAATGCGCGGCGGCTTTTTCATCACCATCTTGCCCAGGGCGTCTTTTTCTTCGCGTGGTTTGCTGCCGGGCTCGGTGTAGTCGCCGCAGTCGTGTACGTCCATGCCCATCCAGTGACCGGTGCGGTGCATGTAAAACTGGCGGTACGCGCCGCTTGCCAGCACATCGTCAACCGTGCCGTGTTTCTTTTGATCGAGCAGGCCCACGTCGAGCATGCCTTGGGCCAGCACGCGGGTGGCGGCATCATGCGGGTCAGTAAAGCGTTTGCCGGGTTGGGTCACCGCAATGGCGGCTTCTTGCGCCGCCAGGACAATCTCGTACAGCGTGCGCTGGGCGGGGGTGAATTTGCCGTTGACCGGGAAGGTGCGGGTGATGTCGCTGGCATAGCCGTGCAGCTCGCAACCCGCATCAATCAGGCACAACTCGCCTGCTTTGAGTTCTGCCGTGTCGGCGCGGTAGTGCAGGATGCAGGCATTGGCCCCGGCAGCGACGATGCTGGTGTAGGCCGGAGCCTGCGCGCCATGGCGGCGAAACTCGTGCAGCAGTTCGGCCTCCAGGTGGTATTCACGCGGCACTTCACGCGGGACTTTGGTCAAAGCACCTTTTGCAGGCGGGCGCAGCATGGCTGCACTGAGTTGCATCGCCCGCACATGCGCACCTGCCGAAATGGCCCCGGCGCGCCGCAAGATGGCAATTTCATGCGCGTCCTTGATCAAGCGCATCTCGTCGAGCAGCTTGCACAGGTCATGCTGGCTTTGTGGGCACTCTGCGCCAGAGCGCACACGGGCACGCACGGTGTTGAGCCAGCCATCGACCTGTGTTTCAAGCCCCTTGTGCGTGGCAAACGGAAACCAAACGGCGTTCTGGTTGGCCAGCAGCAGCGGCATTTTTTCATCGAGTGCGTCAACACTGAAAGCCTCGTCAACCCCGAGGCTGGCGGGCGCGGCTGTGGGGCCCAAGCGAATGCCGTCCCAAATTTCACGCTCCAGGTCTTTGGGGCGGCAAAACAGGGTGGCCTTGCCGCTGGCCTCAATGACCAGCCAGCTGGCGGGTTCGGTAAAACCGGTCAGGTAATAAAAGTAGCTGTCATGGCGATAGGAGAAGTCAGCATCGCGGTTGCGCGGGCATTCGGGCGCGGTAGGCAGCAAGGCCACACCGCCCCCGGCGGCTTTGAGGGCTTTGGCGATGGTGGCGCGGCGTTTTTGATAGACAGTAGGCAGGCTCATAGGGGGGTGCTCGGTGGTGATGTCAGGTCTGATTCAACTCAGCAAGGCGCTCTGGTGTCCCCACATCGGTCCATGCGCCGGGGTACAGCTGGGCGCTGACCTGCTGATTGTCCATTGCCCGCCTGAGCAGTGGTGCCAGCGGGGCTTTGAGGCCTTGCGGGTTACCGGGCGGCGGCATGTCAAAAAGCGCTTTGCGGTACAGCGCGATGGTGCTGAAGGTGTAGCGCGGCTGCTCGCTGTTTGCTGGCAAGTTCAAGGCCAGGCCATCAGCACTGAGCCCAAAGTCACCCTTCAGGTTGTGGTTTGGGTTAGGCACCAGCCACAAATGGGCGAGTTTGTTGCCCGCCACAAAGCGGTCAACATCGCGCTGCAAAAACTCGAAACCCGGCACAAACACATCACCGGCCAGCACCCAGAACACGCCACCCAGTTGCGGCAGCGCACGCGCAATGCCGCCTGCAGTTTCCAGCGCACCGCCAAAGTCACGCCCTTCGTGCGAATATGAAATTGATAGCACCCGACCCCCGTCCATATTGCTGTGGGGGCTTGTTTGGCTTGATAAATAGACCGATATCTGCTCACCCAGCCAAGCCGTGTTGACAACCAGGCGCGTGAACCCGCCACGCGCCAGTGCTTCTACATGCCAGGCGATCAGCGGTTTGCCGCGCACCAGCAGCAAAGGCTTGGGGGTGTGGTCGGTCAGCGGGCGCATGCGCTCGCCGCGCCCTGCCGCCAGAATCATGGCTTTCATAAGGTCATGGCTTTCACAAGGCCGGTTTTTCTGATGGGGTGAGGGGCGCTTCACCGCGTTGTAAGGCGTGCCGGGCGACATGGGTGGCGTCGAACAGGCTGAGAAGGGCATTCATCAAGGCATGGGCTTTGGCTGAATGGTCAGCGCCAAAATTACAAACATACACGTCCAGCGTCACCGCGCCCAGCTCGGGCCAGGTGTGAATGCACAAGTGAGACTCTGCCAGCAGCACAGTCGCGGTCACGCCGCCTGCGCCCAGGGGTGTGGCCGGGAAGGCATGAAACAGCTGCTGCACCGGACTCAGGCCGCTGGCCCTGACAGCCTGTATGCAGGCGCGCCGCAGTTGCTCGGCATCGAGCAGCCACTGGGGGGCGCACCGGCAATGGTGCAGATCGGCGGTCAGGTGCAGTCCTTGCATAGGCCACACTGTAGAACAACATGCCACCCCGATCACGCAGGACGGCTTGTAGCAGTGGACGGGGTGTTTATTTCAATGTGATCGTCAGTGCACCGGCGGCGCAGGTTGCAGAGTAGGCATAGACCAGATTGGTCACACCTGCAATACCGCCCTGACCCGCCAGGCTCTGGTTAAGAGACGCGTTGCCCGATGTGCATGAGCCCGCTTGAATGCCTGCGATGCAGTAGTCAATGTTCAGCGGTACCGTAAAGCCCGCAGTCGTCACAGAGCCTTTGATATTGACGCCGCAAGTGCCTGTTCCGCCACCCGCGCCGGTGCCACTGATGTTGAATGCCGTACCGTCAAAACTGTAAGTCACGTTGGTGCCGTTGATTTTGTTGAATGCTGCGCTGTAGGCGGCACCAAAAGCGGCGAAATCAGCTGAGCTGGTGAAGGTTGAGGTGGTGACTGTGGCCAGCGTTCTGGTGGGGTTGTCGCGAAGGTACTGCGAAATGCCCTTGAGCGCATTGCCATAGGCGTTGGTTGTACCACTCACCACTGGCACAGTGGTCGCCAGGTTCACGCCTGCCAGGCCGAACTGCGTTGCGATTTTTGCAGCCTGCGCGTCAAAGGCGGCCTTGGTGGCAGCGCTGTTGCTGTTGAACGCATAGCTGAACGCCATGCTGGTCAGCGGCGTGACCACGCCATTGACGGTTCCGCCAGTGGCTGAAATGACGGCTCGCAGTGGTGTGTCCAGGGCTTTGGCGACGTTGGTTGCCTCATCGATATACGTGCCGCCCGTGACCTCCACAATCACGTCGCCAGTGCATGCCGTGGTGAACGAATATTGACCAGCAGCATTGGTAGATGTGGTGCCACAAGCAGTGCCATCGGGTTTTTTGACAGTCACAGTAGCGCTGCCGACCGGGCCTTTTACAACCGAGCCGGTGACGGTGGTGTCAGTCGATGGTGCTGGCGCTGGCGCTGGTGCTGGTGCTGGTGCTGGTGCAGGCGCAGGCGCAGGCGCTGGTGCGGGTGCTGGTGCTGGTGCTGGTGCTGGTGCGGGTGCGGGTGCTGGCGCAGGCGCAGGCGCTGGTGCTGGTGCTGGTGCTGGTGCAGGCGCAGGCGCTGGTGCTGGTGCTGGTGCTGGCGCTGGCGCTGGCGCTGGTGCGGGCGCTGGTGCGGGCGCTGGCGCTGGCGCTGGTGTCGGAACAGCAGCGACGCCAAGCTGCTCTGAACTACCACCGCCACAACCAGCGACAACGAGCGTAGCAACAGCCAGTGAAGTCAGATTGAAAAGTTTTCTGGACATGTGATTCCCCAATGAATGAGTGGATTGCAAAACAGGACGGCAGAGAGACAAGAGTTTGGAGGCGCGCATCTGATACGGTTTTCACAAAATCCAGCACAATTTAACACTCTTTTTAAGCATCCTGACATGGCAGCTCGGTCGCTCCCCAAACGGGGAGTGATCTACCCGAGTCACCCAGATTGCTAAAATCAGAAGTCAAAGCTGCATTTGTCAAACACTTCGCAGCCCCATGTTGCCTCTTTTTTCTCTAAGAACCCCATGTCACAGCTTCCCGTCTCCAACGCGGTTTCCAGCGAATCAGCTCCCTTTGTGGCGTCTTCCCCCAAAGACATGGCCAGCGCCATTCGCGCTCTGGCGATGGATGCCGTGCAGGCTGCCAACTCCGGTCACCCCGGCGCGCCCATGGGCATGGCCGACATGGCCGTCGCGCTGTGGAGCCGTCACCTCAAACACAGCCCGCACAACCCCAACTGGTTTGACCGCGACCGCTTTGTACTCAGCAACGGTCACGGCTCCATGTTGATCTACGCGCTGCTGCACCTGACCGGCTACAAGCTGTCGATGAAAGAGCTCAAAAACTTTCGCCAGCTGCACAGCAAGACCCCCGGCCATCCTGAAGTCGATGTCACCCCCGGCATCGAGACCACGACCGGCCCGCTTGGCCAGGGCCTGACGAACGCCGTCGGTATGGCGCTGGCTGAAAAGCTGCTGGCCAAAGAGTTCAACCGCGAAGGCCACACCGTCGTTGACCACCACACCTATGTCTTCATGGGTGACGGCTGCCTGATGGAAGGCATCAGCCACGAGGCTTGCGCCCTGGCCGGTGCATGGCGTCTGGGCAAGCTGATTGCGCTGTACGACGACAACGGCATCTCGATTGACGGCCAGGTCGCGCCCTGGTTCATTGACAACACGCCCCTGCGTTTTGCGGCCTACGGCTGGAACGTAATCGGCCCGATCGACGGCCACGACGCCCAGGCTGTTGATGCCGCCATTGCCGATGCCAAAAAATCCACCGACAAGCCCACGCTGATCGTCTGCAAAACGCACATTGGCAAGGGCTCGCCAAACCGCGCCAACACCGCCAAAGCGCATGGCGAACCGCTGGGTCTTGAGGAAATCAAGCTCACCCGCGAAGCGCTCAACTGGCCTTACGCACCGTTTGACATTCCCAAAGAAAGCTACGACGCCTGGGACGCCAAGGCCAAGGGCCTGGTGCTTGAGGCGGCATGGGATGTGCAATTTGCAGCTTACAAAACGGCTTACCCCGAACTCGCCCTGGAGCTGACGCGCCGCATGAAGGGCGACCTGCCCAAGCGCTTTGCACAGCTGGCCGTTGACACCGTCATTGGCGCACACACCAAGGCTGAAACAGTGGCCTCACGCAAGGCATCGCAGCTGGCGCTGGAGGCGTTTACCGCCGGTCTGCCAGAAATGCTGGGCGGCTCGGCTGACCTGACCGGCTCGAACCTGACCAACACCAAATCCACGCCCAACCTGCGCTTTGACATGAACGGTAGCGTCGTGCTGACAGCCAATGCAGAGGGCGTGAGCGCCGGTGGCCGCCACATCAACTACGGCGTGCGCGAGTTCGGCATGGCCGCCATCATGAACGGCATTGCGCTGCATGGCGGGTTCATTCCTTACGGTGGCACGTTTTTGACCTTCAGCGACTACAGCCGCAATGCTGTCCGCATGGCCGCACTCATGAAGCTGCGCGTGATTCACGTCTTTACCCACGACAGCATTGGTCTGGGTGAAGACGGCCCCACGCACCAGTCGATCGAGCACGCCGCCAGCCTGCGCCTGATTCCCAACCTGGATGTGTGGCGTCCGGGCGACACCGCTGAAACCGCCGTGGCCTGGGCTGTGGCCCTGCAAAACAAAACCAAGCCCACTGCGCTACTGCTCAGCCGTCAGAACCTGCCCTACGCCCCCAAAGACGACATTGGCCAGATCAGCAAAGGTGCGTATGTGCTGTCAGAGCCAAGTGACGTGGGCCTGAAGAAAAAGATGCAGGCCGTTCTCATCGCCACCGGCTCTGAAGTGCAACTGGCGCTCAAGGCACAAGAGCTGCTTGCTACTTTCAAGATAGCAGTGCGTGTCGTCTCCATGCCCAGCACCACGACGTTTGACCAACAAAAGTCAGCCTACAAATCCGAAGTGCTGCCCGAAGGCATTCCG
The DNA here is from genome assembly GCA_004293655.1 of Polaromonas sp. GTDB lineage: Bacteria > Pseudomonadota > Gammaproteobacteria > Burkholderiales > Burkholderiaceae_C > Polaromonas. The sequence goes on along the minus strand of RDZZ01000147.1, from coordinate 1,648 downwards.
CGCATCGCGGTTGAAATGGGCGTGACAGACGGCTGGTGGAAATACGGCTGCGCAGCCGTGGTAGGCATCGACAGCTACGGCGAGTCAGCGCCTGCCCCGGTGCTGTTCAAGCACTTCGGTTTCACGCCCGAAAACGTGGCCGATACGGTGCGCAAAGTGCTGAAGAAATAATCAGGTCAACGCCCATTTTTTAACCCCAACAAAAGAAAAGACATCATGGCAATCAAAGTAGGCATCAACGGTTTTGGTCGCATCGGCCGCAACGTCCTTCGCTCGGCAGTGCAGAACTTCAGCGATATTGAAATCGTCGGCATCAACGACCTGCTGGAGCCCGACTACCTGGCCTACATGCTGCAATACGACTCGGTGCATGGGCGCTTCAAGGGCGACGTCAGTGTTGAAGGCAACACCCTGATTGTCAACGGCAAAAAAATTCGCCTCACGCAAGAGCGTGACCCGGCAGCCCTCAAGTGGCATGAAGTTGGCGCAGATGTGGTGCTCGAATGCACGGGTCTGTTCCTCGACAAGGCCGGGGCTGACAAGCACATCGCTGCAGGTGCCAAAAAAGTCATCATCTCGGCCCCATCGAAAGACGACACGCCGATGTTTGTGTTCGGCGTGAACTGCAAAACTTATGCGGGCCAGGCCATTATTTCCAACGCCAGCTGCACCACCAACTGCCTGGCCCCGGTGGCCAAGGTGCTCAACGACAAATGGGGCATCAAGCGCGGCCTGATGACGACGGTACACGCCGCCACTGCCACCCAGAAAACCGTGGACGGCCCGAGCAACAAGGACTGGCGCGGCGGCCGGGGCATTTTGGAAAACATCATTCCATCATCGACAGGCGCAGCCAAAGCCGTAGGCGTGGTGATTCCCGAGCTGAACAAAAAGCTCACCGGCATGTCCTTCCGCGTACCAACGTCAGACGTGTCGGTGGTTGATTTGACCTGTGAGCTCAGCAGCCCCGCCACCATGGCAGAGATTTGCGCCGAGATGAAAGCGCAAAGCGAAGGCGCACTCAAAGGCGTGCTGGGCTACACCGAAGACAAAGTGGTCGCCACCGACTTCCGGGGTGACACCCGCACCTCGATTTTTGACGCTGATGCATCCATCGCACTTGACAGCACCTTCATCAAGATCGTCGCCTGGTATGACAACGAGTGGGGCTACTCCAACAAGTGCCTGGAGATGGTTCGGGTCGTGTCGAAGTAATTTGCGCTACCTTTTCAAAAAGCGCCTTTGGGCGCTTTTTTTATGACCAAAAATGTCTCTGCGGCAGCAAATACGGGAGTTTAACGCTATGAATATAGGAGCATCTACGTGTGCGTAGCGCGTCACTGTCGTTTTACCAACTATTTTCAGCAGTCAAATATCGAAATATCCATTCAACTTCACTCATAAGTGTTTGAATTTATCAGACTAAAGCTGGAGCGGAAAAAGGGGTCAGGTCTTTCTTTACACGGAAAAAGGGGTCCACGGAAAAAGGGGTCAGGTCTTTCTTTGTGATATTTAGCCAAGATATCGCTATGGCCCGTCCTCTCCGAATCAGATTCGCACGCGCTGGCTTGCATTACATGAGCATTAGCCAGATTATGGAGTCGATTTGAAGTAGCAATCTCATAATGAAAGACCTGACCCCATAATC
>RDZZ01000146.1 GCA_004293655.1 Polaromonas sp. | reverse complement strand
CGAACCGTTTACTTGAGCGGCACCAGATTGTTGGTGGTCGGTTTTATGGCGGCATTTGTATTGACTGTGGTTGCAGCTGGCCTGTACCACTGGGTATTTCTCAAGGGCGCACGCGAGGGCTGGCCTGTCGTAGGCTCACTCGTCAGGTTGGTGGTCAAAGATGAGTTTGAACAGCGAGACCGTTTTATGCGCGAGAACCTTGACATGATGGCTAAGCGTCTTGGCGAAATGCAGGCCAAGATGATTCAGCTGGAAGCGCTGGGTGAAAGGGTGTCTGGCCTTGCAGGTGTCAGTCAGGGCGACATCAAGTCGACCCTGGGCAGTGGCGGTGCGCTCGTTGGCAGCCGCTCCCTGACCATGCAAGAGCTGCAGGCTACATTGGCAGACCTCGACAAAATCACAGACCAGCGCGTGGACCTCATGACACTCATGGAGTCGCGCTTGTTTGATCAAAAAATCAAAAAACTCATGGTTCCCACACATCAACCGGTGGTGGGTGGAATCCTGGGGTCATCATTTGGCTGGCGTATTGACCCTGTCAACGGGCAGTCGGCACTGCATACGGGGCTTGATTTCCCTGCGAGCCAGGGCACCCCGATTCTGGCCGCTGCTGGCGGTGTAGTGGTTGTCCAGCAATACCATCCCGCTTACGGCAACATGGTCGAGATTGACCATGGTAATGACCTGGTCACCCGCTACGCCCATGCGTCAAAGGTACTGATAAAAAAGGGCGATCTGATCAGACGCGGTCAAAAAATTGCGGAAGTCGGCTCGACGGGCCGTTCTACGGGCTCTCACCTTCATTTTGAGGTACTGGTACAGGGCGTTTTCCAAGATCCACAAAAGTTTCTCACTGCGGGTCAGAAAATGCCTGCCGGGCAAATGGCGGTATTGTCCACCTCAAACGCTGCCTCACCCGTTGTACAGCTACCTCGCCCAAAATGAGCAGCACGCGAGAGGTAAAATCAAGGGTTTGCGCTCAAGTTGAACTTGACGGGAGCGCCTTTATCTGGATTCGTACTTATTAAGGGATTTCGGTCGCCTTGCTAGCCCGTAGGGATTGCAAAACGACCTCGTATTTATGGCTTCCAACATCCTGACCAAAATCTTCGGCAGCCGTAACGACAGGCTGCTTAAAACTTACCGCAAAACCATAGAGCGCATCAACGCGCTGGAGCCTGAATACGAAAAGCTCAATGATGAGCAGTTGCGCGCCAAAACCCAGATGTTCAAGGACCGCATAGCAGCCGGTGAGACGCTTGATGCCATCTTGCCCGAAGCGTTTGCCGTCGTGCGCGAAGGCAGCAAACGCGCCATGAAAATGCGCCACTTCGACGTACAACTGCTGGGTGGCATGTCTCTGCACAACGGCAAAATTTCTGAAATGCGCACCGGTGAAGGCAAGACTCTGACGGCGACGTTACCGGTTTACCTCAATGCACTGACTGGTAAGGGCGTGCATGTAGTGACGGTCAATGACTATTTGGCCAATCGTGATGCGCGCTGGATGGGCAAACTCTACAACTTTCTGGGCCTCACGGTGGGCATCAACCTGCCCAATATGGCGCGCGAAGAAAAGCAGGCCGCCTACCAATGCGACATCACCTATGGCACCAACAACGAGTACGGCTTTGACTACCTGCGCGACAACATGGTCTATGAGGTGACAGACCGTGTGCAGCGCGGCCTGAACTTCGCCATTGTTGACGAAGTGGACTCGATTTTGATCGACGAAGCCCGTACACCGCTCATCATCAGCGGCCAGGCAGAAGACCACACCGAGATGTACCTTGCCATCAACAAGGTGGTGCCTTCCCTGACCAAGCAGGAGGGCGAAGCCGACCCGCGTACCGGTGAGGGCGTGACAAAGCCAGGTGATTTCACTGTTGACGAAAAAACACACCAAGTCTTTCTGACCGAGCAGGGCCACGAAAACGCTGAAGTCATCCTGTTTAACCTCGGCCTGATTCCCGAGGGCGCCACTCTTTATGACCCGGCCAATATTTCGCTGGTACATCATTTATATGCAGCACTGCGTGCCAACCATATCTACCACCGCGACCAGCATTACGTGGTGCAGGACGGCGAGAACGGCAAAGAGATCGTGATCGTTGACGAATTCACGGGTCGCCTCATGACGGGCCGCCGCTGGAGCGATGGTTTACACCAGGCCGTTGAGGCCAAAGAGGGCGTACAAATTCAGGCCGAAAACCAGACGCTGGCTTCCATCACGTTCCAGAATTACTTCCGGCTATATGCCAAGCTCGCTGGTATGACGGGCACGGCCGATACCGAGGCTTACGAATTCTCTGAAATTTACGGGCTGGAGACCTCAGTGATTCCGCCGAACCGCAGCAGCAAACGCAGCGACCAGCTTGACCGCGTGTACAAAACGACGCGCGAAAAGTATGAAGCCGCCATCAAGGACATTCGAGAGTGCTACGAGCGCGGCCAACCCGTACTGGTCGGCACCACCTCGATTGAGAACTCTGAAATCATTGATGAGTTGTTGATAAAAGAAAATCTGCCGCATCAAGTATTGAACGCCAAGCAGCATGCCCGCGAGGCTGACATCGTGGCACAGGCTGGCAGACCCAAAATGATCACGATTGCCACCAATATGGCGGGTCGGGGTACCGACATCGTTCTGGGTGGCAATGTCGAAAAAAGCATTGAAAGCGTTGAGGCAGACGAGTCGCTTGACGACGCAGCCAAACAGGCTGAAATCGCACGCCTGCGCGCACAATGGGCGAAAGAGCATGAGCAGGTCAAGACACTCGGTGGCTTGCGCATCATCGCCACTGAGCGCCATGAGTCACGCCGCATTGATAACCAACTGCGCGGCCGTTCGGGCCGTCAGGGTGACCCTGGGTCGTCGCGCTTCTACCTGAGCCTGGATGATCCCCTGATGCGTATTTTTGCAGGCGACCGCGTCAAGTCCATTATGGAGCGGCTCAAGATGCCTGACGGTGAGGCCATTGAGGCGGGTATTGTCACGCGCAGCATCGAGTCGGCCCAGCGCAAGGTTGAGGCCAGAAACTTCGACATCCGCAAGCAACTGCTGGAGTACGACGATGTGGCCAACGACCAGCGCAAGGTGATCTACCAGCAGCGCAACGACATCATGGATGCCACCAGTCTGTCAGGCCAGATTGCCTCCTTGCGTGAGGGCTGTTTTACCGATTTGACACGGCAATATGTACCGGTTGAAAGCGTGGAAGAGCAGTGGGACATCAAGGGTCTTGAGGCGGTTTTACGCGAACAATGGCAGCTTGACGTGCCGCTGCTACAGGAGCTTGAAAACGCCACGGCAATCACGGACGATGACATTCTTGAAAAAGTCATCAGCGCAGCCAATAGGACTTTTGCTGAAAAACTTGAAAAAATTGGTGAAGAAAACTTCATCCAGTTCGAGCGCATGGTGCTTCTGCAAAGCATAGACAGCCACTGGCGCGAGCACCTGAGCGCGCTGGACTACCTGCGCCAGGGTATCCATTTGCGCGGCTACGCCCAGAAGCAGCCCAAACAGGAGTACAAACGCGAAGCCTTTGAACTGTTTGGACAGTTGCTGGACAGCGTGAAAAACGAAGTCACCAAAACCCTCATGAATGTCAAGGTACAGTCAAGCGAACAACTCGAGCAAGCTGCCCAGGAAATGGAAAACCGCGCCGAGAACATCGCCAATGTGACCTACACCGCACCGACCGAAACGGGTGACGTTGAAGTATTGGTTGATGAGACATCCATCAGGCGCGCTGCACCAGGTGCTTCAACAGCGGCAGCGGCAGCCGTTTTCGCAGGTGTAGGCCGCAACGACCCCTGCCCCTGTGGTTCAGGTAAAAAATACAAACAGTGCCACGGCAAATTGAGCTGAATCAGGTAGCGTTCAAACCTGCCCTTCTTGCCTCTTTCCTTACTTTCGGAGCAACACCATGCCTGTCAATTTAGTGGCGACGCCCGCTGCAGACCTCTATCCTGTGCCTGGTGTGCGTTGGGGTGTCACCGAGGCAGGTATTCGCAAAGCCAACCGCAAAGACCTGGCTGTGCTCTTGCTCGACGAAGGCTCTTCAGTCGGGGCCGTTTTTACCCAAAACCGGTTTTGTGCGGCACCTGTGCAAATTTGCCGTGAACATCTGGCCAAAAATACCGGTCAAAGCTTTGGCATTCGCGCCATGCTGATCAACACCGGCAATGCCAATGCCGGTACGGGCGCAGACGGCCTGAGCCGTGCGCTGTCGAGCTGCATTGCGCTGGCGCGAGAACTCAATCTCGCACCTGAGCAAATCCTGCCGTTCTCAACCGGTGTGATCATGGAGCCGTTGCCGCACGAGCGCATTGCAGCTGGCCTGCCAGCAGCGCTGCGTGATGCCAAAGAAGACAACTGGGCCAGCGCCGCCCAAGCCATCATGACCACTGACACGGTGGCCAAGGCGTTTTCAAAGCGCATCACAATCGGTGGTGTGCCCGTCACCATCACCGGTATCAGCAAGGGCGCTGGCATGATTCGTCCCAATATGGCGACCATGCTGGGCTTCATGGCGACTGATGCCTGCGTTTCGCAAGCACTGATGGGCCAGCTGGCCACAGAGCTGGCCGAAGGCTCGTTTAACCGCGTCACGGTCGATGGCGATACCTCTACCAATGACTCGTTCGTGGTGATTGCCAGCAACCAGGCAAAGCACACACCCATCACGTCCTTGGACAGCACCGATGGCCAGGCATTGCGTGCCGCCATGATGGGGATTGCCAAACAACTCGCACAGGCCATCGTACGTGACGGCGAGGGTGCGACCAAGTTCATCACCATCACTGTCGAAGGCGGAAAAACCGGCGATGAATGCCGCAAGGTAGCCTATGCCATCGCCCATTCGCCACTGGTTAAAACGGCATTTTTTGCCAGCGACCCCAACTTGGGTCGCATTTTGGCGGCGGTAGGTTATGCAGGTATTGACGATTTGGATCAGACGCAGATTGATTTGTACCTAGACGACGTGCTGGTCGCACAAAATGGGGGCAGGCACCCTAGTTATGTCGAATCAGATGGCCAGCGCGTCATGAAGCAAAGCGAGATCACTGTGCGTGTGGTGCTAGGCCGTGGCGATGCGGTTGAAACGGTGTGGACATGCGATTTGTCTTATGACTACGTGAAAATCAACGCCGATTACCGAAGCTGACCATGAACGAGCATTTTGAACGTCTGATCGTCCGGGCTGAAGCCCTGATCTCCCGTATTGAATCGGTCTTGCCACAGCCACTGAGTGCGCCTGACTGGGCTGCGTCTGTCGCCTACCGCTACCGCAAGCGCAGTTCGGGCCATGGGGCGTTGGAGCCCGTCAAAAACATCGGCAGCATGCGCCTTGATGATCTCAAGGAAATTGACGATCAAAAAGAAAAAATCAAACGCAATACCGAGCAGTTTGTCTGCGGCAAACCCGCCAACAACGTGTTGCTGACCGGCTCACGCGGCACTGGTAAATCGTCCCTCATCAAAGCATGCCTGAATGAATATGCAACCCAGGGCCTGCGCCTGATTGAAGTGGACAAGGCAGACCTGACCGACTTGCCCGATATCGTCGATGTGGTCGCAAGTTTGTCCGAAAAATTCATTGTGTTTTGTGACGACTTGAGCTTTGAAGAAGGCGAGCCAGGCTACAAGGCGCTCAAGTCCATTCTGGATGGCACCATTGCCGCAGCAACACCCAATGTCTTGATTTACGCTACCAGCAACCGTCGCCATTTGCTGCCTGAGTACATGACAGAAAACCTCACCTACACCCATGCCGAGGATGGGGAGGTACACCCAGGCGAGGTGGTGGAAGAAAAAATCTCCCTGTCTGAACGCTTTGGTTTGTGGGTCAGCTTTTACCCTTTTAGTCAGGACGAATACCTCGTCATCGTGGCACAGTGGCTGTCGTCGTTTGGCATCGATAAAGCGGCCATTGAGGCAGCACGACCTGCATCGCTGGTCTGGGCTTTGGAGCGTGGCTCCAGAAGCGGCCGTGTTGCCTATCAATTTGCTCGTGATTACGCCGGAAAGCACGCGGTTTAAATGGCTCTGATAGCTGACGGCGACCGCCCACGTGAAGGCGGTGCTGACCGCAAGACGGTTGATGTTGCGGTCGGTGTGTTGATCAGACCCAATGGTGATTTTTTGCTCACCACCCGGCCGCCTGGCAAGGTTTATGAAGGTTACTGGGAGTTCCCCGGGGGTAAGCTCGAAGCCGGTGAAACCGTGGCACTTGCCCTGCGCCGCGAGCTGCAGGAAGAAATCGGCATCACCATTGGCGACGCGCATATCTGGAAAGTCGAGCTGGTTGACTATCCCCACGCATTGGTGCGCCTGAACTTTTGCAAGGTGCTGGCGTGGGCAGGCGAGTTGCAGATGCGTGAGGGGCAGACGTTTGCCTGGCAGTCATTGCCGGTACAGGTACAACCCGTGTTGCCCGGCACGATTCCTGTACTCGAATGGTTTGCCAGCGAGCGCCAATTCTCTGGGGCCACCCAGACGCACCATGGCGTTTGACCCACAGGCCCAACATTTTGGTGCCCAGACTACCGGCCTGTGCCCTACTCGCCCTTGTTGCGCATCCAGTCAGCCGTCTGAAAAAACGAGGCGTTGAGCCGCTCCCGCAGCACCTTGTCAACACCAGTCTCGACCATCGCCTGGTTCATGCAGGCCAGCCACTGGTCGCGTTCTTTGATACCAATCGGTCCGCCGCCAGTTTGCTCAGGCATGTGGCGCATGCGCAGCCGGGGGTGGCCAAAGCGTTCGGTGTAGTGCTGCGGCCCACCCAGCCAGCCACACAAAAACCAGAACAAACGCTGGCGGGCATTCTCCAGCGGCCCAGGATGGGCAGCGCGCAAGGCGCTGTAGCCAGGCTCCAGGTCCATCAAGTCGTAGAAACGCTCGATCAGAATGCGCACGGGCTCTTCGCCCCCTATCCATGCGAAAGGGGTTTCAAACGCTGGTTTTTCCTGAATTTGCATAGCAAGTGTCCGTTGTTCGTTGTTTGGCTTATTGCGCTTTTCGCAGGGTCTCGACCACAGGCGTATTGAGCACCGAGCGCAATCCCCACCAGCCTGCTGCGATGGCCAGCACCGCCCCGGCCAGGCTGCCGAACAAGGGTACCGTCCAAGAGCCTGTCCAGCTGAAGTCAAACACATAACGCGCCAGGCCCCAACCCACGGCCAGTGCCACAACAGATGCCAGAAACCCCGCCAGCAAGCCCACGCCCGCCAGCTCGGCCCGCTGCACTTGACGCAACAGTGAAGCCTGGGCACCCACGGCGCGCATGATGGCGAACTCACGGGCACGCTCTTCACGGGTGGCAGTGATGGCGGCAAACAGCACCACCAGCCCAGCAGCCAGCGTGAAGCCGAATAAAAACTCCACCGCACGAATCACCTGGTCCAGCACGCGCTGGACCTGAACCAAGGTGGTGCTCATGTCCACGTTGGTGATGTTGGGAAAGGCTTTGACCAGGGTGTTGTCAAAGCTCTGCGCCTTGGGCTGCCCGGCTACCGGCGCAGGCAGCTCAGGCGCGCGAAAGGCGCTGATGTACGACACCGGCACGTCGGCAAGCTCATCGACTGTGTACATGACAAAAAAGTTGACATGCAGCGAGCCCCAGTCAACCTTGCGCAGACTGGTGATTTTGGCCTCGCTGGTCTGGCCGCCCATGTCAAAACGCAAGCTGTCGCCCAGCTTGAGGCCCAGCGTCTTGGCCAGCCCCTCTTCCACGCTGACGGCATCTTTTTCGCCAACTGTCCATTGGCCTGCAACCGTCTGGTTGTGGGCCGGTTGCTGGGCGCTGTTGGACAGGTTGAACTCGCGGTCAACCAGCCGTTTGGCGCGCTCGTCTTCAAAGTCATCGGGCGTGACGGGTTTTCCGTTCACGGCGACCAAACGCCCGCGAATCATGGGGTACCAGTCAAATTTTTTGACGCCACCATCGCGCAGCGCTTGTTGGAAAGCTGTGCCCTGTTCGGGCTGTACATTGATGACAAAGCGGTTCGGTGCATCTGGCGGTGTGGCTTGGCGCCAGCTGCTGATCAGATCAGTACGCAGCAGCACCAGCAGCATCAAAGCCAGCAGGCCAACGGCCAGCGCACTGGTCTGCACCACGGCGTACACCGGGCGGGCTGACAACTGGCGCGTGGCCAGCACCAGCCAGCGCGGTGCCACGTCTTCATTGACGCTGGCACGGAGCAGCTTGACCGCCGCATAGCTGGCCGCTGCAAACACCAGCACCGCTGCCGCAAAGCCGCCCACAGCAATCAACCCCAGCTTCAGGTCGTTGCTGGCCGCCACCAAAAGCGCTGCAAAACCCAGCATGCCGCCGCCCAGCACCGCAATTGATGTGGGCTTCAAGTTGCCCATATCCCGGCGAATCACGCGCAGTGGTGGCACCTGGGCCAGTTGCAGCACGGGTGGCAGACCGAAGGCCAGCAACAGTGTCAAGCCCATACCCATGCCAAAGACAACAGGCCACACAGTCGCAGCAGGCAGTGCGGTTTCAACCAGACCCGCCAGCAACACCACAAAACCATAATGCACTGCAAAACCTGCTGCCACGCCCAACGCGCTGGCCACCAGCCCGGCAAGAACAAACTCGAACGCATAGGCAAGCGCTATGGTGCGTTGCGGCTGGCCCAGCACGCGCAGCATGGCGCAGTCATCCAGGTGTTTGGCCGCAAAACCACGCGCCACAATCGCCACAGCCACGGCACTGAGCAGGGCTGCCAGCAGGGCGACCAGATTCAAGAACTTTTCGGCCCGGTCCAGCGTCTGCTTCATCTCCGGGCTGCCCGATTCGAGCGATTCGAGCCGCACCCCACGCACGCCTGACTGCTCAGACGGCTTTTTGATCTCGTCACTGGCCCACTTGACATACTCGCTCACAGCCTTGGCGTCGCCTGCCACAGCGAAGCGGTAATTGGTGCGGCTGGCGGGCTGAATCAGATTGGTGGCAGCCACGTCTGCCGAGTTGACCATGACGCGTGGTGAAAAGCTGATAAAGCCCGCGCCCCGGTCAGGCTCTTGAACAATGATGCGCGTGAGCTTGAAGCTGGCATCGCCCATCAGCAGGGTTTGGCCGAGTTTGAGATTCAGGCTGTCGAGCACCCCTGCATCGACCCAGGCCGTGCCCGGTGCAGGCGTCTGGCGCGTTTTGACACCGACATCACTGTCGCCCGCGCTGCCTTGTGTGCCGTCAGAGACCGTCAGGCTGCCGCGCAGCGGATAGCCTTCAGGTACCGCTTTGAAGGCAACCAGTTTGCTGGCCCCGCCATCGGCCTCGCTGGCGCGGCCCATGGTGGGAAAGGTCACCGTTGAAACCGTTTTGAGACCCAACGCTTGCGCTTTGGCCACAAAGGCGGCGGGTGTGACGCCATCACTGCGAACCACCGCGTCACCCCCCAGCAATTGCAGGGCATCGCGCTGCAGCCCCCCTTTGAGGCGATCAGCAAAAAAGCCGACGGCAGTCAAGGCAGCAACAGCGAGCATGACGGCAACAATCAGCAGACGCAATTCGCCTGCACGCAAGTCACGCAGCAATGTGCGCCAGCCGAGTTTGATGAAAAGTGTGTTCATGGCGTCACCATAACGCAGAACGGGAAAGCCCTCAAGGCGTGGGGCCTGCAGAGGATTCAGCAAGCCAGGCCAGGCTCAGACACCAGACGCTGGGCATGCGTGTAGCAGACAAAGCGCTTGTTGGTGGCCCGGCCAATCGCGCACAGCCCCACCATCTGTGCGACCTGGTGCCCCATTTGCGTGATGCCACTGCGTGAGACCACAATGGGCACACCCATCTGGGCAGACTTGATGACCATTTCACTGGTCAGGCGGCCTGTGGTGTAGAAAACCAGATTTTTCGAGCCAAAACCGATGGGTAAGCTAGCTGCTGCACCGCCTTCTTCACCCGTCAGGGCCGCGGAACCGGCTTCGCCGGGCCGCAGGGGCAGCGAGTCACACGCAGCAGGGAACGTAGTGGCACTGTCTTCACCAGCCAGGGCCGCAGATCTGGCTTTGCCAGTCTGCAGGCACAGCGCCCCCTCAGGGGGCAGCGAACCACACGCAGTGGGGAGCGTGGGGGCACTATTGATCAGCATCCAGCCAGCAAGGGTGTCAATGGCATTGTGGCGGCCCACATCTTCCACAAAAACCAGCATTTCTGGCTCGCCCAAGGTGATTTCAAACAGCGCACAGGCATGCACTGACCCGGCCGACTTATAGGTTGTTTCTTTCAGCCGGATGATATTGACCAGCGCGTACAACTGGCTTTGGGTGATGCTGACGTTGGCAGGCAAGCTGATCTGGTCGATCTCGTCCATCAAACCACCAAAAACGCTGCCCTGTCCGCAGCCGGTGGTCACCACACGCTGGGCGGTTTTCTCTTCAATATCGGCAATGCCGTGACGCGTTTTGACAGCAGCGGCTGCCACGTCCCAATCGACAGTGATGGACTCAATCTCTTGAACATGCTGGATCAGCCGCTGGTTGTGCAGGTAACCCAGCACCAACAGTTCTGGACAGGCACCCAGTGTCATCAACGTGACCAGCTCGCGCTTGTCAACATACAGCGTCAGCGCCCGCTCGGCCGGGATGGCCACGCTGATCTGTTCACCATGCTCGTTAACCGCTGCTATTTCGCAGGTCAGCGAGGCTTGCGCCTGACTTAAAAAGGGCAGCACTTGAACAGGCAGGGTATTGACTTCAGTTGTTGACACCATAGCCCGACACGGTAGCCGCCTGTCCGCCCCGGCGAATCGCCACGGCGCAGTATTTGAACTCAGGAATTTTGCCGAACGGGTCCAGCGCAGCGTTGGTCATCAGGTTCGCGGCGGCTTCGTAATAGGCAAACGGCACAAACACCGCGCCTTGAGGCGTGCCGTCGTCGCGCCTGACGTGAATGGCCACTTGACCACGGCGTGACTGCACGGTGATCACGTCACCCGCTGCCAAACCCATTTCCGCCAGATCGGCACCGCACATCGAGGCCGTAGCAATAGGCTCAATCGCGTCAAGCACTGTTGCACGCCGCGTCATGCTGCCCGTGTGCCAATGCTCCAATTGGCGGCCTGTGATCAGCACAAACGGATACTCGGCATCGGGCCGCTCGTTGGCCGGAATGATGTCTGCCGGCACCAGACGCACACGCCCGTCACTGGTAGGAAAGCGGTCAATGAAAACAGTGGGTGAGCCGGGGTCTTCAGCGCTCAGGCACGGGTAGGTCACGCTGGATTCGCGCTCCAGGCGTTCCCAGGTGATGCCTGAAATGGCCGCGTGCATGGCCTGGCGCATTTCTTCGTACACCGCTGCCACGCCGTCGTGCTCGCCCTGATAGTCCCAGCCGCAGTCCAGGCGACTGGCCAGCTGCTGAATAATCCACAAATCAGGCTTGGCGTCACCCGGTGCTTCAATGGCTTGCTGGCCCAGCTGCACCATGCGGTCGGTGTTGCTGACGGTGCCGGTTTTCTCGGGCCAGGCAGTTGCGGGCAGCACCACATCGGCCAGCCAGGCCGTTTCAGTCATGAAAATATCTTGCACCACCAGATGCTCCAGGCTGGCCAGCGCATGGCGCGCGTGGTTCAGG
>RDZZ01000145.1 GCA_004293655.1 Polaromonas sp. | reverse complement strand
GATCGATTTTGTACCTGCTCGCGTCACCTCGCTCGGGTTTGCCGTGGTGGGCAGCTTTGAAGACGCGATTGATGCCTGGCGCAATTACACGCAGCGCTTTTCTGCCGGTGTACCCGTGACACTGGAGGCCCGCAATGACGGCATCATTCTTGCTGCCACTTCCGGTGCAGTCAATGTCAGGCTGGGAGGCGAGACGCTCAAGGCAGCAACTGCTGGCCCACTCGGCGTTGACGTCTCGCAGGGCTTTCAAACTGCGGGGTCTGGGTCTGGATTTGACGCTGAAGCGTCGGTGGCCACCGAGTCCACGCCAGGCCGGGAGCCTGAAATCGCACATTTGCGCAGTATCGTGGGCTTGGTGTGGCGATCCGTTGTGTTGTGGACGGTGTTGCTCGCATTGCTGACGCTGGCCCGCCTGCTGGGGTAATTCCATTTCCATATCAACACGATATGTTGTTGCTTCGCCTTTGCCGTGCTAAAGCACTGTCTGCGGCTTCGCGCCTAATCTCCTATTGATCTGGAAACGGAATAAGAAGGCGATTTCAGTACCGGGTTTGTGACAGCTCGGCAAACAAATCGCTATACAAACGATAGCGGCTAGCGCTTATGGAGCTTGCCGTAGCGCCCGAATTTACTTCTGAAATAACCCCACAGCCAGGCTCATGCAGATGCGTGCAGTTGTAGAACTTGCAGTTTTGCGCATGCGCCTTGAAGTCAGGCATCAGGCAGGCGAGTTGCATGGGCTCGATGTGGTGCAGCCCGAACTCCTGAAAGCCCGGCGAGTCGATGAGCGCGGTTTGCCGACTCTCATCCACCCAGTAAAGCGTGGTGCTGGTCGTTGTGTGTTTGCCTGAGTTCAGCGCTTGAGAAATCTCTGCAGTCAACACCCTCGCCTGCGGCACCAGCAGGTTGGTCAGGCTGCTTTTACCCGCCCCGGAAGGCCCCAGGACCAGTGTTTTTTTGCCCTGCAGCAGATTGATTAATTCTGCGCTTTGCACGTCATCGACTGTCGGCGCAGTAGATGATGTAGGTTTTGGTTTGATGGCCAGCGCCAGCATGCGGTAGCCCATGGCACGGTACGGCGCCAGTTTGGTCCAGGCACGTCCAAAGGGTTCAGCCAAATCGCTTTTGTTCAGCGCAATGATGGGCGTGATGCGCGCCGCTTCAGCCGCAATCAGCGCACGTGTGAGCTGGCTCTCTGAAAATTCAGGCTCTGCTGCGATCAGTATCAGCACCTGGTCAAGATTGGCCGCAAAGGACTTGGAGCGCATCTCATCCTGCCGGTAAAACAGGTTGCTGCGCTCCTCAATCTTTTCAATGGTGCCTTCGTCCTCGGTAGGCAGCCAACGGATGCGGTCACCAACAACAGCCTGGCTTTTCTTGCCACGCGGGTGGCAGATCAGACGGGTACCGTCGCTCCTTTCAACCAGCACGTGGCGGCCAAAACCCGCTACAACCAGACCTGATTGCGTGTTTGACGCAAGCGCTGCACCGGGGCGTGGTGCTTTGCTCAAGCCAGCAAGGCGTCAACTTTCGACGCGCAGAAAAAATCACTGACTGAAATGCCGTCCACATCGTGTGTATTAAAGCGCACGGTGCATTTGCTGTAGCTCACCGCCAAGTCCGGATGATGGTCTTCTGCGTTCGCAATAAAGGCCAGCGCGTTCACAAAACCGATGGTTTCAAAGTAGTTCTTGAAGCTGAAGGTTTTCTCCAGCGCACCGCCCATCAGACGCCAGCCTGTGGCCTGCTCGCCGTTGAGCTTGCTGAGCTGGGTGACGATCTCGGTGGCACTCAGTGCCTTGCGGTTTTGATGTGTTGTGTGGCTCATGCCGCGTTCTCCAGCGAGGGTTGTGTACGGAGCGATGCCATCCGCGCCAGACGCTCGGATGCAGGTGGATGGGAGTAGTAAAACTTCACAAATACCGGGTCTGGTGTGAGCGTGCTGGCATTGTCTTTGTACAGCTTGAGCAAGGCGCTGGACAGGTCTGCCCCATCTGTTTGCGACACGGCATAGGCATCGGCTTGAAACTCATGCCTGCGTGAAAACTGTGCAAAAACGGGTGACACAAAAAAACTGAAAAGTGGCACCACCAGCATGAACAGCAGCAAGGCCAGCGCGTCATTGGCTCCGCTGATGTTGAGCCGCACACCCATCCCGGTGTAGAACCAGACTTGCGACGACAGCCATCCCAGCAAAGCAAAGCCGATCAGACTCATGGCAAACATGCCGGTGATGCGTTTGATGATGTGCTTGTGCTTGAAGTGCCCCAGCTCATGGGCCAGCACGGCATCGACCTCACCCGGGCTCAATTGCTTGAGCAAGGTGTCGTAGAACACCACACGCTTGGCCGCGCCAAAGCCTGTGAAATACGCATTGGCATGGGCTGACCGCTTGCTGCCATCCATCACAAACAGGCCCTTGGCGGCAAAACCACAGCGCTGCATGAGCGCTGTCACGCGTGCCTTGAGCGCCTCGTCGTCGAGCGGTTTGAATTTGTTGAACAAGGGTGCAATCACAGTCGGGTAAAGCACCAGAATCAACAGGTTAAAACCCATCCAGGCAGCCCATGCCCAGAGCCACCACAAACGCCCAGCGCTGCCCATCAGCCAGAGGATCAGCGCCACAATCGGCAAACCAATGACCACGCCAACGATTGCGCCCTTGACCAGATCGGCCAGCCAGAGCTTGAACGTCATTTTGTTAAAGCCGAAACGCTCCTCAATTTTGAAGGTGCTGTAGAGCGTGAAAGGCAGGTCAAGCAAGCCGCTGATGACAGCAAAAGCGGCCAGCAATGCCAGTTGTGGCACCAAGCTGCCGTATGCAGCAAGACCCGACTGATTGATGGCCTGGTTCAGCGCATCCATACCGCCCAGCAGCGTCCAGCCCAGCAAAACAGCCGCGCCAAAAGCCATTTCCAGCAGGCCGAACCGGGCTTTGGTGATGGTGTAGCTGGCAGCCTTTTGGTGGGCATCGAGCGAAATGGTGGCAGCAAATGCGCTAGGAACACGGCTGCTGTGCTGCGCCACATAACGTATTTGCCGCGACGCCAGGTAAAAACGCGTGAGCAAGCCCAGTACCAGAGCGGCGGAAAAAACCACTGTGAAGATAAACGAATAATCGAGCGATGAGGCAGTCATGAATCACAGTTTAGGCGATGAGGGAGAATCCCCTGATGCTTGACAATGAATCACCACTTAAAAAATCTGACCAGAACCTGGTCTGGCTGGACTGTGAAATGACCGGCCTGGACCCTGAAAAAGAACGGTTGATCGAAATCGCCATCATCGTGACCGGCCCACAGCTCACGCCGCGCATTGAAGGGCCCGTGCTGGCCATTCATCAGTCTGACGAATTGCTGGACAAAATGGACAACTGGAACAAAGGCACACACGGTCGCAGCGGGCTGATTGATAAAGTCAAAGCCAGCACCGTGACCGAACAAGATGCCGAGGCGCAAATTCTGGCGTTTATTGCGCAGTATGTGCCTAAAGGTACATCACCGCTGTGCGGCAACACCATCAGCCAGGACCGGCGTTTCCTGGTCAAGTTCATGCCCCGGCTTGAAGCCTTTTTGCACTACCGCAATGTTGATGTCAGCACCTTCAAGGAGCTGGCCAAACGCTGGCGACCCGAGGTTTACAGTGCTTTCAAGAAAAACCAGAAGCACACCGCACTGGCTGATGTACACGAGTCAATTGACGAGCTGGAGCATTACCGCAAATATTTTTTGCAAGCATAAGGCAAGCAAAAGACAGGTGTAAACCCGTAAAGCATGTTATATTCTTGGGCTTGCTGGTGCATAAACGTGCGCCGCATCTGTACATCTACCTCACACTTTTGAGGCCCTGCAGAAACATGCAAATAGCATGCAAACAGGGCCACCGCTTCAGGCAAAGTTTTCGCCTGAACCGAATATTCGTTTGATGGTTGATGTTTTATTAACCACAAACGAAGCCTTCCGCGCCGCGGGGGGTGGAGTTTTCCTGCCACTTTGCTTTAACCATCCAAAGCACTGCACGCAGGAAATTAGTGAGAAAAAACATGACTGACTCTTTTGAAGCACGTGGCGAGTTTTCGCCTGAAACACATCTTGACGCAGACACACTGGGTGCGCCGGACTTTTCTGATGCACCAGCGGGTGCCGAAACATCGCTGGACGCGATTGCCGCAGAGCCTAACGGCTTTGTAAAGCTGGGCTTGGCCAAAGAGCTGCTGCAAGCCGTGGCTGACATGGGCTTTACCCAGCCAACCGCTGTGCAGATGGCGACCATTCCCAAAGCCATGCAGGCACTGGACGTCGAAAGCTCAGACAAAAAAGCCAAGTTCACCGACCTGCTGGTGTCCAGCCAGACCGGTAGCGGCAAAACAGCCGCCTTTTTGCTGCCTGTGCTGCACACCCTGCTCATGCAGCAGGAACAAGCCGAGCGTGACGAGCGTGCAGAGTTCGAACGTTTGAGTGCTGAAGCTGTCGCACGCGGTGAAGCGCCTTTGAAAAAGCCAAAGCGCAAAGACCCCACCAACGCCCGAAATTTCAAGGCAGCTACGCCCGGCGCACTGATTTTGTGCCCCACCCGCGAGCTGGCCCAGCAAGTCTGTGCTGACGCGATTGACCTGGTGCGCCATTGCCGTGGTCTGCGCATTGCCAACGTCGTCGGCGGTATTCCTTACCAGCTGCAAATTGCCAAGCTGCAAAATGCCAACCTGGTCGTGGCCACACCAGGGCGTCTGCTTGACTTGCAGCGCAGTATGCAAATCAAACTCGACAAGGTCCAGTTTCTTGTGGTGGACGAGGCTGACCGCATGCTTGACCTCGGCTTTGCAGACGACCTGACCGAAGTCAACCAGCTCACCATCGAGCGCAAACAGACCATGATGTTCAGTGCCACGTTTGCACCGCGCATCATGCAACTGGCCACGCGCGTGATGCGCCAGCCACAGCGTGTCGAGATTGACTCGCCACATGAAAAGCACGCGTCCATCACGCAGTCATTGCTATGGGCTGACAACATGACACACAAGCGCAAGTTGCTCGACCACGGGCTGCGCGACACCACCATCAACCAGGCGATTGTGTTTGCATGCACGCAGGTTGAGTGTGACGGTCTGGCCAATGACTTGGTGCAAGAAGGTTTCAGCGCCGTTGCTCTGCACGGTGCGCTGAGCCAGGGTTTGCGCAATCGCCGCCTGATGGCTTTCCGGGATGGCCGTGTCCAGATTCTGGTGGCTACCGATGTCGCCGCCCGTGGCCTGGATGTGCCCACGATTACCCACGTGATCAACTACGGCCTGCCCATGAAAGCCGAAGACTACGTACACCGTATTGGCCGCACGGGCCGCGCGGGCCGCGAAGGCAAGGCCATCACGATTGCCGAATTCCGTGACCGTCGCAAAATCCAGGACATTGAGCACTACACCCAGCAAAACCTCAAGCCCAGCGTGATCGCCGGTCTGGAGCCACAGCAGCGCTTTGCGCCCACCTCAGAGCGCCCGCGCGGCAACTTCGGCGGTGGTCGTGATGACCGCGGTGGTGGTCGCAGTTTCGGCGGTGGCAACGGTGGTGGCGGTGGCTACGCTGGCAGAAAACCAGCTGGCGGTGGCTTTGGTGGCAACAGCGCAGGGCACAACGCAGGAAATAACGCAGGCAGCTTTGGCAACGGTGGTGCCGGTCGCGATGACCGCAGCGGCGGTGCCTTCCAGGGTCGCCCTGCGCCGCAAGGCAACAACTACGCAGACCGCTCCGGTTTTAACGACCGTGGCGCGCGCCGCCCGGATGACCGTGGTTTTGGCAACGGCAATGCTGGCTTTGCACCGCGCGAAGAGCGCAACTTCGGCGCGCGCACTGAAGGCTTTGCACCACGGCCTGATTTTGCTGACCGCAAACCGGCCTTTGCCCGCCCTGCAGGCAAGGTGTTTGTGCCACGCGACGCCGCCAAAAAGGCAGGCAAGTTTTCCAAGACCACTCGTGACTGATCGTGACCGCTCGTGACTGATGGCTCTTGGTTACTGATTAACGCCTCCTGAATTTACGGCAAAACAATTTCCATATCAATACGATATGTTGTTGCTTCGCCTTTGCCGTGCTAAAGCACTGTCTGCGGCTTCGCGCCTCATCTCCTATTGATCTGAAAACGGAATTACACCGTCATTTTTCATGGCCGATACAAATAGATCTCTCATCTCGCGGCGTATCTGGCTGGCGCACGCTGCGGCATTCGTGGCCGGATCAGCGCAGCTCGGACTCTACTTTTTTCACGGGCTGCATCACTTTGACCTGGTGTGCCAGGCCCAACAGCAGACCGCCCATATGCAAAGGGGTGTCTGCTGGCAGCAACTTGCACCAAACCGACAACAACATATCGTATGGATGTAGAAACGGAAACGGAAACGGAATTAGTCGTTTCATGTTTTTGCCTGCCGGTAACTCCACCATGGCAACATCTGGCGCAGTGCCAGCACCTGGCCGCTCTGTGCGCCTGCGCCGCTGTAGCCAGGCAAGTGCTGCAGGGTGGTTTGCCATTCGGTGCTTTTCAGCGCTGTGAGCAGGGCGGACACAGAGGGCGAGGGCAGCGCAGACTTCAGGCACACGAGGTGGTAGCGTTCTTGCACCAAGGGCACAAAATCCAATCCTTTGCTGCGGGCAGCAGCTTCGATGCCGAGGCCTGCGTCAGCTGCGTTGCTGGCCACGGCTTGCGCTACGGCGGTGTGTGAGGGTTCCTGGCTGGCGTAGCCCTGCAGGTCTGACGCCTGCAGCCCGGCCTGGGCCAGCAGATCGTCGAGCAGCACCCGTGTGCCAGCGCCCGCTGCGCGGTTGACATAGCGCAGGCCGTCGCGCTTTAAATCCGCCAGACCCGAAATGCGCAGCGGATTGCCTGCGGCCACCATCAGGCCCTGCGTGCGGTGGGCGAAACCTATCAGTTTGTGCAGGCCAGGTTTGAGCAAACTGCGGTAAGTAAGGGCTGATACAGATTGCCGGCCCGGTTGCGCCAGCGTATGAAAACCCGCCATCGTGCATCGCCCGGCGTTCAGGGCGGCCATTGCGTCCACGCTGCCCATGAAGCGGATGTCCAGGTGCAGGCCATGTCCAACAGTCTGCTCGCGCAGGGCTGACAATGCCGCGTCGTGGCTGGCGTAGAGCGTCAGTATGTGGGTGCTGTCGTCGAAGGCTGTGGAGAACGCCCGTTCAATGTCGCCGCGCAGCGCTTCAATTTGCGGTGCCAGCCGGGCCTGGGCCTGGCGCTCAGCCCAGAGCAACTTGTCGCCAAACTCACTCAAACGCGCGCACTGGCCTTTGTCCCAGACGATGAGGGGGCGGCCCAGGGTTTGCTCCCCGTCTTTGAGCGCACCCCACACATGGCGGTACGAAAACCCTATGGCTTTCGCTGCCTTGGAGATGGAGCCGTGCGCGCGCACCGCCTGCAACATGTCCATCAACGGGTTACGTATCAGCGTGTCTGTACTGCGCGCGGGAGCCAGCAGGTAAGAGAGTTCGATTTTGTGCATGGGGTACAAAGCATTATCAGCGTCGGGCTGGTGGCGAGACAAGCTATGCAAAACGCTTCATAGCTCGTGATTACCGATGCGCGCCAGGGTATTACTGCTTACGCTGGAGCCCAGCCAACTGACCTCATGAACACGTTCTCAAGCAGCGCCGAAACGGCTTTCGCCCTCATCACCTCGCTGGACCCCATGCTGGCCGGTATTGTCGTCCGCTCGCTGGCGGTCAGTGCCTTGGCCTGCGTGATTGCTTCTGGCCTGGGCCTGCTGCTGGGGGCATGGCTGGGCGTTTCACGCTTTCAGGGGCGGGGGGCGGTGCTGGCGCTGCTCAACACGGCGCTCGCCTTGCCGTCGGTGGTGGTGGGTTTGGTGGTGTACCTGCTGCTGTCGCGCAGCGGCCCGCTGGGGTTTTTGGGCTGGCTGTTTTCATTCCAGGCGATGGTGCTGGCGCAAAGCGTGCTGGTGCTGCCGGTAGTGACCGCCTTGGTGCGGCAGACCATTGAGGATGCCGAGCACAAGCATGGCGAGCAATTCCAGTCGCTGGGGGCCGGGCGGTTTGTGCGCAGCCTGGTCTTGCTGTGGGACGAGCGCTACGCGCTGCTCACGGTACTGATTGCCGCTTTTGGTCGGGCGATTTCAGAGGTCGGTGCCGTGATGGTGGTGGGCGGCAACATTGACGGCTACACGCGGGTCATGACCACATCGATTGCGCTGGAGACCAGCAAGGGCGATTTGCCGCTGGCCCTGGCTCTGGGCATGGTGCTGCTGGGCGTGGTGTTGTTGCTCAATGTGCTGATTGCGCTGCTCAGGCGCTGGCGTGTGGTGCCGCCACATCGGGCAGTCTTGTGAAAGGGATGGTGTTTAATCTGCAGGCCGTGAGCGTGCGCTATGGCCGCATGGATGCGCTCAGGCACTGCACACTGCGCATTCACGCCGGGGAGCGCGTGGCCCTGGTCGGCTCCAACGGCAGTGGTAAAAGCACCTTGCTACGCACCCTGCACGGGCTGGTGCGCCCCTCGTCCGGCCAGGTGGAAGTCGATGCCAACGCACACCAGGCCATGCTGTTTCAGCGCCCCTACATGTTGCGCGCCAGTGTGCTGCACAACGTCGCTCTGGGCTTGCTGCTGCGCGGCGCGCCTTGGGGGCAGGCCAAGGCGCAGGCGCGTGAGGCACTGGAGCGCGTGGGCTTGCAAGACGCCCTGCCGCGCAACGCCAAAGCCCTGTCAGGCGGCCAGCAGCAGCGCCTGGCACTGGCCCGGGCCTGGGCCTGCAAGCCGCAGGTGCTGCTGCTCGACGAGCCTACCGCCAGCCTGGACCCGACTGCCAAACGCGAGGTCGAGCGACTGATGGACGAGTTCGCAGCCAGCGGCATGACCCTGGTTTTCAGCAGCCACAACCTCGGTCAGGTCAAACGTCTGGCCAGCCGTGTGGTGTACCTGGAGCAAGGCGCAATACTTGCCGACCTGCCAGTGCATGATTTTTTCAACGGCACGCTACCTGCAGCTGCAGCCCATTTTCTAAAAGGAGAACTCGTATGAAGACGTTGTGCCTGACAGTACAAATTTTTAGATCAATTCGGCCTCCAGCGCTTTTACTGATTGCTTTTGTTGCTACGTTTTCAGTAGCGCAAACAGGCCCCGTCGTGATGGCTTCGACCACCTCGACCGAGCAGTCTGGCCTGTTTTCCCACCTGCTGCCCGCGTTTAAAAAGGCCACGGGCATTGACACCAAGGTGGTGGCCGTAGGCACTGGCCAGGCCATCGACATGGGCCGCCGGGGCGATGCCGATGTGCTGTTTGTACACGACCAGGTGGCTGAGGAAAGCATCGTGGCCGAAGGTTTTGCTGTTCGGCGCCATCCGGTGATGTACAACGACTTCGTGCTGATTGGCCCGGCCGCTGATCCGGCCCGAAGCAAAGGCAAAGACATTGCTGAAGCGCTCAAAAAGCTGAACGCTGCGAACAGCAACTTTGTCTCGCGCGCAGACAAGAGCGGCACCCATGCCGCCGAGCTGCGCTACTGGAGGGCAGCGGGCATTCAGACACCGGGCGACAAGCCAGCGTTTGGCAACTACAAAGCCTGCGGCTGCGGCATGGGCCCGGCACTGAATATTGCGGCCAGCATGGGCGGCTACGTGCTGGCTGACCGCGCAACCTGGCTGTCGTTTAAAAACCGGGCCGATCTGGCAGTGCTGGTCGAGGGCGACACGCGGCTGTTCAACCAGTATGGCGTGCTGGTGGTTAACCCCGCCAAACACCCGCAAACCAAAGCGGTTGAGGCACAAAAATTTGTCGATTGGCTCACCTCGCCGGCCGGGCAAAGCGTGATTGCGGGCTACAAGATCGGTGGGGAACAGCTGTTTTTCCCGAACGCGGCAAGGTAGTTTGTGATGCGTAAATTGAAGGGTATGTAAACTAAGAGCGTGCCCAGTTCATCGCAATCATCTGACAACGTCTTTTCTTTATTCTCGGGAGCGGGTGGTTTTTCGTATGGCTTTGCTCAAGCTGGCTTAAAGCCAATATGTGGCGCAGAGATTGATAAAGATGCCTGTGCGACGTACGAAAAAAACGTAGGTAGTGCCTGTCATCAAGTAGACCTTTCATCCATCGACTCTGATTTTTTTCTAAAAACTGCGGGCGAGTTGGCACCATTTGTCGTGATCGGCGGGCCGCCTTGTCAAGGGTTCAGCACTGCTGGGACACGTGAAGTGAGCGATCCGCGTAACAAGCTGATTTTTAATTACCTTCAAATCGTTGAGGAACTCAATCCTCGCTGGTTCATCTTCGAAAATGTAGAAGGCTTGCTGACCTCAGGAAACGGCGCTGCTATTGCCTTTTTGGTTAAAGAATTTCTACGCATTGGCTATACGGTTCGTGTTCAAAAAGTCAACTTGGCCGCCTTTGGAGTTCCACAAACCCGAAAACGAGTTTTGATGATTGGTAATCGTCTGGGTGTCGATTTTGAGTTTCCTGAGGAGAGCCGATCCTATGCTTCAGGGAAATCCAGGAAACACAGCCAAAAACCCTTTGCCCCAACACTAGATCAAGCCCTTGCGGGGCTTGGTCATGCCGCTACATCGCGCGATCAAAGGGTTGCATATTCGTCGTCTGAACCTCTGAATCATTTTGATGCAAGCATGCGATGCGGTAATGAAGCCGGGGTTTTGTCCGAACACTGTCAGTCGGTTGATGAAAAGGATGCGTCTGTTTATTCATTGCTTGGTCCGGGTCAAACAATGAAGGATTTACCCGAGGACTTTTGGCACGAAAGCTTCAAGCGCAGGGCTTTCAGGCGTGTACAAGACGGAACACCGACTGAAAAAAGAGGCGGTGCGCCGTCTGGCATCAAACGCTTGAATGGCAGCTTGCAAAGCCTGACCATCACCGGTGCTGCAACCCGGGAGTTTATTCACCCCCATCAAAACAGACCGCTAACCATCCGTGAATGTGCGCGAATTCAAACATTTCCTGACGCATACAAATTTGTTGGCAATTCTGCTAGCGTTATTCAACAAATCGGTAACGCCGTTCCGCCGCTTGCGGCATTTGTATTTGCAGAGCATTTAAAAAAATTGGATGGTCACTTTGGCTCTGGGCTTGCAGCGCCCAAACAAAATACTCATGCACGCTTGTTAGGGTATTTTTTGACCGAAGCCAACGCAATGAGCGAGGCACTTCAGAAAACGGATGTGCTGCTGAGTCGTATTCAAAACATTCAACTTGAGATTGAGGAGCTATGAGCACGCCCACGCCCATGCAACGTTTATCTGCCGATGAGTCAAAATTTTTGACAAAAGTAACGACATTAGGCGTATCTACGCTTTTGCCGATTGTGATGAGTCCCAGTGAGTTCGCCAAGTTGATTGGGGTTGTTTATTTTGATACGGATCTATTCAGTGAGCTTGATAAAACTCATCCTGGCTTGTCGGTCAAGATCAATCCGAAAGTAGCGTACTACGCTATTGCTGACGGCTGGTTTGAGAGCGCTATTGAGTTGCAAGACGATGAGCACGTTTCACTCATGCGCAAAGCCACTATTGATATTCCCGACTTCGTGACTTATCTGCGGTGTTTGGCCGAACTGCATAAGCGGCGCAGAAAATACGCCATGATTCTCTCTGCTCAACCGATACCCACCATGGTTCAGGTTTCACCGCGGTCGTTGATGGAATACGGCCACATTGAACCCGAGGCACTTGCATCATGGCTAACTTGGCGAAAGTTTTTCTACGACCTTGACAACCGATCTGCGCAGGAAACGGGTTATCTCTTTGAACCAATCCTAGCTGCAGCAATTGGTGGCGAACCTCAAGGTGCGCGTACCAGGCTCGTTAAGCGCTCAAACGATCCCTCAAAAGGCCGTCAGATTGACTGCTGGAAAGCGATACCCGGTTGTAAGCCACTGGCTTACGAATTTAAACTTCGGGTAACGATAGCAGCCAGTGGTCAAGGGCGTATTGGCGAGGAGCATCAGTTCGCAGTCGATTGCAAAAACTCAGGTGCAATACCTGTACTCGTGATACTTGATCCAACGCCTAATCCGACCATGGCGGGTCTGAAGGCCGTGTTTGAGGCAAACGGGGGACACGCCTACATCGGCGATGAGGCCTGGGCTCATTTGGAGAGTGAGGCGGGTGCCGTCATGGCTCAATTTATTGAAAAATATGTCCGAACTCCAGTAGCTGATATTTCTCGTTTTGAACAACAAGTCAGTGCTGGTACTGCCAAAGGAAGGATGCAGCTTCTTGATCTGAGCGCTAGCGCTACCGCCAGTGAAATCATGATTACTTTGGGCAGTTACAAGAGGATCATTACCCGACGCGAAGACCCGTCGCTTGCAGACGATGAGGGTGACGCTGACACGTAACGTGTTCTGGCGCTATCCTATAATTTTCCTGTGTTCAAGCAACCACCGTCACCCGCAGCCCTGTCAATCTGGACTCGCTTTGCGACCGTCCTGAGCTTTCTGGCTGTGCTGCTGGCATTGGCCTCGCCGATTTCGATGCTGGCCGAAGATGTGCGTACCGGCAAGCTGGGCGGCGTGTGCAGCCTCAAATCGCTGACAGCCAGCGCCCTGGATGCTGACACGTCTGGCGGCAGCGGTACACCGGCAACGGGTTCGCACTGCGACCTGTGTGGCTCGCTGGCATGGGCTTTGCCGCTGCTGGCGGTGGTCAGCATCCCGAGTTTTCCTGGCAGCGAGGTAGCTGCTGTCTTTTTACCGGCCGATGTGGCCGCGTCCAGCGTCAGCTTGCCGTTTAGCCGCGGCCCCCCTGTACTTCTGAACTGAACCGCGCCCGGCTTGAGCCTCTGTGTGGAGGCTCAAACCTCGGGTGTCTTGCACATGGGCCCAAGGTTTCTTGGCGCTCAGTGTGCTGCCCCCTGTTCTTTTCCAAGTACACCTTCATGACTTCGCTTCACTTTTCCACTCGCCCCTGCCTGGCGCGGTGCTCACGTCTGGCGTTTCCCGTCACAGGCATCGCTGCTGCAGTGTTGTCCAGCGCGGCTGCGCTGGCTCAAAGCACTGCCCCTGCGAGTAGCCTGCCGAGCAATACATCAATCAATGCACCAATCAATACGCCAATTGATACACCCAGCAGCACACCAGGCAATGCGCCCGTCAAAACGCTGGGGGTGGTCACCATCACCAGCGGCCAGCCAACCTCATTGCCGACGCAGATCCCCACCACGATGGAGGGCGTGAGCAAAGCGCAAATCGAGCAGACCATCAACGCCACCGACAGCGAAGACGCACTCAAATACCTGCCCAGCCTGCTGGTGCGCAAGCGCTACATCGGCGACTACAACCATGCGGTGTTGTCTAGCCGCGCCTCGGGCACGGGCAACAGCGCGCGCTCGGCGGTGTATGCAGACGGCGTGCTGCTGTCGAACTACCTGGGCAATGGCGCGGCCTACACACCGCGCTGGGGCCTGGTCACGCCTGAAGAGATTGAGCGGGTAGATGTGCTGTACGGCCCGTTTTCGGCAGCCTACCCTGGCAACTCGGTCGGTGCGGTGGTGGACTACGTGACCCGTATGCCCACGCAGTTCGAGGCCCATGCCAAGATCACGGGCTTCACGCAAAACTTCAAGCTCTACGGCACCGACAGCCGCTACAGCGGCAACCAGGCCAGCGCGTCACTGGGCAACAAGGCAGGCGACTGGTCATGGTTTGTTAGCCTGAACCGCACTGAAAACGAGGGTCACCCTCTGTCGTTCTCAACCCGCGCCATCAGCACGGCGGCACCCGCTGCCGGGGCGCAGGTGGTCTCCGGTGCTGTGCCTGGGCTGGACCGTACCAACACCCCGTGGCTGATTCTGGGCGGCTTTGGGCAATACAACACACGGCAAAACCATGCCAAGCTCAGGCTGGCGTATGACTTCTCGCCCACAACGCGTGCCAGCTACACACTGGGTTACTGGCAAAACGAGGCAACAAACAACGCGCAAAGCTACCTGTACAACGCCGCCGGTGCGCCGGTGTACAGCGGCCCTGTCAGCATCAATGGGCGGGGCTACACACTGACCCCAGCAGATTTTGGAGCCGGGCTTGATTCCATCACGCACGTCATGCACGGCCTGTCGCTCAAGTCCAACACCCAAGGCGTGTTTGACTGGGAAGTTGCCGCCAGCCTGTATGACTACAGCCGCGACCAGCAGCGCGCTGCAACCACGGTACGGCCTGGCTCGCTCACAGGTGGCGCAGGCACGCTGACCGACCAGAGCGGCACCGGCTGGAACACGCTGGCGTTCAAAGGCATCTGGCGACCAGACGGCATCACAGGCGCGCACATCACTGATTTCGGCTTTCAGCAAGACAGCTACCAACTGCGCATCTTGCGCAGCAGCATTGCAGGCAACTGGCTGACCGATGGCGCAGGCGCTGTGGCCAGTGACGTGGGCGGCAAAGCGCAGTTGCGCAGTTTTTACGGGCAAGATGCCTGGGCGTTTGCACCGCAGTGGAAGGCCGTGCTGGGCGCACGCGTGGAAAGCTGGAACGCATCGAGCGGTTTTACGACCTTTGGCGTGGGCAACGCGGCCAACGCTGCCTACGCCGCGCGCCACGAGAGCGCTGTGTCGCCCAAGGCCGCGGTGTCTTACCAGTGGGCGTCTGGTACGGTGTTCAAGGCCTCGACAGGCCGGGCGGTGCGCTTTCCAACGGTGAGCGAGCTGTATGGTGCCACGTCCACCGTCAATTCCCGCTACCTCAACGATCCGAACCTGAAACCTGAAAAATCATGGACGACCGAACTCACGGCTGAAAAAGACACCGCCAGCTGGGGTGTTGATGGCCTGCTGCGCCTGACATTTTTTGCTGAAAACGTGCGTGATTCGCTGTACTCGCAAACCACTTTTGACCCAGCTGCCGGCCTCAACATCAGCCGGGTGCAAAACGTGGGGCGTATCAAGACCCATGGCTTTGAAGTGGCTTTCAACGGCAACGATGTGCTTGAAAAAGGGCTGGACCTGAGCGGCAGCGTCACCTATGCAGACTCGCGCATCAAGGAAAACGCCGGTTTTGTGAGCGTGGCGGGCGACACCGCTGGCAAGTACCAGCCGCGTGTGCCAGTCTGGCGCGCCACGCTGCTTGCCAGCTACCGGTTTGACCCGGCCTGGACAGCCAGCCTGGGGGTGCGCTACAGCGGCAAACAGTTCACCACGCTCAACAATGCCGATGTCAATGGCACGGCCTACCAAGGCACCAGCCCGTATTTCACCGCCGATGTGCGCGTGCGCTACCAGCTCAGCAGGCAGTGGAGCGCGTCTGTGGGTATCGACAATTTGAACAACTACCAGTATTGGAACTTTCACCCTTACCCGCAGCGCACCTTCATGGCCGAACTCAAGTACGCCCTGTGATCTGTCAACCCATTTTCAAGCCATCACCGAACCATCACCGAACCATCATGCACCACATTTTTACTCTTAAAAAGATAGCTACTCATGCCCACAGATATTGCGCTGGCGTGCTTTTTTGTGCCTTGTCAGTGCCTGCAGCGGCCCATGTGACGCTGGAGTACCAGGTTGCCAATGCGGGCAGCCACTACAAAGCCACATTCAAAGTCGGCCACGGCTGCGGCAGCTCGCCCATCAAACAGATGGTGGTGAGCATTCCGGCAGGGGTGCAGGGTGCCAAACCCATGCCCAAGGCCGGCTGGACGCTGGACATCACCCGCGAGACACTGGCCCAGCCCATCGTTGACCACGGCAAAACCATCACCGAAGGGGTCACCCGCATCACCTGGACGGCCAAAACCCCGGCAGACTATCTGCAAAATGACTGGTACGACGAGTTTGTGCTGCGGGCCAAACTGCCTGGCAAGGCGGGCACCCTTTACTGGCCCGTGAGCCAGGTGTGTGAACAAGGCCGGGTTGACTGGGCCGACGTGCCCAAGGCCGGGCAAAAGCTGTCTGACCTCAAAAGCCCCGCAGCCGCTCTGGAGCTGCTGCCTGCAGGGGCCGCAGGCGAGCACAAGCATTGATTGAATTGACATTTCCCGCCCCCCCACCTCTTGATATTTTTATGAAGAACCACCCCGACATGAATCCAAAATCTACAAACCCTACAAAACTTGCGAGTGTTTTGAGAAACGTCTCCATCACCTCAACGCTGGTGCTGTGCAGCTGGATCGCGCTGGCCCAGACGGCGGCTGTCAAAGTTGAAGGTGCCTGGGCACGCGCGACGGTACAGGGCCAAAAAGGCACCGGAGCTTTTATGAGCCTGACGGCCAAACAGGGCACGACGCTGGTCGGTGTGTCATCGCCCATGGCGGGCGTGGCCGAAGTGCATGAGATGAAGATGGAGGGCGACATCATGAAAATGCGTGCCCTGCCCCTGCTGGAGTTGCCTGCGGGTCAGAAAGTCGACCTCAAGCCCGGCGGCTACCACGTCATGCTGATGGACTTGAAAGCGCCACTGCTCAAGGACAGCACGGTGCCTGTGACGCTGCTGTTCAAAGACGCCAAGGGCGTGCAAAGCAAGCTGGAGCTGATCGTGCCTGTCGCGGCCACCCCGCCTGCGCTGCACAAGCATTGATTTGTATCAAAAAAGGCCGCTGTGGCAATATCAACGGGCACTGTATGCTATAAAAAACTGAGCAGACTTGATACCCGCTACCGTCATCAAGAGCGAGCCCATCACATGCAGACCGGCGCTGCCCAGTGCAAGTGCGTAGCGCTGCTGCATCAAAAAACCCACCACCTCGGCTGAAAACGACGAGAAAGTGGTCAGCCCGCCTAAAAAGCCAGTGATCAAGAGCAAGCGCCAGAGCGGGTCCAGCTGCGGCATCGACTGGAACACGGCAATGCACACGCCAATCAGATAGCCACCGATCAGATTGGCGGCCAGCGTGCCCCAGGCAATCAGCCCGCCGGGGCTGAGCCACAAGCCTAAAGCCCAGCGCGCCAGCGCACCGACCGATGCGCCAACACAGATGGCAACAACCGGCATCATCTGCGAGGGCTACAAAAGCCTGAAGGACTGCAACGAAATGAAACCATGGCTCTCACTGTAACTGCTGCAGAAGCTGTAGAAGCTGTAGAAGTTGGCTGCGGACTGTCGCACGCTGAGAATAAATGGACGGCGGACGCTCAAATTCAGGGTTTTTACTAGGCGCGGAATCTGCCGTCACTCTAAGAATACGTAAGTCATCGAGTTCATGGCAAGTTCATAGGCAAGGTGCGTTCGTCTCTGAGCGGCGCATCACTACCCAAGGAGACAAGTATGCAAAAGGTGTTGCACATCAACCCCGAAAAATGCACAGGCTGCCTGCAGTGCGAAATGGCCTGTTCGTTTGAGAACTACGGCATTTTTGCCACGGCCAAGTCGCGCATCAAGGTGTTTGACTTTCATGACACGGGCAAAAAAGTGCCCTACACCTGCACCCAGTGCGACGAAGCCTGGTGCCTGCATGCCTGCCCGGTCGAAGCCATCACGATGGACAAGCTCACGGGTGCCAAGGTGGTCAATGACTCGACCTGCGTCGGCTGCAAGGTCTGCACCATTGCCTGCCCGTTTGGCACCATCAACTACGTGCAGGAGACCGGCAAGGTGCAAAAGTGTGACCTCTGCGGTGGCGAGCCTGCCTGCGCTGACGCCTGCCCGACGGGTGCCATCACCTTCATTGATGCCAACTGGACGGGCCTGGACAAGATGAAGCAGTGGGCCAACAAGCTGGGCAACCAGTCTGCGTCCACCGGGCCATCACTTCCGTCAGCTGCTGCATAACGGCATAAGGAGAACAAGCATGTCATGGGCCAGAAAAATCCTTCGCGTCAATCTGTCTGCGGGCACTGCGGTGTCAGAGCCGCTGAACATGGACTGGGCGCACACCTACCTCGGCTCGCGCGGCCTGGGCTCCAAATACCTGGTGGAAGAAATTGACCCCACCGTTGACCCGCTCTCAGAAGGCAACAAAATCGTCTGGGCTACCGGCCCGCTGACCGGCACCATGGCGTCCACTGGCGGGCGCTACACCGTCATCACCAAAAGCCCACTGACCGGGGCGATTGCCTGCTCCAACTCGGGCGGCTACTGGGGTGCCGAGCTGAAAATGGCTGGCTGGGACATGGTGATTTTTGAAGGCAAAAGCCCCAGGCCTGTCTATCTGTACATCCATGATGACGTGGCCGAGCTGCGTGACGCCAGCCACCTGTGGGGCAAAAGCGTGTGGGAAACCGAGGCCGCTCTCAAAACCAGTCTGCAAGACCCGCTGACACGCATCTCCAGCATCGGCACGGCGGGTGAAAACGGCGTACTGTTTGCGGCTGTGGTCAATGATTTGCACCGTGCCGCAGGGCGCTCTGGCGTGGGTACCGTGATGGGCAGCAAAAACCTCAAGGCGATCGCGGTGCGCGGCACCAAGGGCGTGGGCAACTTCCACAACCCCAAAGCGTTCATGCAGGCGGTCAAGGAAAAGAAAAAAATCCTCGCCGACAACGCCGTCACAGGCCAGGGCTTGCCTACCTATGGCACGCAGGTGCTGATGAACGTGATCAACGAAGTCGGCGGCCTGCCGACCCGCAACCACCAAGATGTGCAGTTTGAAAGCGCCGCTGCCATTTCAGCCGAAGCCATGGCCACACCGCGCGAGACCGACGGCAAAAAACAGCTCATCACCAACCAGGCCTGCTTTGGTTGCACCATTGCCTGCGGCCGTATCAGCAAGATGGACGCAACCCACTACACCGTGGCCAACAAACCGCAGTACTGGGGCGCATCCGGCGGGCTTGAATACGAAGCCGCGTGGGCGCTGGGTGCCGCCAACGGCGTGAAAGACCTAGAAGCATTGCAGTACGCCACCATGATCTGCAACGAGCAGGGGATCGATCCGATCAGCTTTGGTGCCACTGTGGGCGCAGTGATGGAGCTGTATGAAATGGGCGTGCTCACCAAAGAGCAGCTGGGCATTGAAGCACCGTTCGGTTCTGCCCATGCGATGACTTTTTTCGTTGAAGAAACCGTCAGTGGCCGTGGCTTTGGCAAGGAAATCGGCCAGGGCTCCAAACGCCTGACCGCCAAGTTTGGTCACCCTGATTTGTCCATGACCTCCAAAGGCCAGGAGTTTCCAGCGTATGACGGGCGCAGCATCCAGGGCATTGGCCTGGCCTACGCCACCAGCAACCGTGGCGGCTGCCATTTGCGCGGCTACACGATTGCCTCTGAAGTGCTGGGCATTCCGGTCAAAACCGATCCGCTGGAGCATGAAGGCAAGCCGGCACTGGTCAAGGCTTTTCAGGACGCGACAGCGGCGTTTGACTCATCAGGCTTGTGCGTTTTCACCACCTTTGCGTGGGGTCTGGCTGACCTGGCACCTCAGCTACAGGGTGCGATTGGTGAGCAATACACCACCGAAGAGCTGGAAAAAATCGGCGAACGTATCTGGAACCTGGAGCGCGAGTTCAACAACGCGGCCGGTTTTACCAAAGCCGATGACTCGCTGCCCAAGCGCCTGTTGCTTGAGGCCGCCAAAACCGGCCCCGCCAAAGGCAAGGTCAGCATGCTGCCCGAGATGCTGCCCATTTACTACGAAGCACGCGGCTGGGACACCGAAGGCCGGCCCACCGCGGCTACGCGGGAGCGGCTGGGGTTATGAGCTGCACACCATGACAGACCACGTGATTCTGGGCGCAGGCCCGGCCGGTGTGATTGCCGCTGAAACGATTCGCAAGCACGCGCCCCACGACCGCATCACCCTCGTGGGCGATGAGGCCGAGCCGCCTTATTCGCGCATGGCCATTCCTTATCTGTTGATGGGCAATATCGACGAGGCTGGCACTTACCTGCGCCGGCGTGCCAGCCACTTTCAGGATATCCGGGTTAATTTGGTGCCAGGGCAAGCCAGCAGCGTCAACATTGCTACAAAAAAAGTAGCACTCAAGGATGGCCAGTCGCTTGCGTTTGCTGGACGCTGCAAAACGCCAGGCACATCATGGCCCTGGCCCAGCCTGGTGCGCGCGTGCTGCAGATGGGTGCCGGCTTTATCGGTTGCATCATCATGGAAGCGCTGGCGGCGCGTGGCGTGCAGCTCAGCGTGGTGGAAATGGGCGACCGCATGGTGCCGCGCATGATGGGGCCAACCGCTGGCGGCATGATTCGCGACTGGTGCGAGTCCAAAGGTGTGGCAGTTTTTACCGGCACCAAAGTCGAAGCGATTGAGCCTGGCACGCCGTTAAAAGTTCGGCTGTCCAACGGCCAGACGGTTGAAGCCGACCTGGTGATCAGCGCGACCGGTGTGCGGCCCGCCATTGGTTTTCTGGAGGGCAGTAGCATCACCTGTTTGCAGGGCGTGTTGACCGATGCCAGCATGCAAACCAATGTGCCGGGCATTTATGCAGCGGGTGACTGCGCCGAGGCGTTTGACAAGGTCAGCGGCAAAACCATTGTCAGCGCCATTCAGCCCAACGCGGCTGAGCAGGCACGCGTGGCGGCTCTGAACATGGCAGGCCAAAGTGCCTCGCTCAAAGGCGTCACGCAAATCAACGTGCTGGACACGCTGGGCATGATCTCAACGAGTTTCGGCAACTGGGAAGGTGTACACGGTGGCGACCATGCCGAGCTGACCGACAAGGCCGCAGGCCGCCACTTGAGCCTGCAGTTCGATGGCGACGTTCTGGTCGGCTGCAACAGTGTTGGCTGGACTGACCATGTAGGCGTGATGCGCGGGCTGGTTGAAGGGCGCGTCAAGCTGGGGGCGTGGAAACAGCACCTTCAGCGCGACCCCACCCAACTGATGCAAGCCTATCTCGCCAGCGCGCAGGCGCAGGGCGGCTGGACAGGCGCAGACGATGCACGCCGACGCTGATGAACTGCAGCATCTGTTTTCCATTCAAGCAGGGGCCGCGGAACTGGCTTCGCCAGGCCGCAGGCGCAGCGGCCCCCTCGGGGGGCAGGGAGTTAAGCAGGGGCCGCGGAACTGGCTTCGCCAGGCCGCAGGCGCAGCGGCCCCCTCGGGGGGCAGGGAGTTACACGCAGTGAAGGACCGTGGGGGCCATTAAACACATGAAAATCACCTTCAAGCTGTTTGCCTCGCTGACCGACTACCTGCCGCCCGATGCCCGCCGGAGCAATATTCTGGTGCTGGATGTTGAACCCAGCGCCAGCATCAGCCAGATCATTGAACCCTTTGGCATGCCGCACAAACTGGTGCATCTGGTGCTGGTCAATGGCACGTATATCGCGCCTGAAAAGCGATTGACGCACACGCTGGCTGAAGGCGATGTGCTGGCCATCTGGCCGCCGATTGCTGGCGGGTAGCTGCTGGACAGCTGGCAGGTCACTGGCGAGTCAACATTCCTTTATGCAGTCGGTTTATCACAGCAGTTTTGACCGCGAAATGGGTTGCACCGAGGCCGAATGGCTGGGCTGGCTGCCTGCGGCCATTGGCGACAAGCCTTGGGTGCGCGATGGCAGCCGTCTCACGGTCAGCCTCAAGGAGGGCAGCTTGACGCTTTCCTGGCAGACAGGCACGCCACGTGTGATTGCGCTGTTGCGCCTGCCGCGCCTGCTGGTGAGTTTTCGCTTTGACGGGCCAAGCCAGGCAGAGCGCCATGTTTTCATGAAGCGCTTCGATCTGTACATGCAGCGCGGCGGGGGCTGATTTTTCTTGGTTTTTGCGTCCAGCGGCACTCCAGCGGGTCTTGTGTGTGAATTGCCTGCAATGTTGGCTTTGATTTATTGGCAGACAATCGCCTGATGAAAGCACCCACGCAGACGGTTACCCGTGACATTGTTCTGGTCGGGGGCGGGCACAGCCATGTGGGAGTGCTCAAGCGCTTTGCCATGCAGCCAGAGCCTGGCCTGCGCTTGAGCCTGATCTGCACCGACGTACACACACCGTATTCAGGCATGTTGCCGGGTTATGTGGCGGGCCACTATGACTACGACGCCGTACACATTGACCTGAGCCGGCTGGCCGTGCTGGCCGGTGCCCGGCTTTATCGTGACGAAGTGATCGGGCTGGACCGCGCGGGCAGCAAAGTGCTGTGCCGAAACCGCCCGCCCGTGCCGTATGACAGGCTTTCCATCAACATCGGCTCGACACCACAACTGGCAGGTGTACACGGCGCTGCGGGGCATGTGGTGCCAGTCAAACCGATTCACCAGTTCAACCAGCGCTGGCTGGCGCTGCTGGGCCGGGTGCAGCAGCACACCCAGGGCGTTTTGCGCGTGGCTGTGGTGGGTGCAGGTGCGGGCGGTGTCGAGCTGCTTTTAGCCATGCAATACCGCTTGCACAATGAATTCAAAGCGCTGGGCCGAGACACCCAGCTGCTGCAATTTCACTTGCTGGGCTCAGAACCCACCCTTTTGCCCACCCACAACGCCGGGGTGCGCCAGCGCTTCATGCGGGTGCTGGCTGAACGCGGCGTGGTGCTGCACCTGGGCAGCGCAGTCACGCAGGTTCTGCCCCACCGACTGGTTTGCGCCAACGGCCAGGCCATAGAGGCCGATGAGATCATGTGGGTCACGCAGGCCGGTGGCGCGCCGTGGCTGCAGGGCACCGGGCTGGCACTCGATGCCCATGGTTTTATAGTCGTCAACGACTGCCTGCAAAGCATCACCGACCCGCTGGTCTTTGCCGCAGGCGACATTGCCGCCATGCAAAACCACCCGCTGCCCAAAGCGGGCGTGTTTGCGGTGCGCCAGGGCAAACCGCTGGCCGATAACCTGCGCCTGAGCGTTCAGGCCAGGCCGCTTACAACCTACCACCCCCAAAGCAGCTGGCTGGCATTGATCAGCACGGGCGACAAGTACGCTGTGGCGTCGCGCGGTGCCATTGGTTTTGCCGGGCAGTGGGTCTGGCGCTGGAAAGACGCGATTGACCAGCGCTTTATGCGCAAGTTCTCAAGCTTTGAGGCCATGAGCCAGAACGCCGCGCCCGCAAGTGCCCGGGCTGCCTCGCAACTTGCCCTGAGTCAAGAAGAGTCTTTGCAAGCCATCTCAGCCATGGCCATGCGCTGCGGTGGTTGTGGTGCCAAGGTCGGGGCCAGCGTGCTCAGTCGCGCCCTCGGCCAGCTGCAGGTGATCGAGCGCGACGACGTGGTCATTGGCCTGCACTCGCCCGACGATGCCGCTGTGGTGCGCGTGCCGCCGGGCAAAGCCATGGTGCATTCGGTGGACTTTTTCCGCTCGTTTATCGACGACCCCTACATCTTCGGAAAAATCGCCGCCAACCACGCATTGGGCGATATTTTTGCCATGGGGGCCCAGGCCCAGTCAGCCACGGCCATTGCCACCGTGCCGCCCGGTCTGGAAGCCAAAGTGCAAGACCTGCTGTTTCAAATGATGACCGGTGCGACAGAAGTGCTCAACCAGGCCGGTTGCGCCTTGGTAGGCGGCCACACGGGCGAGGGGCAAGAGCTGGCGCTGGGCTTTGCCATCAACGGGCTGATTGACGACAACTTTGACCAGCTGATGCGCAAGGGCGGCATGCAAGCCGGGGATGTGCTGATTCTGACCAAACCCATCGGCACTGGCACGCTGTTTGCCGCCCATGCCCAGCTCAAAGCACGCGGTCGCTGGATAGACGCGGCCCTGCAGTCCATGGTGCAGTCCAACCAGCGGGGCGCGCAATGCCTGCGTTCGCATGGTGCCACAGCCTGCACTGACCTGACGGGGTTCGGCCTGCTCGGGCATTTGGTAGAGATGACCAAACCTTCCGGTGTGGATGCCGAAATCAGCCTGTCAGCCCTGCCGCTACTGGACGGCGCACTCGACACCGTGGCAGCAGGCATCGTCAGCTCGCTCCAGCCCGCCAACGTGCGCCTGCGCCGCGCCCTGCGCAACCAGCAGGCTTGGGTCAAGCATCCGCGTTACCCGCTGATTTTTGACCCGCAAACTGCAGGGGGTTTGCTCGCGAGTGTGCCAGTGGGGCAAGCCGAGGCCTGTGTGGCCGCCTTGCGTGGCCTGGGTTATGAGCGTGCCTGCGTGATGGGGCGGATTCTGGCGCAGGGTGAGGCGCTGGAGCCGATCTCGTTGGTGGCTTGATTTTTTTTTAAAAACGGTAACTGGCACCCACCGACACTTTGGGCAGCACAGACAGCTTGGAGACGTTGTCGCGAACAGTGGCTGTTTGCGCATCAATATCGGCCTGTGTGATGCCTTGCTGGTTCAAAAGACTGGTGCTGGTGGTTGTGGTGAACTTGCCGATCATCACACCCGCGTCGGCATAAAAATCCCAGGCAGACTTGCTGTCTGGCTTGAAGCCATAGCCAATGCCCAGGTAAGGTGTGACGTTCGGTTGCTTGACATCAATGTTGAAAAAGTCGTTGGCCAGACTCACAGGTTTGCCATTGACAGTGGCGGTGCCCACTCCGGTTGAGTTCAGTGTGAACTTTGTGCTGTTAAAACTCAAACCACCCGTGATGCGAAAGCCGTTGCCCATTGGAAAATAGTCAGCCAGCACGCTCACGGACTGCGACTTGAGGGTGCCTTTGAAGTCGATACCGTTGCGCTGTCCGTTTTTGGACATGTTCAGGCCACCCGCGTACTCCCCGCGCAAGTTGACGGCCGGTGCAATTGACCGGGAGATTCCCAAGGTGATGCCCGTGGTGCCAATACCGCCATAAACCTCGTCAGCCTGCGCACTGGCAGATGCTGCTGTGGCTGCAATAAACGCCATGAAAACGTATTTTTCAAGCATGGAACGCCTCTTTTTTTGTTCACTGCACAAGTTGGCAGCCAAATGAGTTTAACTTCGTAACAGACGTGACCAAAAATATTTGAGAGCCTGCGAGTCACTGGAATATCGCGGACCAGCATTGAGCTTTTCGCTCAAGGTGCCTTCAAGGTGCCTGCTGGCTCGCCCGCTTTGGCCGCATCGAAGGCCATCACCACCGACAGTTTTTCAGGCTCAATGTACTTTGCAAATGCCGCGTTGACTTCAGTGGCTGTCAACTGCGCGATTTTCTGATCAAGCTCTTCTGAGCGCTGGAAGGTTTTGTTCAGGTACAGGTTCTGAAGCCAGCCGCCTGCTAGGTTGCCATCTCTGGTGCGCCCTTGCAAGCGCTGCTGTGCTATGCCCGATTGCGCACCCGCCACTTCAGCCGCACTGAACCCCTCTTTGACTGCGCGCTGCAGTTCTGCCCGGATGGCCTCGTCCACCTTGGCCATGTTCTGCGGCGCGGCTGTGGCACCGATGGTGAAAAGCCCGTCCCGGTCGATGGCGTTGATGCTCAGTTGCGAGTACACCCCATAACTCAGGCCGTCTTTTTGCCGCACACGCTGCATCAGGCGCGAATCCAGCCCGGCTCCGCCGCCCAGCAGGTAGTTGGCCAGCAGCAGCGCAGGGTAGTCAGCGCTGTCTTCGGTCAGGGACACGTCCAGGCGGGCGGTGTACACACCGTTTTCCTTGTCGGGTGTGTTGATGGTTTTTCTGAGGGGCGCAATGTCGCTGTAGATGGGCGTCATGCGGACATACGGCGTGGGGCTGACCCAACCTGCAAATGCCTTCTCAATCTGCCCCGTGACCAGCTGGGGATCAAAGTCACCCACAACCGCCACCTCGCCTTTGGACGCACCATAAAACTTTTGGTAGAAACTTTTGACATCTCCCAGGCTGACAGCATGGATGCCTTTGACGCTTTCTTCCACGCTTTCAGCGGCCCGCATGTCGCCTGCCGGGTAGCGGTTAAAGTGCAGCGCCATGGCCATGCCAGCGAGTGTGCCCGGCTCATTGCGGCTGGACTCCAGGCCCGCCAGCAGTTGCCGGCGCAGCTGGATGAGCTCGCTTTCAGGAAAAACCGGCTCACGCACCACATGCCCGACCAGTGCCAGTGCCTCGCCCAGGTTGGCGCGGGTGGTTTGAAAGCCAAACAAGCCGCCTGACATTTTGAGCCGGGACATCTCGTCGGCCAGCTGTGCCCGGGTGTAGCGGGTGGTGCCAGCGGTGAGCAAGCTGGACGTCATGGTGGCCGCCCAGCGCTTGCCAAACAGGCTTTTCTCGTCACCCCAACGCAGGCGAATGGCCACGTTGACAGTCTCGCCCTTGTTCTTTTTGGGCAGCAGCGCCACGGCCAGGCCGCCCACCTGGGTGCGTGTGGTGCGCCTGTCAATATTGGCTGGGCTGGGGTCAAACGCCTCGGCAACGGTGGTGTCCTGACGCGGTTTGAAGTCCTTCATCACGTCTTCGATGGACGCTGCTGCAGCAATGTCGGCGCGCTGGGGTTCGTCTTCGGGCACAAACATGCCCGTGGTGCGGTTGTCGCGCCTGAAGTAAGTTTTGGCCGCCAGGGCGACCTGCTGCGCCGTGACGGTGGCGGTCCGGTCGCGGTCATGAAAGAAAAAGCGCCAGTCACCCAATGCAATGTATTCAGACATGCCGGTGCCAATGCGTTCCGGGTCATTCAAGAACCTTTCCTGGGAATTGGCGTTGTCGCGCCTGACGCGCTCCATCTCTTCCACAGTGGGCGGGTTCTTGTCAAAGTTCTCCATCGCTTGCGTCAGCGCGTCACGCACGGGCTCCAGCGGGTCGCCTTTTTTAACGCTGGCACCGATCAACGCCAGGCCAGGCGCCACGCCACCCAGAGGGAAGGCAAATACCTGCGTGGCTCGGCCCGTCTCGACCAGCGCCTTGTGCAGGCGGCCATTGGGTGCGTTGGTCAAAATGCTGCCCACAAACTGCGCTGCGGTGTTGTCCAGCTGCACCACCGCCGGAATTTTGTAGGCCACAACCACCAGTTGTGCATCGCCCTTGCGCCGCACCATGAAGCTGCGCTCACCGTCTTGCGTAGGCTCGGTGGTCCATTGCCTGGGCAGGACTCGGGTGGGTTTGGGGATTTTGCCAAAGGCGTTGTTGATCCAGCCCAGCGTTTGCACCGGGTCAAACTTGCCTGACACCAGCAGCACGGCGTTGTCAGGCTGGTAGTACGTGCGGTAGAAAGCCTGCAGGTTTTCAATTTTGACGTTTTCAATGTCGCTGCGGTTGCCAATGGTGGACTTGCCGTAGCTGTGCCAGTCAAAGGCCACGCTTTGCAGGCGCTTGTAGAGCACGCCAAAAGGCGAGTTCTCGCCCCGCTCGTACTCATTGCGCACCACGGTCATTTCGCTGTCCAGGTCTTTTTGGGCAATGAAGGAATTGACCATGCGGTCAGCCTCCATGCCTAGGGCCCACTGCAGGTTGTCGTTGCTGGCCTGAAACGACTCAAAATAGTTGGTGCGGTCCAGCCCGGTGGTGCCGTTCGGGCGCATGCCGCGCTGGCTGAAGCCCTGCGTGATGTTGGGGTAGTTCGTCGAGCCCTTGAACAGCAGGTGCTCCAGCAAATGCGCCATACCTGTCTCGCCATAGTTCTCGTGCCGCGAGCCGACCAGGTAGGTGATGTTGACTGTCACGGTGGGCTTGGACGCATCGGGAAACAGCAGCACCTTGAGACCGTTGGGCAGACGGTATTCGGTAAACCCTTCTACACTCGCGATCTGCTCTACCCCGGCTGGCACGGTCTGGGCCAGTGCGGGCACACTGCACAGCCAGGCTGTGACACAAAAAACAGCGGCATGGAAAGCGGGCAAGCGAAACACTGAAAGCATGGTGGTGACCTGTGACAAAAGCGGTGCTGTCGGACTCAAGGCGCGACACGACCCTGGATGATTTTGTTGCAGTATGCCAGCGCATGGCCGGGCGCTTTGCCCAGCGAAAATATGACCTATGGACATGACCTATGAACACCATGCAACTTCAAGACATTCTCTTTTCTCAGGGCTTTGGCACGCGCCGCGTTTGCGCGGGCTTGATTCAACAAGGTTTTGTGGCGCTAGGGCAAGATGTGTGTACGCTACCCGCTACAGAATTTGTAGCACAGGGGCTGCGCTTCAGCGTACAGGGCATCGAGTGGCAATACTTTGAAAAAGCCTATTTGATGTTGCACAAGCCCGCCGGTTACGAGTGCTCCCAAAAGCCCAGCACCTATCCGAGCATCTACACCCTGCTGCCTGCGCCCATCCGCCAGCGCGGCGGTGGTGCGGCAGCGGGTGTGCAGGCCGTCGGGCGGCTGGACCAGGACACCACCGGCTTGCTGCTGCTGTCTGACGACGGCAAGTTCATCCACCGCATGAGCTCGCCCAAGCACCATGTGCCCAAGGTCTATCAGGTTACGGCCAAACACGCGGTTGATGACAAACAGGTGCAAAAACTGCTCAGCGGCGTGGTGCTTGACGATGACCCCAGGCCGGTACGGGCCGCCCACTGTGAAAAAACGGGTGATTGCACCTTGAGCCTGACGTTGACAGAAGGCAAATACCACCAGGTCAAGCGCATGGTTGCCGCAGTAGGTAACCGGGTAGAAGATGTGGGCGGCCTGCACCGCTCGCGCATAGGGTCACTGGCCTTGCCGCATGATTTGAAGG
Organism: Polaromonas sp.; assembly: GCA_004293655.1. Classification (GTDB taxonomy): domain Bacteria; phylum Pseudomonadota; class Gammaproteobacteria; order Burkholderiales; family Burkholderiaceae_C; genus Polaromonas. The sequence goes on along the minus strand of RDZZ01000145.1, from coordinate 1,956 downwards.
CTGGGCAGTGGCGGTGGTTGACGGCTGAGGATTTGGCGGCGATTTCGGGTTGAAACCGCCTTGGCTGCTCTCAGGGACAACTTGCAGAATTCCCTGCGGTCTGTGGTCAGCCAGACTCGGGCGATCTGCTGCGTTTTTTTGCCATGCCCTGCCATCAACTGCAAAAAAGCGCCCGGCAGAACAACATCAATAACAACATCAAGAACAACACCATGACAAGCTCCCAACAACGCGCTGCTTTACAAAGCAGCATTTGGAAAATCGCCAACGATGTACGTGGCGCCGTCGATGGCTGGGACTTCAAGCAATACGTGCTGGGTTCTCTGTTTTATCGCTTCATCAGTGAAAACTTTGCGGCCTATATCGAAGGCGGTGACGACAGCATCGCCTATGCCAAGTTGGCCGATAGCGTGATTACCCCAGCCATCAAAGACGACGCCGTCAAAACCAAGGGCTACTTCATCTACCCCAGCCAGCTTTTCGTCAATATTGCGGCCAAAGCCAATACCAGCGAAAGTCTGAACACCGATCTGGCCAACATTTTTGCTGCCATTGAAGCCTCTGCCAACGGCTACCCCTCCGAGCGCGACATCAAAGGTCTGTTTGCCGACTTTGACACCACCAGCAACCGCCTGGGCAAAACCGTCAAAGACAAAAACACCCGCCTGGCCGCCGTGCTCAAAGGCGTGGCCGAGCTGGACTTTGGCACCTTTGACGACAGTGATTTTGGAGGCCACAAAATCGACCTGTTTGGCGACGCCTACGAATTCCTCATCTCCAACTACGCCGCCAACGCCGGCAAATCGGGCGGGGAGTTTTTTACGCCGCAACAGGTCTCCAGGCTGATTGCCCAGCTGGCCATGCACAGGCAAACCAGCATCAACAAGATTTATGACCCCGCTTGCGGCTCCGGCTCGCTGCTGCTGCAAGCCAAGAGGCACTTTGATAAACACATCATTGAAGAAGGCTTTTTCGGCCAGGAACTCAACCACACCACCTACAACCTGGCGCGGATGAACATGTTCCTGCACAACGTCAACTACGACAAGTTCAACATCCAGCTGGGCGACACCCTGATCGAGCCGCACTTTGGCGACGACAAACCGTTTGATGCCATCGTCTCCAACCCGCCCTACTCGGTGAAGTGGATTGGCTCAGACGACCCTACCCTCATCAACGACGACCGCTTTGCCCCGGCGGGTGTGCTGGCACCCAAGTCCAAAGCCGACTTTGCCTTTGTGCTGCATGCCCTCAGCTACTTATCAAGCCAAGGCCGCGCGGCCATCGTCTGCTTCCCGGGTATCTTTTACCGGGGCGGAGCCGAACAGAAGATCCGCCAATACCTGGTGGACAACAACTATGTGGAAACGGTGATCTCGCTGGCGCCCAACCTGTTCTACGGCACCACCATTGCCGTGACGATTTTGGTGTTGTCCAAACACAAGCTAGATACCACCACCCAATTCATTGACGCCAGCGGTTTGTTCAAGAAAGAGACCAACAACAACGTGCTGCAGGATGTGCATATCGACCAGATCATGGCGGTGTTCGACAACAAGGCCAATGTGGAGCACTTCGCCCTGTCCGTCCCGTTGGAGAAGGTGGCCGCCAATGACTACAACCTGTCGGTCAGCAGCTACATCGAGGCCAAGGACAACCGCGAAGTGGTGGACATCACCAAACTCAATGCGGCGCTGAAAACCACCGTGGCCCGAATTGACCAACTGCGCAAAGACATTGACGCCATCGTGACCGAGATTGAAGGCGAGGGGCAAGAGGCATGAGCACACCGCAAGACAAAATCAAGCTGTTTGAATCGCAGCAAGTGCGTGCCGAGTGGGATGCAGAAGCTGAAAAATGGTGGTTCTCAGTCATCGATATTGTGGCCGTGTTGACCGACCAGCCCGACTACACCAGAGCGCGCAAATATTGGAGCGTGCTCAAAACACGGCTGAA
>RDZZ01000144.1 GCA_004293655.1 Polaromonas sp. | reverse complement strand
ATTGAGAACTTTGCCTTCATCGAGCCGCCGCAAGGCCGCGCCATGGCTGACGGCTACCAGCTGCTGGCCGAGCTGGGCGCGGTCGATGACGACAACGAGCTGACACCCATCGGTCGCACCCTGGCCAAACTGCCGCTGGACCCACGTGTGGGCCGCATGATTCTGGAGGCCAAAGACCGTGGCGCGCTCGAAGAAGTGCTGGTCATTGCCAGCGCCCTGAGCGTGCAGGACGTGCGCGACCGGCCCATGGACAAACAGGCCCAGGCGGACCAGGCACATGCCAAGTTTGACGATGACAAAAGCGAGTTTGTGGGCTACCTGAAGCTCTGGAAGTGGCTGGGTGAATCACGCGGCGGGCACGACGCCCAACACAAGTTGACCCACCGCCAGCATGAAAACCTGCTCAGAGACAACTTCATCAACATGCGCCGCGTGCGCGAGTGGCGGGACATTCATTCGCAGCTGCACAGCACGGTTGCCGAGCAGGGCTGGGAGATGAACACCAAACCCGCCAGCTATGAGCAACTGCATCTGTCGATGCTGTGCGGCCTGCTCGGCAACCTGGGCCAGAAAAACGACGAAGAAGACTGGTACCTGGGCGCACGCGGCATCAAGTTTTACCGCCACCCCGGTGCCAAGCTGAGTAAAAAACCAGGCCGCTGGATTGTGGCGGCAGAGCTGGTGGAGACCACCCGCCTGTTTGGCCGGGGCATTGCCAACATTGAACCGCAGTGGGTCGAGCAGGTGGCAGGCCATCTGTTGAAAAAGCAGTTGCTTGACCCGCATTGGGAGAAAAAGGCCGCGCAGGTCACGGCGCTGGAGCGGGCCACGCTGTACGGGCTGGTGATCTACAACGGCAGGCGCGTCAACTTTGGCCGCATTGACCCGGTGGGCGCACGCGAGGTGTTTATCCGCGAAGCGCTGGTTGCCGGTCATTGGGACACCAAACTGCCTTTTTTGGCCGCCAACGACAAACTGATTGCCAGGGTGCAAGACCTGGAGCACAAAGCCCGCAGGCAGGACGTGCTGGTCGATGAAGAGCTGATTTACGCTTTTTACGACCAGCAACTGCCTGCCCATGTGTGCAGCGGCGCCAGTTGCGAGCACTGGTACAAAGAAGAGGTCAAAAAGCAGCCCAAGTTGCTGCTCTTGAGTCAGGAAGAGCTGATGCGCCACGAGGCGGCGGGCATCACCACCCAGGCTTTCCCCAAAATGATGCGTCTGGGTGGTGTGGACTGCCTGGCCACCTACCTGCATGAGCCGGGGGACGCCAAAGACGGCGTGACGGTGGATGTGCCGCTGTTTGCCCTGAACCAGGTCAACGAGGAGCGCTGCGAGTGGCTGGTGCCCGGCATGCTCAAGGACAAGGTGCAGGCATTGATCAAAACCCTCCACGCGCGCCCGCGCTCGCGACTGGTGCCACTGCCAGAGTCTGCCACGCGCATGGCTGCCCACTTGAATCAACCCGAAGTGTTCGGCGCGGGCTCGCTGACAGATGCCGTGCTCAAGCTGGTGCGGGACGCCACGGCAGTCGATGTCAAGCGCGGTGACCTCAAGCTGGAGGTGCTGCCACCCCATCTGTTCATGAACTTCCGGGTGGTTGACGAGCATGGCCGCCAGCTGGGCATGGGGCGCAACCTGGGCGGGCTCAAGGGGGATCTGGGTGTGCAGGCACGGGGGGCTTTTCAGGCGCTGGCGGGGCTGAAGAATTTGTCAAAAAGTACTGTGGGTACTCCAAGTCCTGAGAATTTAGACTCAAAAGTGCCGCTACGGCAATCTGTACAAGCGTTAGTAGCTATTAAAAACATAGCAAACTCTACCCCCAAGGTGCCCGAGCGCTACACCAGCTGGAGCTTTGGCGAGTTGCCCGAGCTGATGGAGATTCGCAAAGGCAGCCAGACCCTGATTGGTTTTCCGGCGCTGATTGACCAGGCAGATGCGGTCACGGTGGAGGTTTTTGACGAGCCTGAGCTGGCAGCGGCCAAGCACCGTGCGGGCCTGAGGCGGTTGTTTGCGCTGCAGCTCAAAGACGCGGTCAAATATCTCGAAAAAAACCTGCCGGATCTGCAAAAAACGGCCACCGCCTTCATGTTGGTGGGCCGCGCGGCTGACAACTCGGGTGGCGGCACCATGGAAGAGCTGCGCGCCCAAATCATTGAGGTGGCGCTTGACCGCGCTTTTTTGCTCAACCCTTTGCCAACATCAGAGACGGCGTTCAGGCAGCGGCTTGAAGAGGGCCGTGGCCGCCTGACGCTCATTGCCAGCGAAGTCGCCCGCACAGCCGCCGGGATTTTGCTGGAGTTTGCGGTAGCGCAGCGCAAGATCAAAGACACCAAAAACGCGGCCGATGCAACACTTGACGCAGCGCAACAGCTGCAGCGGCTGGTACACAAGCGGTTTTTGACCACCACGCCCTACGGCCAGTTGCAGCATCTCCCGCGCTACCTCAAAGCCATCACGGCACGGCTTGAAAAGTGGCGGGTTGACCCAGCACGTGATGTGGCCCGCATGGCCGAGTTGAAACCGCAGGAGCAGCGCTACTGGCGGCTGGTGGCAGAGCGCAAGGGCGCTCTTGATGCACGCATGCAGGAGTTCAGGTGGCTGCTTGAAGAGCTGAGGGTGAGTTTTTTTGCGCAAGAGCTGCGCACGCCACAGCCCGTGAGCATCAAGCGGCTGGACAAGGCTTGGGGGCAGTTGAACAGTTGATGACTGGCAAAAGGCTTTGACCTCTTGCCCAGGCAGGGCCTACAGTTTGGCCAGCCGGGCCAGTGCGGCGTTCAAGGTCTCGTCTTTTTTGGCAAAGCAAAAACGCACCACGCGCTGGTCAAAGCCATCACCATAAAACGCTGACAACGGAATGGCCGCCACGCCAATTTCAGTGGTCAGCCATTTGCAAAAATCAGCCTCGCCCAAAGCACTGACGTCTGAAATATCGACACACTGGAAGTAGCTGCCTTCGCTGGGCAACAGCTTGAGGCGGGTTTTGGCCAGGCCGGCACGGAACAAATCGCGCTTGCGCTGGTAGAAAGCGGGCAAGTCCAGATAAGCCTGCTCGTTGGCCATATAAGTGGCCAGGCCGTGCTGGACTGGGGTGTTGACCGTGAACACATTGAACTGGTGAACCTTGCGGAACTCTGCTGAAAGGGCAGCAGGGGCTGCGACAAAGCCGACTTTCCAGCCCGTGACATGGTAGGTCTTGCCAAAGCTGCTGACAATGAACGCGCGCGCAGCCAGGCCCGGGAATCGAGCTGCGCTCTGGTGAATCTGTCCCTTGTCAGCGTCAAACACCATGTGTTCATAGACTTCGTCGCTGATCAGCAGAACGTCAGTGGGTGCCAGGATTTCCTGAAGCTTGAGCATGTCGGCGCCAGTCCAGACGGTGGCGCTCGGGTTGTGTGGCGAATTGACCAGAATCGCGCGGGTTCTGGGCGTGATCGCGCTGGCGATTTTGTCAAAGTCTGGACGAAAGGTGCCGGGCGTCAACGGCACGCGCACGACCACGCCGCCAGCCAGCTCGATATTGGGCACATAACTGTCAAAACACGGCTCCAGCACGATGACCTCATCGCCCGGGTGAACAACGGCCAATATGACCGTGATGATGGCCTGTGTCGCGCCCGCCGTGACAGTGATGTCTGTGTTGGCATCGTAAGCGCGGCCCTGCAATTTGAGGAATTTATCGGCAATCGCCTGCCGCAAAGCGGGCACACCAGCCATGGGTGGGTACTGGTTGAGACCACGCGTCATGGCGCTTGTCACGGCATGGACCAGTTGCGGGTCACACTCAAAATCGGGAAACCCCTGGCCCAGGTTCACCGCGCCACTTTCTGAGGCCAGGGTGGACATCACGGTAAAAATGGTGGTGCCCACAGCGGGCAGTTTGGTGTGCAGCACGGGAGTGCGTTCGGTCACGGTGTTCATGGTGGCTCGGCCTGTTTTTTTTGACGCTGGTGGGGCTAGACGCGGTGGCGCAGTGGGTAGGTTTCAGAGGTCGTGGTCGCAGAGTTGGCCCGACATGACTTTTTCAATCAGGCTGCGGGCCAGTTTGTCGCTGAGGAGTTCGGCAAATTTATAAACGAAATTGCGCAGATAAGCACTTCGTTTAAAGGCCACACGTGCCATGTTCATGCCAAACAGCGAGCCGGCGGGCAGGGCGATCAAATCGCTGTTGGTGCCATCGTCGCGGATGGCCATCTCAGCAACAATACCCACACCCAGACCAAGACGCACATAAGTTTTAATCACGTCAGAGTCGATCGCCTCCAGCGCGATGCGTGGACTCAAGCGTTTGGCGGCAAACGCCTGATCGATTTTGGTGCGACCCGTGAAGGACGGGTGATAGGTGATCAATGGCTGTGCTGCCAGGTCTTCCAGCGTGATGCTGGCCTTGCCCGTCAGCGGGTGCGCTTTAGGCAACACCAGCATGTGCTGCCACTCGTAGCACGGCAGAGTGACCAGTTCGGGGTAATGGGCCAGAGACTCGGTGGCAATGCCGATTTCAGCGATCTCATCGATCACCATTTTGGCCACCTGGTCGGGTGAGCCCTGGTGCAGGCTGACGTTGACTTTGGGAAAGGCTTCACGCAACTGAGCCACGGGCAGTGGCAGCACATAGCGCGCCTGGGTATGGGTGGTGGCAATTGACAGCGTACCGCTGTCCTGGGCGGAATACTGCTCGCCGATTCGGCGCAGATTACCCACCTCACGCATGATGATTTCTATGCTTTTGAGCACATGGTTGCCCGGCTCGGTCACACGTTTGAGCCGTTTGCCGTGACGGGCAAAAATCTCCACACCCAGCTCTTCTTCAAGTTCAATGATGGCTTTGGAGACCCCTGGCTGCGAGGTGTGCAGTGCTCTGGCGGTCTCTGTCAAATTGAGATGCCGGCGGACGGCCTCTTGGACGAAGCGGAATTGATGAAGGTTCATATCAAATCGAGACTAATGTATTGTTTCATTATGTCTTTTTTGGTTTCCAAGCTGTTGCTGTGGTGATGTTGTGGTGCAAAGGCCCAACCAATTTTTACGCCAGCGCGAGTTCAGCCATCAGTGCAATCAGGGCGGGGTTTTCCCCAGCGGTGGCCAGCAGCTCAACGCTGACATCAGGGTGACTTGCCTTGATGTGCGCAACCAGCAGCGGTAAGTCTTCACGCGCATGCTTGCCCACCCCTAGAAACAAGGGAAATATTCGCAGATGGCGACAACCTGCCGCGACAAAGGCACTGGCCGCATCTGGCAAAGATGGCTCGCACAGCTCCAGGTAGGCGCAGCACACCTGCGTGCCTGGCTGACGTTCACGCATGCGGGCAGCTACTGCCTCAATGGGCGCGCGCCACAGGGCGTCGCGCGAACCATGGGCAAATAAAAGGATGCCGACAGCCGAGGCGGGCAGCGCAGTGGGTAATGTTGGAGTCATCATGGGTGATTTTTAGGGAAATTCAGCTCGCTCTGTCATCAACGCCTGATGTCAGCGCCTGACGACCAGCCAGCCAAAGGCACCCAGCGACACGGCCATGTACAGCATGCCCGGTGCGGCAGCTGCCAGCCAGGGTTGCCAGTTGCGAAGGTTGCCAATGTAGCCGAACACGTTGTTGAGCAAAAAGAAACTGATGCCGATCATCACACCCGCAAAAACGTAGCTGGTAATCCCGCCAGAGCGAAAATGCAGATAGGCAAATGGCAGTGCCAACATCACCATCACCACACAACTGAGCGGGTAGAAAACCTTCTTCCAGAACTCGATCTCATAACGCTGGGCTGTCTGACCATTGGCGTCAAGGTGGCGGATGTAGTTGAACAGGTCAATGGTGCTCATGCGTTCTGGCTTGAGAAGTGCTACGGACACCATTTCTTCTGAAATCTCCGTGGGCCAGCGCAGGGCCGGCGTTTCGTTGCGGCTGACTTGTGCGGCCTTGTGACCTTGCGCGGGTTGGCTAGCGACCGCAGGCTGCAAGTTGAACTCTGAGCGGGTAACGCCTTTCAAGAGCCAGGCGTTGTCTTGGCCAAAGCTGGCAGACACCGCTTGGGTACTGGAGACCAGCAGTCCTTTGTCATTGAACTGAAAAATCCGGATGCCCTGCATTTCGCTTGTGGATGACAGGGTTTTGACATTGACCACGTACGTGTTGTCCGCCTGTTTTTCTTTCAGCCACGCACCAGTTTGGCCCACCGTGATATTGCCCTGGTAGCGTGCCTTGAGCAATTGCGCCGCACGCTCGCTGGCAGGCGCGATGTAGTCGCCCACTGCAAAGCTGATCACCACGAAGAAAACACCCAGGCCCAGCAGCAGGCTGAGTGCGCGCCAGGGATCCAGGCCGCTGGTGCGCAAAATCGTGTACTCTGAACTTTGCGCCAGCCTGGCCATCACGAAAATCGTGCCGATCAATACTGAAATCGGCAGCAATTCATACAAATGATTGGGCACCAGCAAGCCGACATACAGCAGTGCATGTTTGATCTGGTAGGTATCTATGGCCAGTGCGGCTGCATTCGTGGCTGTAGCGGTGGCTGCGCTGGCTGCTGCGGGCAGCATTGAGTTTTTGCTCAGATATTGCAACTCGTCGACCACATCAAAAAAGAAAAACAGGGCCAGAAAACCCAATGCGACCAGGGCAATCGCCGTCAGCACCTCACCATAAATCAGGCGGCGTATGGTCTTCATGAGGCGAGCCTGGGGCGCTCTGGCAGACTTGCCTGCCGGCGTACAGGGCGCAGTGCTGCCTTGAACGTCCAGTTCTCGCTTCGCTTGACCAGCCATGCCGTGGCAAGCACCAGAACACCACCATGGGTGAGAATTAAAAAGTTTCCAAAATTAACCATGCCTGATGCTATCCAGCTTTGTCCGAGATTGATCAGGTTGCTATAGACCACAAACACCAGCACCGCAAAGGTCAAATTCAGGCTGCGCCCGCCACGCGGGTTGACGTTTGCCATGGCGACAGCCAGCACCACCAAGTTAAGCGGTGCCAGTGCCAAGCTCAGGCGCCATGCCAGCTCTCCAAGGTTGCGATTGACGGGCCTGTTGATCAGTGAGGCGGTCGATTGCAACTTGGTGTCAGTGGTATCGACCGCAGGCCGGACGGCATCTTTTGTGTAGCTGCCGTATTCCTCAAACTCACTGATCTTGACAGCCAACTGACCGGTTTGGCTCTCGAGTCGCTGGCCTTGACGAAGCAGCAGCACCTGAGAGCCTTCGACAGTCTCAAGCCTGCCAGACCGCGCTGTGGTGATGGCACTTCTACCATTCTCGTTGGACGCGATGAACACATTGCTGCTCGATGTCTGGCTTTTGGAGTCATCACGGTCAATGAAAAAAACCCGGTTACCGTTGGCGGACTCTTGAAACTGTCCTGCAGCAACGCGGTCGAGGTCACCACGGCTTTCGTAACGCTCTCGCATCTCCTGGGTTTGCTGGTTGGTCCAGGGCCATACCAACAACGACAACAAGGCAATGAGCAGCAGTACGGGCCATGCAAAGCGAAACAGCGGTTTGAGAAAGCTTGACAACCCCTGTCCACTGGTGAACCACACCACCATTTCGCTGTCCCGGTACATGCGTGACAGGCTTGCCACCATGGCAATGAACAGCGAAAGCGTCAAAATGGTGGGCAGTCGGCCCAAAGCGGAATAGGCCATCAGCAGCATGACATCCTGTGGGTTGATGTGCCCGCGCGAGGCTTGCCCCAGGGTACGAATCAAAACGATGGTCATCACGATGGTGATCAACACCACCAAGGTAGCCCCGAAGCTGCGGGCAAGCTCTCTGCGAATCGAAGATTGGAATAACATGGAGTGGTGACGCGTTTGTGTGCTGCCCAGTGCTATTGAGCGCAACTGAGGTGGCCCAGGCGAGTACAAGCATTTACTTTATTTTATTTTTGATGGACCCAACCCAGAATTATGGACTTCGAACTCAAAACACTGACGCGCTCGCGTATTTGCAGCGAAAAATGCGATGCCCTGGTGTTGCTGATGCCACTGGGTGCCGGCGCATTCTCGTCAGAGGGCGACGCACTGTCACAACTGACGGGCCTGGCCATTGAGTCGGGCGACTTTGAAGGCAAGGCCGGGAAAATGTTGGCCGCTTACCGTCCGCAAGGCTTGTCAGCAACCCGTTTGATGCTCGTTGGGGTCGGTGACGGTAGCCTGAAAAATATTCGGCTGGCAGTGCTGGCCGCCATGGGCGCTCTCAAAAACAGCAATGCCAAACGTGTGGTGATAGATTCAAGCGCGCTTGCTGAGCCTGGCAGCGCCATGGTTTGCACAGTGGTGGTGGCCTGTGCAGATGCTGCTTACGTCTACACCACCACCAAGCCGAAGGCGACGCTTTCACCTGTAGAGCGTGTCACGGTGGCCGTGCCTTCCGCGTCTTTACTCAATGCCGCTACCGCCGGCTTTGCCAAAGGCGTTGGACTTGTCAAAGGAATTGCACTGGCCAAAGAGTGGGCCAATCGGCCAGCCAACCATGCCACACCCACCCTGTTGGCTGGAGCTGCCCAAGATTTGGGCAAGTTAGGGGGTATCAAAGTCGAAATTTTAGGCCCCAAGGAGGTCGCCAAGCTGGGGATGGGCTCTTTCATGGCAGTGGCCCAAGGCTCCGGTGAACCCCTGCGTCTTATTGTGCTTCGCTACGACGGCGCAGACAAGAACGCCGCGCCTGTGGTGCTGGTGGGCAAAGGCATCACTTTTGACACTGGCGGTATTTCTATCAAGCCAGCGGCAGAAATGGATGAAATGAAGTACGACATGTGCGGTGCAGCCAGCGTGCTGGGTACTTTCCGTACACTGGCCGAGCTCAAACCCGCCATCAATGTGATTGGACTGATCCCGGCCTGTGAAAACATGCCCGATGGTCGCGCGATCAAACCCGGCGATGTCGTCACCAGCATGAGCGGGCAAAGCATTGAAATCCTCAACACCGACGCCGAAGGCCGACTGGTTCTGTGCGATGCGCTGACCTATGCAGAAAGCTTCAAACCTGCAGCTGTCGTGGACATCGCCACTCTGACAGGTGCATGTGTCGTAGCACTTGGCGGTGTTCGCAGCGGGCTGTTCTCCAGCGATGATGCGCTGGCCCAGTCTTTGATGGCTGCAGGCGAGTCATCGCTTGACCTGTGCTGGCGCCTGCCGCTTGACGAAGATTATGCAGAAGGCCTTAAAACCAACTTCGCCGATGTGGCCAATGTGGCCGGGCGCGCTGGTGGAGCCATCACCGCTGCGAAATTTTTACAGCGTTTTGCAAACAAGTTCGCCTGGGCGCATCTGGACATTGCGGGTACTGCATGGAAAGGCGGAGCCGCCAAAGGTGCTACGGGTCGCCCCGTGGCATTGCTGGTGGATTATTTGCTTGCTCAGGCATCGGTTGCTGGGGGTGCTCAGGCCATCACTGCGCCTGTAAAAATCCGGGCAACCAAAACCAGGCCAGCGCCCAGACCGTCAGCGCCATGACCGATATTGCCTTCCACTTTGGCGTAGCCGACAAGCTGGCCTACAGCTGCCGACTATTGCGCAAAGCTTATCAAAGCGGTGCGCAGCTTGTGGTGATAGGCGCGTCCGACACGCTCGCTGCGCTGGATCACATGCTTTGGACTTTTTCCACATCAGATTTTGTACCGCACTACAGACCTCCAGCAAATACCAAGAGTGCCACAACGCTTGGCAAAGCTTTGGAAGCCACACCTGTCTTGCTTGTGGAGTCTGTTGGCAGCTCCACGTACCATGGCATTTTGGTGAACCTAGGTTCTGATGTGCCAGATGGCTTTGAATGTTTTGAGCGTCTCATCGAGGTGGTGAGCACCCAGGACGCGGACCGTCTGGCTGCACGCCGCCGCTGGAGGCACTATGCCGACAGAGGTTACACCCTGCAACGCCATGATCTTGCAGCTGTGGGAGAACACACGTGAACAGCACCCCTGCACCACCACGCTTTGTACCCACGCTCACTGAGGTGGTTCATCCCGCATCGGTACCCGATTCAATACAAACCAGAACACCCACTGCAAACGCGCTGCTCAACGCTGACACGCCACTGCGCCAGTTTGAAGACCAGATGCTCCACCGCGTCATGCAGCGTGTGGACCTGGTGCTGGAGCATCGCCTGCATGAGGCCGTCAGCAAGATCGTTCTGACCCATATCCAAACTCTCGAACCGCGGTTGCGCGAGGAAATAGAGCGAGTGGTTAGGGAGTCAGTCAGTCAGGCTGTTGCGCAGGAATTGCCGCTCCTCGCTGTCAGCGACTGACATCAGCATGAACGCAGCAATGATGGCCTCATTTCACACAGGGGTGTAGGCTAAAGCATACATAAGCCAATGTATTTCACGGGTAAACCCCCTTATCCAGAACGGCTTAGGGACGTTACCAATAGTACAGGCGCGAAAATTGCGATATGTTCGACCCTGTTGAGCAAAAAAACTTGTTCTCAACCATTAACGGTAATTTCCTACTCGGAGTATTTTTATGCAAATGAAATTAAAACTGACAGTCGTCGCTGCCCTCGCCACCCTAGCTGGCGCGGCTTCTGCACAGGACATGGTTGTCAAAATTGGTCACGTGGCACCTCTTTCGGGCTCACAAGCACACTACGGCAAAGACAATGAAAATGGTGTGCGTATGGCCATTGAAGACCTCAATGCTGCTGGCACGACCATTGGCGGTAAAAAAGTCAAGTTTGAAATTGTTGCCGAAGATGACGCAGCTGATCCAAAACAGGGCACGGCTGCTGCACAAAAATTGTGCGACTCCAAAGTCTCTGGTGTCGTGGGTCATCTGAACTCTGGAACCACCATTCCGGCATCCAAAATCTATAACGACTGTGGTCTGCCCATGATCACTGGCGCAGCAACCAATCCCAACCTCACCAAGCCCGGCTACAAAAATGTCTTCCGCATCATTGCTAACGACAACGCCTTAGGTGCGGGTCTGGCTTTCTACGCTTCTGATGCCTTAAAACTCAAAACAGTCGCTGTGATTGATGACCGTACAGCTTATGGCCAGGGTGTAGCAGAAGTGTTCAAAAAAACAGCCCTGTCCAAAGGTATGACAGTCGTTGATGAGCAGTTCACCACTGACAAAGCAACCGACTTCATGGCAATTTTGACTGCAGTCAAAGCCAAAAACCCAGATGCCATCTTCTTTGGCGGTATGGACCCACAAGCCGGCCCCATGCTGCGCCAGATGGAGCAATTAGGCATGAGCAATGTCAAATACTTCGGCGGTGATGGTATTTGCACCTCTGAAATCGCCAAACTGGCGGCTGGTGCAAAAACTGTTGGAAATATTGTCTGCGCTGAAGGTGGTGCATCTCTTGCCAAAATGCCCGGCGGCGACGCCTGGATGAAGCGCTATGAAGCCAAATACCCTAAGCAGTTCCAAGTCTACAGCCCATACACCTATGACGCGACTTTTGTTCTGGTTGACGCCATGAAGCGTGCCAACTCGACAGATCCAAAAGTCTATGGTCCAGAGTTGATGAAAACCAATTTCAAAGGTGTGACCACCACGATCGCCTTTGAGCCCAGCGGAGAGTTGAAAAACCCCGCTATTACTTTATACGTCTATAAAGATGGTAAAAAATCAGCTTTGAACTAAGCGCTTTCAGACTTCAACTTTAAAAATTTGAAGTCTGAAGAAGGCCACCAGTCGGTGGCCTTCTTTTTATCCGAATATTTTAATTGTGCTGTTCAAAATCAT
>RDZZ01000143.1 GCA_004293655.1 Polaromonas sp. | reverse complement strand
TCAATGTGGTCTTGCCGTGATCGACGTGACCAATCGTGCCTACGTTGACGTGCGGCTTGGTCCGCTCAAATTTCTCTTTTCCCATTTTCAAATACTCCAATAAAAAGAACGTGCCCGTGACAGGTTTAATGTTTGCACTGTGTTGCCTGTTCTCTCACCACGGGCAGCGAGAGGCACACAATCGCAGACAGATTTCTTTATTTGGCGCGGGCTGCCATGATGGCTTCCGAGACATTGCGCGGTGCTTCCGAGTAATGTTTGAATTCCATCGTGTAGGTGGCACGGCCTTGAGACATCGAACGCAGTGTTGTTGAATAGCCAAACATCTCAGACAATGGCACTTCGGCCTTGATGGCTTTGCCGCCACCGACCATGTCTTCCATACCTTGCACCATACCGCGACGTGAAGACAAATCACCCATCACGTTGCCTGCATAGTCTTCAGGCGTTTCCACTTCAACCGCCATCATCGGCTCCAGAATCACTGGGCCCGCCTTGCGGCAGCCTTCTTTGAAACCGAAGATCGCCGCCATCTTGAAAGCCATCTCGTTGGAGTCCACGTCGTGGTACGAGCCGAAATGCAGCGTGACTTTCACATCAACCACTGGGTAGCCAGCCAGCACACCCGAGGTCACCGCCTCATGGATGCCTTTTTCAACTGCAGGAATGTACTCGCGCGGCACCGTTCCGCCTTTGATGTTGTCAACGAACTCGATCCCCTTGCCCATTTCGTTCGGCTCAATCTTGAGCACCACGTGGCCGTACTGACCCTTACCGCCCGATTGACGTACAAACTTGCCTTCAGCATCTTCGATGATTTTGCGGATGGTCTCGCGGTAGGCCACCTGGGGCTTGCCGACGTTAGCTTCCACGCCAAACTCGCGCTTCATGCGGTCAACAATGATTTCCAGATGCAACTCGCCCATACCGGCAATCAGGGTCTGGCCAGACTCTTCGTCGGTCTTGACGCGGAAGGATGGATCCTCTTGTGCCAAGCGCTGCAGAGCAATGCCCATTTTTTCCTGGTCAACCTTGGTTTTTGGCTCGACGGCCTGGGTAATCACCGGCTCAGGAAACACCATGCGCTCCAGCATGACGATGGCGTCGGGGTCACACAGCGTCTCGCCTGTGGTCACATCTTTCAGACCCACGCAAGCGGCGATGTCACCTGCGCGAATTTCGCTGACCTCTTCACGGTTGTTGGCGTGCATTTGCACGATACGGCCAATGCGCTCTTTTTTACCCTTGATCGGGTTGAAAACGCTGTCGCCTTTTTTCAGCACGCCGGAGTACACGCGCACAAAAGTAAGCTGGCCCACAAACGGGTCGGTCATCAACTTGAATGCCAGCGCAGAGAATTTCTCGCCGTCATCCGCTTTGCGGGTGGTCGGTGCTTCGTCTTCATCCATGCCTTTGACGGGCGGGATGTCAATCGGTGACGGCATGAACTCAATCACGGCATCCAGCATGCGCTGCACGCCTTTGTTCTTGAAAGCCGAGCCGCAGTACATCGGCTGGATTTCACTGGCGATCGTACGGGTGCGGATGCCCAGCTTGATTTCTGCTTCAGACAAATCACCCTCTTCAAGGTATTTGTTCATGAACTCTTCAGACGCTTCAGCGGCGGCTTCGACCATCTTTTCGCGCCACTCTTTGGCAAGCTCAACCAGCTCAGCGGGGATTTCGCCCCAGGTGAACTTCATGCCCTGCGAGGCTTCATCCCAGATGATGGATTTCATTTTCAACAAATCAACCAGGCCGGTGAAGTTCTCTTCTGCACCGATGGGGATCACCATCGGTACAGGGCTGGCTTTGAGGCGCAGCTTCATTTGCTCGACGACTTTGAAGAAGTTGGCACCGGTGCGGTCCATCTTGTTGACAAAAGCCAGACGCGGCACTTTGTACTTGTTGGCCTGACGCCAGACGGTCTCAGATTGGGGCTGCACGCCGCCCACAGCGCAGTACACCATGCACGCACCATCAAGCACGCGCATTGAACGCTCGACTTCAATGGTGAAGTCAACGTGGCCGGGAGTGTCAATGATGTTGATGCGGTGTTCTGGCAGGGATTTGTCCATGCCTTTCCAGAAGCAGGTGGTGGCAGCAGACGTGATCGTGATGCCACGCTCTTGCTCTTGCTCCATCCAGTCCATGGTGGCTGCGCCGTCATGCACTTCGCCAATCTTGTGGTTCACACCGGTGTAGAAGAGCACACGTTCGGTGGTGGTGGTTTTACCGGCATCAATGTGCGCGGAAATGCCAATGTTGCGGTAATTCTCAATGGGGGTAGCGCGGGACATAAATTACTTTCAGTTCGGGACTGCGAACAAAAACTCGATTTCAAGCGATGTTTTGTGCTCCAAGCGATACTTGAAACACAGATGCCAGCTACACGTTTTGCGCATAGCTGGCAGTGACTTGGGGCTAAAAACTAGAAACTTGAAGCACCAGGCTTAAATGGCTTTTCCAGGCCTTTTAGAAGCGGAAGTGGCTGAATGCCTTGTTCGCTTCAGCCATGCGGTGAACTTCGTCACGCTTTTTCATGGCACCGCCACGGCCTTCGGTAGCCTCCATCAGCTCGTTGGCCAGGCGCAGGGACATGGATTTCTCACCGCGCTTTTTGGCAGCTTCTTTCAACCAGCGCATGGCCAGAGCCATACGGCGGACTGGACGCACTTCAACCGGCACCTGGTAGTTGGCACCACCCACACGGCGGGATTTCACTTCAACCATGGGCTTGATGTTGCCGATAGCCATATGAAAGGCTTCCAGCGGGTCTTTGCCTGGGTTCTTTTTCTCAATAAAGTCGAGTGCACCATAAATGATGCGCTCTGCGACGGCTTTTTTTCCGCCCTGCATGATCACGTTCATGAATTTGGCGAGATCGACATCACCAAATTTTGGATCTGGAAGAATTTCACGTTTAGGGACTTCGCGACGACGTGGCATTTTTTCACCTCTTTGCTTCAGTTGACATCAACATTTGATGCCGCGAAAACCATGTGGGTTTTCACTTACTCGACCCAAAATCGGGCCATTGACTGCTTGTTGCGGTACGCACAAGGGCAGCTTCCTTGGTATTTTTCAAAAGCTTGTTTTGCTTGTCCAGCTCAAAAATGACTCAAAGATTACTTGGCTTTTGGACGCTTCGCGCCGTACTTGGAGCGCGATTGCTTGCGGTCTTTCACGCCTTGCAAATCGAGCGAGCCACGAACAATGTGGTAGCGCACACCGGGCAAGTCCTTGACACGACCGCCACGAACCAGCACAACGCTGTGTTCTTGCAAGTTGTGGCCTTCGCCGCCGATGTAGGAGATGACTTCAAACCCGTTGGTCAGGCGCACTTTGGCGACTTTACGCAGAGCGGAGTTTGGCTTTTTTGGCGTCGTGGTGTACACGCGGGTGCATACGCCACGGCGTTGTGGCGAGTTCTGCATCGCAGGACTCTTTGACTTGCTGGTCTCGACCTCGCGGCCTTGACGCACTAGCTGATTGATGGTTGGCATTTAAAAACGTCCCTAAAACGTGATATCTCGTGATGGTTAGCGTGAAACTCTTCGTTTACTTCATCGTCTGTGTCTATATCTCGCCTGATGACTGACGAAACCCAGCGGCCAATTGTCGGATTGACCGCGACAACGAATCTCTTTTTTGTAATTTCAAAAAAGCCTTTGAGTGTAGCAGTTCACTCTTCAAGGTGCAAATGCGCCGTGTCTGACGGCTCTGACTGCTCTGACGATTCTTGCTGCTACTTGATCCACAGACGCATGGCATCCCATGCGCGCCCCACAATGCCGGCTTCTTCGACTGCTTCGAGCGCCAACAACGGCACTTCAGCGACCAGCGCCGGGTCATCGCCGGAGGTGACTCTCAGGCTGCCGATGGCTTGCCCCTTGACAAACGGCGCGACCAGCGGGTCGGGCCTGGCGACCAGGGTCTTGAGCTTGGCACCGCTGCCTGCAGGCACGGTCACCACAATGGCTTTGTTGGCCTGACCGAGTTTGACACTCGCCGCCTTGCCTTTCCACACGCTTGGCGCCACCACAGTCTGGCCTGCATCGAACAGCTTGACTGCCTCGAATGCGGTGTAACCCCAATTCAAGAGCTTCTGGGTTTCGCTGGCCCTTGCGCTGTCGCTGGTGGTGCCCAGCACGATGGCCAGCAGCCGCCGGGTGCCTGGCGTGTTGCCAGCGCCAAGGTTGGGGAAATCGCGTCTGGCTGTGGCAATCATGCAATAACCGGCGGCGTTGGTGTGACCGGTCTTCAGACCATCGACGGTCGGGTCACGAAAAAGCAGCGTGTTGCGGTTGGTGTCGTTGGTGGCGGGCGTGCCGGGGTAGCGGTATTTCTTGATCGCCGAGTAACCCATGTAGTCGGGGAAATCGGCCATCAGGCGGACGGACAGAATGCTCAGGTCGCGGGCTGTGGTGGTGTGGCCCGTCTCCGTCAGACCTTCCGGGTTTTTGTAGCCGGTGTTGTTCATGCCCAGCGCCTTGGCCTGCTCGTTCATGCGCTTGACGAAATTTTCTGCACTGCCGCCCACGCCCTCGGCCAGCGCCATGGTGGCATCGTTGCCTGACTGCACCACCATGCCCTTGATCAAGTCCTCCACCGGCACCTGCATTTTGGGGTCGATGAACATGCGGGAGCCAGGCATCTTCCAGGCGCGCTCGCTCACGCTGAAAGTCTGCCTGATGTCAATTTTTTTGGATTTGAGCGCGTCAAACACCAGGTATTCGGTCATCAGCTTGGTCAGGGATGCAGGCTCGACAGGGGTGTCGATGTCTTTGGCCGCCAGAATTTGGTTGGCGGTGACATCCAGCAGCAAATAAGAGCGCGCTGCAATTTCAGGCACTTGTGGCACCTGGGCGTGTGCCGCTGATGCAGCCAGCAACGAAAAGGCCAGCAGCAGCCTGGCAAAGACCTGTGCCATCGGGCGGGCTTCAAATAGACAAAACATTGATCAAAATCCGTTAATGCAACAGAAGTGCAACAGGGTAGATAAGAGCGATGACCTCAAGCCAAGCCCGCCAAAAATTTCAAGGCTGGGTGGGCATGCTGCAGGCCAGATGGCGAACCACCAGCTGGCGCAAGAGCGGCAATTGTCCATGAAAGAAATGACCGCCTCCCGGCACAACCGTAACAGGAAGTGATTGCGGCCTGGCCCAGTCCATCACGGCGGCCAGTGTCACCGTGTCGTCCTGCTCACCGTGCAACACCAGCGTTTTAAGGTGTGCCGCCGGGTCAATGGGCGCGGCCGTGCTTCGGCTGACGCTGGTGCCCACCAACACCAGCTTGTCAATGGTGCGTGCCGGGTTCAAGCGTTCAAACGCATGTGTGGTCACAAAAGCACCAAATGAAAACCCTGCCAGGCAAAGCGGGCCTTGCGGTGCGGTGCTGGCCACCACAGCCAGCAAGTCGTCCAGCTCGCCCCGGCCTTCGTCATGGACGCCCGCTGTGCCGCCCACACCCCGAAAGTTGAAGCGCACAGCCGTCCAGCCCGACTGGGTAAAAGCGCGCGCCAAGGTTTGCACCACCTTGTTGTCCAGCGTACCGCCAAACAGCGGATGCGGGTGGGCAATCACCGCCACACCTTTTGGGGCGGCGCTGCCTGCGGGCAAGTCCAGGGCGATTTCGATCGCGCCCACGGCACCTTGGATAAGTGATTTTTGGGTTTGGGAATTCATGGGGTGAGCGCCTTGTTTAACCAGTCATATGCCAAGTGATATGCCAGACGGCCTGTCGGTGCTATTAAAATAGTAGCATCAAGTCCTTATAGAACATGCTGTAGGCCCGTAAAAAGCTCTCAATCAGACAGCTTTTTGCGCCCTTGACGGCCCGGCTTGGCGGCCCAGATGTTTGGGCGTCAGAAGGCGCTCCACCACTTTGCCGTTTTTAAGGTGTGACGTCACGATCTCGTCAATATCGTCGGCGTCCACGTAGGTGTACCAGACCGCCTCGGGGTAAACCACAGCCACCGGACCGGCTGCACAGCGGTCCAGGCAACCCGCCTTGTTGACGCGGACTTTGCCGGGGCCCGACAAGCCAGCGGCCTTGACCTGCGATTTGCAGCGGTCAAAGGCTTCCTCGGCGCGGTGATCTGCGCAGCAATCCGCGCCGGGTTTGCGCTGGTTCAGGCAGAAAAATATGTGCCGCTCGTAGTAAACCTCGGACAGTGGCTCAGCCGCATCAATGGATTCGGCGGCCGCGTCGGGGACAGCTTTGGGTAGATTCATGGGGTGATTTTAAAGCTCAGACACTGGCGCTGGTTCGCGCCCTGACAACCGGGCCAGCACATAAAGCAGCGCGGCATAGGGCCACAGCCAGCCCAGCCATTGGGCCAGACCATGAAAGCGGATGAATCGCCCCTGCTCCCAGGTTTGCAGCGTCTGCGAAAAGTAGGCACCAGCAGGGGCTTGGTTGAGCAGGCCCAGATGGATGGTCAGCGCCAGCAGCGCAAATGCTGCTGCGCCCCGACGCCGCAGGGGCAATAACACCAACGCCAGCCCAACCGCCAGGGCCAGGCCAGAGCGTACGGGCACATCCAGCCAGGCCCAGGCGTGCGCTGGGCCGTAGCTAAGCGCCGCAGACAGGGCAGACACCGCGATGCCTGTTGCCAGCATGACCCATGAGAACACGGCGCGTTGCCAGGTTTTTCGAATCACGCAGTAACCCAGCAGGCAGGGAATCAACGCGCCCAGCGCTACGCAGATCAGCTCGGCACCAGGCACCAGCGGCTGCAGCTCAATGTCGCGCACCGGCATCCAGTCCAGAAAAGGGGTGTCTGCCAGTGCCTCGGCCAGCGCTGTCTCCAGCCGCTCAAAGACCTGCCCCAGCCCCATCGGCACCGATGCTGGAAACAGCAAAGCCACGGGCCACAACGCCAGCAACACCAAGGCCCCGCGCGCATCAAGTGCCAGCCAGCGCGCCCTGAAGCGGCTCCAGTGGCTGATGACACCCATTTTCTCCAGCCACCCTGCCATGCACGCACCGAGCCAGGCCCCCAGGGTGTTGAGCGCCAGATCAACATTGGACGGCACGCGCGAAGGCAGATAACTTTGCAGCGTCTCCATGCACAGCGACAGCAACCCGGCCCCCAGGGCAGCCACCGTGACAGCCCATGTGATGCGGCCACTGCGCAGGGCTGACAGTGCCAGCAAAAACCCCACGGGGGCGTAACCGGCGATGTTGATGGCCACATCAAAACCTGTCCAGTATTTGGGCCAGGGTGCCGTCAAAAAACGAAACGGCGAAATACCTTGGTCACGCCAGTCAGAAAACGGGTAAAGGCTGGCATACACCAGCAGGCAGATCATGGCCAAGGCCAATGGCCACGCTGACGTTTTGTGCGGGGCAGTGGCTACGCGCGATGGCGAAGGACGTGCAGCCATGGCGTTGGGGCTTGAAAGGTTGACAAACTGCCCATGGATGCCCCGCTAGCCCTGCCAGGGCTTGACCACCACCAGAACCACCGCCGCCACCAGCAGCAGCACGGGTGCTTCGTTGAACCAGCGAAACCAGACATGGCTGCGAGCGTTTTGCCCGGCCACAAATTTTTTGAGCATGCGGCCACAACTGTGGTGGTAGGCCAGCGCCAGCAGCACCACAAAAAGCTTGGCGTGCATCCAGTTGTTGCCAGCCCCCAGCCCGATGCCATAGCCCAGGTACAGCCACAAACCCAGCCCAACGGCTGGCACTGCCAGCACCGTGGTGAAACGCAATAACTTGCGCGCCATCAGCAGCAGCCGATCACGCTCTGCCACGCTTTGGGGCGGCACCATGGCCAGATTGACAAAAATGCGCGGCAGGTAGAACAGCCCCGCGAACCAGCTGGCCACAAAAACAATATGAAATGACTTGATCCAGAGCATGACGAAGTGTAGCCCCCACGGTTGCTCACAACGCGCAAGCGCCCTGCCCCCCGAGGGGGCCGCTGCGCCTGCGGCCTGGCAAAGCCAGTTCTGCGGCCCCTGCTTGCGAATAAAAAAGCCTGTGGTGGCGATGGCCAAAAAAAAGCCCGGAGACAAGAAGTCATCCGGGCTGACAAGCCTTTTTGTTATGACACGCAAAGGCCCCGCTCAGGGAGGAAAAGCGGGATGCAGCTGCCAAAACGGCCACTACACATTTTGATTTTAAACGCCTCACGCGGAAAAATTGTAGAAATACCAGTGCCTTGGCCTACTGATAAACCATAAGTACAAATATCATCTTGAGAAAAATACGTGATGGTGCGGGCAAGCAAAGAACAAGTTGCACAAAACAAATGACACAAAAAAATTAATTTTTGCCGTCTTCTGAAGCTTTGGCACAATTTGCCGATGACCTTCAACACCGCCAACTTCGCACCTTTCCCAGCAGGCCGCCCGCGCCGCCTGCGTCGTGACACGTTCACCCGTAACCTGGTGCGTGAAAACACGCTCACCGCGCATGACCTGATCTACCCGGTGTTTGTCACCGACGGCCAGCAGCGGCGCGAGATTGTCGCGTCAATGCCCGGCGTGGAGCGCCTGAGCCTGGACCTGCTGCTGCCTGTGGCTGAAGAGTGCGTCAAGCTGGGCATTCCGGTCATCGCGCTGTTTCCGGTGGTGGATGCATCGCTCAAAACCTTTGACGGGCGTGAAGCGCACAACCCGGACGGGCTGATTCCGCGCGTGGTGCGGTCGCTGAAACAGCATTTCCCTGACCTGGGCGTGATGACCGATGTGGCGCTGGACCCATTTACCACCCACGGCCAGGATGGCCTGCCCAGCGAGCAGGGCTACATCATGAACGACGAGACGATTCAGGCACTGGTTCAACAGGCGCTCGCCCAGGCCGAGGCCGGTGTCGATATCGTCGCGCCCAGCGACATGATGGACGGACGTATTGGCGCCATTCGCCAGGCGCTGGAGGCCCAGGGCCACATTCACACCCGCATCATGGCCTACAGCGCCAAATATGCCAGCGCCTTTTATGGGCCGTTTCGCGATGCGGTGGGCTCGGCGGGCAATCTGGGCAAGGCTGACAAAAAGGTCTATCAGATGGACCCTGGCAACAGCGACGAGGCCCTGCGCGAAGTCGCCCTGGACATTGCCGAGGGTGCCGACATGGTGATGGTCAAGCCCGGCATGCCTTACTTGGATGTGGTGCGCCGCGTCAAAGACCAGTTCAGAGTGCCCACTTTTGCCTACCAGGTCAGCGGCGAGTACGCCATGCTCAAAGCGGCGGCGCACAACGGCTGGCTCGACCATGACGCCGTGATGATGGAGAGTCTGCTGGCTTTCAAGCGTGCCGGCGCCGATGGTGTGCTGACCTACTTTGCCCTTGAAGCCGCCAGGAAGCTGCAATAAACAGCCATGCCAGATGCTGTAGAAAAGGCTTGAACCATGCAAATCGTTGAATTTACCGATGCCAGCCTGCGCTTTGTGGACACCGTGCCCGATCAGCCGCCACATGACGGGTTTGTCTGGATTTTTCTGGAACAGCAAGAGTTTGAAGCCGCGCAGGTGCAGCTCCAGCATGCTGCACTCAAGCTCGGTGGCTCCCCTTTGCTTGATTTGCACTGCCAGGACCTGGCCAGCCCGGTACACCCGTCGCGTTATGACTCCACCTCGATTTACGACCTGATTGTTTTTCGGCGACTGGCCACCCAGGCTGAAACGCAGCATGAAGATGCGCAAGAAAAAGCCATTCACGACTACCACGGCCAGACGGGTATGGCTAAAAGCCGTGGTCAACGCCTGCCGACTTTTAACCGCATTGGCTCCAAAGCGGTGGGCTTTGCCGTGTTTGACCGCTGCCTGATCAGCGTTCACCCCCGTGGCTGCTATGCCGCAAAAAGTTTTATCCAGCGGTTTTTGGCGGATGCCAAATTTAACCTGGACGCCGCAGGCGCTGACCCGGCAGCAGCACGCAACCGCTTGCCCATCAGCCCGGCAGACCTGACCCTGCGGATCATCAATGCCATGGTGGACAGCTACCTGGACTTGCGCAAAGTCTTGAGCAGCCAGCTGGAGCACTGGCAGGCAGACCTTTTGCGTGCCAATTCACGCTTTGACAACTGGGGCACCCTGATGATCGCCAGGGGCCAGTTGCATGTGCTCGAAGACCTGTGCGACGAGCAGATAGATGCCATGCAGGAGTGGCTGGACTCACTGCGGGAGCAACCCCTGGCAGCGTTCATGCTGGGCGACGACAGCGCCACCCAGACAGCGCAGTTGCGGCGCGACCAGCTGGTGGCCCGCGCCAGAGATGTGATGGAGCACATCACCCGTGTCCTGCAGCACGCCCGGCGGCTTGAGCAGTCGGCCGAGACAGTGGTGCAGATTCACTTTAACGCGCAAAGCAACCGCACCAACGACATCATGCGCACACTGACAGCCGTGACCGCCATTTTTCTGCCCCTGAATCTGATCACCGGTTTTTTCGGCATGAACTTTGAGCACATTCCGGGTTTGAAGTCGCCCACGGCTTTCTGGGCGACGGTGAGTTTCATGCTGCTGCTGGTGGCCGTGGTGTTGACGGTGTTCATGCGCAAGCGCTACATTGCCCGCACCGGACTTTAAAGAACACATCGGCACAACGCCGTGGAGGAACCACTTGATGAAATGGACGGCCTGGTGCCTGACTTTAATGATGGCCCTGTTTCTGGCGGGCTGCGAGAGCCTGTCCCCCGCTGAATGCGCCACCGCCAACTGGCGCGATCTGGGCCTGCAAGACGGCGCGCGCGGCAGCACCGACCGCTCGGCAAGCTATTTTGAGTCGTGTTCCAAAGTCAATATTGCCGTGGATGTGAACAGTTACCGCGCCAGCCGTGCCGAGGGCCTGCAAAGCTATTGCCGCCCCGCCAATGCATTGAGTGAAGGCCTCGCCGGTAGAAGCTATGCAGGTGTTTGCCCACCACCGCTGGACCAGAGCTTTAGAAGCATCTATGACATCGCCTGGCGCGCCCAGGACACCAGCCAGGCGATGAGTCGCATTCAACAGCAGCAAGACCAGCTGCAAGCCGAGCTGACACACCCCAAGACAGCCAACGACCGCAAGGCCGTCCTGCGCGAGCTGCTCAACCGTTCAGACCGCCAACTGCGGGATGCGCGCAACGCACAGCGCGACGCACAAACCCAGCTTGACCGCATGCGCCTGGACATGCAGCGGCGCGGGGTGCTTTGAGTTTGCGCCAGCATGTCTTTTTGCCAGTCCTGCAGCACTTGCCCACTTTTTAAAAGCACCCATGGCCCAAGACCTGTTTCCCCCACACTGGCTGCACAACACGCTGCTTGACGACGGTTTTATCGCCCAAAAAGCGGCAGAGCTTTTGGCAAAGCCGGCCTCTTATGACCTGGCCGCGTGGTTGCAGACGCATTTCGACGCGTCCTCACTCGCCCAGACCAGCGAGGCGCAACTCGAAAGCAAATTCATTGCGCCCTTGCTGGCCCAGCTGGGCTGGACCAAAGTCACGCAGCTGGCTGTGACCGTGCAAGGCAAGCTGGCCAAGCCCGACTGGAGCCTGCTGCTGCACCCCGGGCAAGACAGCACGCTTGACAAGACCAAAGACCACCGCCTGATCACCGCCATCTGTGAGGCCAAGGCTTGGGGCAAAGAGCTGGACACCGGCAAGGCTGACCGCGACAAAAACCCACACCATCAGCTGCAGGACTACCTGAGCACCCTGCGCGTGCGTTTTGGTTTTTTGACCAACGGCCACATCTGGCGCATCTACGACACCGACA
>RDZZ01000045.1 GCA_004293655.1 Polaromonas sp. | reverse complement strand
TCCATATCCATATCCATACGGTATGTTGTTGCTCCGCCTTGGCCGTTAAAGCACTGTCTGCGGCTTCGCGCCTCATCTCCTATTGATCTGAAAACGGAATGAGGGGTCAAATGCGCATCGCGCGAAGCGCTCAACACAAACATACCGAACGACCCTTGCTGGCCATCCGCCAGAACAACCCGTCATTGAGCACGGCTGTCGTGCAAACCTCAACGCGTTTGGCGTGAGTGGCTGGCCCGTTCACAGCCCTGCGCGCCAGCCGTGGCGATGTGGCGCGGGTCTGGTGACGCTGGACAAGCTCGACGCGGCACTGGGCGCAAAATAATCTTATAAAAAAGGCGGCTGCAGCAGGTACCATCGAGTCTTTTAGCTATAAATTTCGTAGCAAATTGGCCAACTCAACCGCTGACTTGACGCGCATTTTTTCAAACACGCGGGAGCGGTGTACTTCGACAGTGCGCACGCTGATGTGGAGCTGATCGGCCACCAGCTTGTTGGGCAGGCCGCCCACCACCAGCCGCATCACGGCTTTTTCCCGTTCCGTGAGGCCGTCGAGCTGCTCCTGCAGGCTGTGTGAGGCGCTGTGCTGGCTCAGGGCCACTGCCGACTGGGCCAGCGCCTGCTCGATGCGATCTACCAGTGCATTGTCTGAAAAAGGTTTTTCAAAAAAATCGAACGCGCCCTGTTTGACGGTAGCCACGGCGGTTGGCACATCGGCATGGCCAGTCAAAAAAATAACCGGCAGCGTGGCTTGCAAGCCGTAGCCGATGAGCTTTTCAAACAGGCCCAGGCCACTCAGGCCGTGCATGCGCATGTCCAGCAGCACGCATGAGGGCGTGGTGACCTCCAAGCCGCCTGCCAGGCGTGCATCAAACGCTTCGCCGCTGTCAAACGCTTCGCTGTAGAGGCGGCGCGAGCGCAGCAGCCAGGCCAGCGCGTCCCGCACGCTGGCATCGTCGTCAACAATATAGACCACAGCGTTCTGGGTGGGTTCCATAAAAAAGGTATTCCTGGAGGTGGTTAAGAGTTCAGTCGGCAGGTCAGCCGGCAGGTCAATGGTGAAGTGTGCGCCACCCGCTAGAGCGCCTCATGTGCAGGGGGCGCAACGGGCAAGGTGAAGCTGAAGACAGTCCCCCTCGGCTGGCCGGCTGCGAACCCGAGAAAACCACCATGCTGCTCGATCACGGTGCGGCACAGGCTCAGCCCCAAGCCCATGCCCTCGGCTTTGGTGGTGAAAAACGGCGTGAAAAGTTGCGCGGCCACATCGGCCGCAATGCCTTCGCCCTGGTCTGCCACTGAGAACTCGACCCAGCGGCTGGCTCCCCTGGACGCGGCGGGCCTGACGCGCAGTGTCAGGACGCGACTGGCTGCGCCCATGCCCTGCTGCACGGCCTGTATTTCCGTAGCCTGCGTGCCCAGTGCCTGTGTGCCCATCGCTTGCATTCCATTGCGCGCCAGGTTCAGCAGCACCTGCTCGACCATGGTGCGGTCGCACAGCACCGCTGCGCACGCGGCATCGACTTCAAGTACCACCACCACCGAGAGTTTGCGGGCCTGCAGTCCCACCAGCGGCATGATGGTGTCCAGCAGGGTCTGGGGCTTGACGGCTTCACGGGCCTGGTCGCGCCGGCGTACAAAGTCGTGTACGCTTTTGATGACTTTGCCCGCCCGCTCGGCCTGCTCGGCGATGCGGCTCAGCCCGGTTTGCAGATCGCTTGACAGCGGACTCAAGGGGGCGTTCTGCGCGTCACTGAGCAAGTTGAGCGAGCCGACAGCGTAGCTTGAAATCGCCGCCAGCGGCTGGTTCAGCTCATGGCTGAGCAGCGAGGCCATCTCGCCGACCATGGCCAGCCGGGCAGTCGCTTGCAGGCGGTCCTGGCTGGCACGCGAAAGCTCTTCAATGCGGCGCTGTTCTGAGACATCCAAAATGGCGCTGACCCAGCCCGTGTGCTTGCCCACGGCGTTGATCAGCGGAGCCTCCATGATCAGCACTGCAAAGCGCGTGCCGTCTGGCCGCATGAAGACCGACTCGTGACCTTCCCGGGGCAGGTTGTTGCCTGCCAGCCGGATCGCCTGGCGCTGCTGGTAGGCTTGTGCCAGCTCGGGGGGCCAGTAAGGCGATGGAAAACTCTGGTGGAGCAGCGCTTTGGCAGACATGCCCACCATCTGGCAAAAAGCCGGGTTGACGTATGTGGTGCGGCCAGACAAGTCACGCACCCGCAGGCCGGTCAGCACCGAGTCTTCCATGGCCTTTCGAAACGCCAGGGCTTCGCCCAGGTCGTGCTCCACGCGCAAGCGCCTTTTCATGTCGCGCGCCAGCAAAAACAGCACCACCAGCAGGGCCAGCGACATGCCAGCGACCAGGGCCGTCAGCACATTGGGAAACAGCGATGGCAAACCCAGACGGCTCTCCAGCCTGAGCACCAGTGTGTTGCCACTCAAGTCCAGCAAATGCTGGGCCACGTACACGCGGCTGCCGCGCGACGGCGTGCCATGCAGCGCCAGGCGGGTGCCGTCAGCTTCGGTAAACGCCGCACTCTGTCCACGCGCCAGGTGTTTGCCCACCAGCTCGGCGAGCACATCTTGCAGCGAATACGTCGCCACGGTGTAGCCCACCAGGCGCCCGCCTGCTGTCATGGGCATGCACATGTCCAGCACCTCAAAGCCCAGACCATCGGTTTGCGGCAAAAAGTAGCTGCTGGAATAAGCCGTGCTGCTCAAACGTCGCGCCGTGCTGCAGGCCAAGCTGATGTCGGCCTGCACGCTGCTGCGGCCAAGCCGTTCAAACACCGGGCTTCGGTAAGGCGTGCCCACTTGCGCGAGAACTTGCAGTGCCTCGTCGCGCCACTCCAGCCGCATGATTTCGCGGCGCTCACGCAGCAGGTCAGCGGCAGCTAAGCGCCAGCTATCGGGTGTGCGCTCGCTTGACTGCAGGGCCTGAAGGCTCTGGGTATTGCGGTTCAGGCCCGCACGAATGTCGGTGACGATTTCAGCCGCGTCATGCTCAAGCCGGCTCTGAACCTGGCTGGACTCGTAGCGGCCCGCCAGCCAGACCAGCGTGGTCAAAAGAGACGCCACCAGTACCAAGAGCAGCACCCACAAGGCCCAGCGCTGGACACCGTGACGCTGACGGTGCCAATGAGCAAAAAGCGCCTGCATGTCAGACCAGCCCCATCACGACAACTTCACAACAATTCCACAGCAGCTTCACTGCAAAACACGGTGGCTCAGGGCAGGAAGCCTGGCTCTGGCATCGACCAGCACTTGCTGGTGCAGCTCGGCCATCACCACGGCGGGGCCTTCAGGGTGTTGCGCCAATACGTTGCCCCATGGGGCGACTGCCATGCTGTGGCCCCAGGTTCGCCGGCCGTTTTCATGCAGACCGCCTTGCGCCGCCGCGATGACAAAAGCGAAGTTCTCAATCGCCCGGGCGCGCAGCAGCACATCCCAGTGCGCCTGCCCGGTGGTGAAAGTAAAGGCGCTGGGTACCAGCAGCACATCAGCGCTGAGGGCCCGGTAAAGCTCAGGAAAGCGCAGGTCGTAACAAATACTCAAACCAATGCGCCAGGTGCAGCCATCGCTTGAAGGCAGCTCAAACGTCACGGGCAACGTGCCGGGCAGCAGCACCCGTGACTCGTCGTAGCTCTCTGTGCCGTTGTCAAACCGGAAAAGATGCATCTTGTCGTACCTGGCCACGCACTGGCCAGAGGGGTTGAACACCAGGCAGGTGTTGTAGATGCGGCGAATACCACTCGCTGCGCTTTGCGGTGCAGCTACTGGCAGCGTGCCGCCCACAATCCACAGCCCCAGCCGCTTTGCTGATTGCGCCAGAAAATCCTGAACCGGGCCAGCGCCAAAACGCTCTTGCAGCGCGAGTTTGTCGGTGTCTTTCAAACCCATCACGCAAAAATACTCGGGCAAAACGGCCAGCTCGGCCCCGCCTGCTGCAGCTTCGGCCAGCAACTGCGCGGCGATGTCCAGGTTGCGTTGCAGATCGGTGCCAGAGACCATCTGGAGGGCCGCTACTTTCATGGGTTAGTCCCGGTTTTGGTGATCTTGGTGACCTTGGTAATTTTCGGGTCGGCCCAGCTGCCGTCGATATGAAACTCCTGGGTCGCGGCCTGAATCAGGGGGCGGCGCAGAAAGTACTGCGCCAAAAACGTTCCCAGACCAATCGCCGGGTTGATGACCGTGGCAATCAATGACGCGGTACCGGCATTGATCTCCGGCACCACCACCACCTTGATGTCCTGGGTTTCCTTGGCAATGTCGGCGCTGCCGTCCATCAGCACAGCCGCATTCACACCCCTCATCTGCAAGTTGTTGGTCGAAGCCAGACCTTGCGCAATGGCCACATCGCCGCGCACAAAGTCAAACGCAAAACCTTCCGAGAACACGTCCCGAAAATCCAGTGCCAGTCGGCGCGGGAGCGATTGCAGACTGAGCACGCCCAGCAGTTTGGCGATACCGGGGTCAGCCTTGAGGAACTGCCCAGACTCGATGTTGATATTGAACTGCCCGCCCATGCTGGGGTAGTTCGGGCTCAGGGGCGAGCCCGTCCAGGCGACCTGGCCCTGCAGACTGCCCTTGCCAAGGCGAATCACGTCCTGCATGCCGAAACGCTTGAGCAACTCGCCCGAGTCTGCAATCTCGAGTTTGAAATCCATCGTGGTGCGGCGCCTCTGTGGCAGCGAGGCCGCTGCAGCAGGCTGTGGGTTGACAGCGGCCCAGTTGCCCGTAGCGGTAAACACGGCCTCGGGCAGGATGATGTTGAACTTATTGAGCCGCCACTCCCGCGCACCGCCCTCACGCAAGGCGACAAAAGCCCCCCGGTTGATGGCCTCAATCTCAACCCGCCCGAGTTTGCGGCCCCGCAGTTCGAGGTCATCGACCACGATGTCCAGTGCAGGAATGCTGGCGGGCTGCTGGTCCAGCAAAGACTCAAATTCGCTGGCGGTGTTTGGCGCCAGACGCAAACGCGACAGGCGCGCAAACACGCGCCCGCTGCCCAGCCCCACACCAGCGCCGGGTTGCCGAAATTCGATGTAGCCGTTGAGCTCTTGTGCGTCAATGTTGGCACGCCAGTTCGGGCCATCGCGCGTGGCACCGACCACGACCTGGTGGAGTTGTCTGCCTTCTAGCTGCAGCTGGCGGGCACGTATGGCCATGCGCGTGGGCAGATAGCTCATGACCACGGTCTCAGCGGCTGCAGGGGCACCGACTGCATCGCTGCCAGTCGCGGCAGAGAAGACTTTTTGCCACGCGTCAATGTCCACATCGGCCAAGTTAATGTTGGCGGCCACACCACTGTCGGGCAGCGGCGCGGACTCCGCTGCCTCCAGCCCGACGCCCATGCTGCCCCGCACCACGCGCGGCTCTGCGCCGCTGATGTCGCGCACATACACCACCGAGGCCAGGCTGCCAATGCTCAAGCTGAGCTGGTCTTGCAGCTTTTGCCCAGGGGCCAGGGAGTCGCGTTGCAGCGTGTGCTCAAACCGCAGCGGCAACATAGTCTCTGCCGCCTTGCCCAGCGGTGCAGGCAGGCTCAGGGCCATGCCCTGCAGGTTGCTGGCCACACTGATTTCAGCCATACCGCGCCGAAAACCCAGTGTGGCTGAATACGCCGCACTGCCGCTGGCGTTTTGCGCCAAACGTGAGACCAGGCCGAGGTCTTTGGCCTGTCGCAAACCTTCTGCCGTGACGTGGCCTTGCGCCTTGAAGACGGCACTGGTGTCCAGCTCGTTGCCAGGTGTGCCTGCTGTGCCGGATGCGCCTGCACGTGCTGGTGCGCGCAGCCCCCCTTCAAGGCGGATGTCACCGCCCAAAAAGCGGGCCTGCACCGCCGCCACGTTGAACCCCGATTCACTGAAGGTCACCACGCCTTTGACACGCGCCAACAGGGGCGACGCCGGGGTGATGCGCACGTCGTTGCCGGGCAGGGTCATGCTGCCTTGTACACGGGTTTTGTCAAGTGCAGACAGTGGCAGGCTCAAGCGCAAAGCGTAGTCAGCCGTGCCCGTCGCGACGGCTTTTTCAAGCACCTGGCCTGTCAGCGCACCGATGGGCGAGGTGTTGACAAACGCCAGCGCGTCAGAGACCGGCCCTTTGACAGCGGCGGTGACCTCGACCGTGGCGGCGTGCGCCAGGTCGTCAATGCGCGCATCGACCTTCACCAGCTGCAGACCGCCCAAGCCCTGCACCCGGCCAGTAGCACCATTGACTCGCAGTGCCGCATTGTTGAAGACCAGCTCGCCAGTGAGATCGGTCAGCGCAGGCCACGGCGCAGACCCCACGGGCTGGAGCGATGGCGGCACATAGGCCAGCGTGCCGTTTTTCACCCGGGTCGATATTTTGAAGTCGCCTGGCACCAGCCCCGCGTAAGGAATATCGTTCACCGCACCCTTGACCTTGAATTTAAGCTCACTGAGGTCACCGCGCAGCACGGCATCTCGCACATAGTGGCGTGACCGCTCTGGCAACACCAGCGGCAGGTAACGGTACACCTGCGCACCATTGGCGCGGCTCAAGGTTCCTTGCACGTCCAGCACGCCCAGGGAGCCTTTGTCCGAAGAAGCTTTGTCCGGCAAAGCGGTGTCCAGCCCGGTGGCCAGAGCTGACTTGCCCGGCGCTGGAGCGGGTGCAGAACGCCAGCTGGCTTGCAGTGCGCCTTCGGCATCCGCATTGGAAAACCGGATGTTGCGCAACTGGGTGTCAATCTGCCCGTCCGTCAGCGTCCACTGGGCGTTCATGGACAGCTGGTTCATGGCAATGCGGGGCGCTTCAAAAATGCCGGGCAGCTCCAGCGCGCCCTGGACGATGCTGATGTTTGCTCTACCACCGGTGTGGGTGATGTCAAAGTCAACGGTGGCCCCACTCAAACCGGGCCTGCCGGGTGCTGGGCGCAGGTTCTGGTTGGCCGCAGAGCCTAGCGTCTGTCCCTGGCTGTCACGCGCCGCCAGCGTCAGCCCTGAGACGCGCCCCTTGGCTGAAAAAGCAGCGCTCTGGTCGGCACTGCCCTGCCAGCGGGCATCAATGGTCTCGACCAGACCTTTGGGTGCAAAGGAGTCGATTTGAAGGCGCATGGCCTCGCTCAAAGGCAGGCGGGTGGCGATTTGGGCCAGTGCCGCCAAGTCCAGCCGGTCAGCTTTGAGTTCAGTGCGCGCCAGCGTAGCACCGACCGCACTGGAGTGAACCACACTGGCGTTCCCGCCGGGCCAGCGCAGACCGTCTGCTGTATCAAAACGCAAGGCGGTGGTGTTGAACTCAAAACCACTGGCCAGCCGACGCCCCCCCAGCCTGCCCGTCATGGAGGTCAGTGCCAGCGGCTTGAGTGCCTGGCCCAGCCGGGCATTGACACCTGCCAGCGCGACATCCGCCGTGCCGCCCGTGATCTGCCCCCGGCCCACGTCTGCCCAGGCGCGCAAACTGCCGCTACCCGCCGTGATCGCCATGCCCAGGGAGTCCAGGCTGATGTATGGGCTGACGCGCGAGATGTCCACCCGCTCAAACTCGGCGTACAGCTGGCCTGACCAGTCGGCCCACAAACCCGGCTCGCTCGACAGCAAGGGTTGCCGGAAGATGCCACGCAGGCTAAAGCGCTCACCCCATTCAGGCGGCGGCGTGGCGTCCAGGCGCATGGTGTGGCGGCGACGGGTGTTGCGCACCACTGCGTCCACCTGCGTCAAGGCCAGCGGCGGCGCGCCGCGCAGCTCATCGACCCAGCGGATGGTGCCACCCCGGATGGCAAACTCAGCCTGCGAGAAAAACCAGTTGGCTGCCGCGTTGCCGTCAACACGGCCTTGCGACACATCCAGCCCGCCCACATACAGCTTGCCAGTGGCGGCGCGACGAATCTCCAGGTCGGGCCGGTCGATGGAAAGCTGCTCAAAGCCCATCCCCCACAACGACTTCGGCGAGAGCGCCACCAGCACGCGTGGCAGGCGCAAGGCCTCGCGTCCGTCAGCGTCCAGCAGCACCACATCGCGCATTTCAAAAGAGGGGATCAGTCCCTCGGAGTGGGCCGTGATGTGGCCGATACGCACGGGCATGCCCAGCGCCCGGCTGGCCTGGACTTCCAGGCGCGGGCGATATTCGCCGATTCGCGGCACAATCTGGCCGTGCAACAAGCCCCAACTGGCACCGAACACCACCCAAAATGACACCACCAGCCACAACAGAACGCGCGCAAGCAGCGCCAGCCAACGAATGCGCCGGGGCGGCTGGGTCAGTGTGTCAGGCAGTAAGGGCGACTGTGGGTCCATGGGCACTGGAATTATGACTGTCAGCACTGCGGATTGTTCTGGCGCGAACTGCAACCCGCCTAAACCAAGTGCCAACTATTGCGAAGTTCTGTGAAGTTCTGTGAAGTCGTGTGATGTCTCCACCCTATAGTCCCAGCAA
Organism: Polaromonas sp.; assembly: GCA_004293655.1. GTDB lineage: Bacteria > Pseudomonadota > Gammaproteobacteria > Burkholderiales > Burkholderiaceae_C > Polaromonas. The sequence goes on along the minus strand of RDZZ01000045.1, from coordinate 32,736 downwards.
CAACCCTGATGACAACCCCGCCGCGCCTGCAGGTGACGCTTCTGGTTACTCACGCTATGTGCAGCGCGTGCGCCGTCGCTATGCCGGCTATCTGGCCTGCCTGCCTGAAGGCCCACCCGTTCGTGCCACCATGCAAGCGAGTCTGGTGGCTTTGCAGCAGAGCGGCCTGGCCACCGGCGCTGCCCTGCGGGTGTTGCGCCAGCTGGTCATGGAGCGCCTGGTGGTGCTGGACTGTGATGGCGAACAAACCCGCCAGGCGCCTCTGACTGTGGTCACGCGTGCCATGACCGAGCTGGCCGAGCTGGCACTGGATGTGGCCGTGCAGGCATCCCGGCAAACACTCGACGCCTGCTACGGTGTGCCGCAATGCGCCGGCCCAGGCAGCAGCAACAGCGGTGACAACCGCGCCCAGCTGTGGGTTGTGGGCATGGGCAAGCTCGGTGGGCGCGAGCTCAATGTCTCCAGCGACATTGACCTGATTTATGTCTATGACCACGATGGTGAGACCACAGGCTTGCCCAATGGGCGCGGACGCATCTCCAACCATGAGTATTTTGCGCACCAGGTCAAGGCGCTTTACGCCCTGATTGGCGAGACCACCGAGCACGGCTGGGTGTTCCGGCTCGACCTGGCCTTGAGGCCCAACGGCAACTCGGGGCCTGCAGCCCTGTCGCTGAGCGCACTGGAGGACTACTTTCAGGCGCAAGGCCGCGAATGGGAGCGTTTTGCCTGGCTCAAAAGCCGGGTGGTGTCCCCACGGGAATGCATTGAGGACAACTCGGCCCATGCCTTGCGCGGCTCGGTGCTGCCGTTTGTGTTCAGGCGCTATCTGGACTACAGCGTGTTTGACGCCCTGCGTACACTGCACCGGCAAATCCGCGAGCACGCCGCCAAGCGCTGTGCGGGCCACCCCGAGCGCGCCAACGATGTGAAGATGTCGCGCGGCGGCATTCGCGAGATTGAGTTCACGGTGCAGCTGCTGCAGGTGGTGCGTGGTGGGCAGTTTCCTGAACTGCGCACGCGCTCCACGGTCAGTGCCCTGCAGCGCCTGGCCCATGCCGGGCTGATGCCGCAGGGCATGGCCGATGCACTGGCCCGGGCTTACGTTTTCCTGCGGCGCGTGGAGCACCGCATTCAATACCTGGACGACCAGCAAACCCATGTGCTGCCGACGTGCGACAACGATCTGGCCTGGATGGCACGCACCCTCGGCTTTGCTGACTGCCGCCTGTTTCTGGGCGAGCTGGACGCCCACCGCGAGCTGGTCGCCGAGGAGTTTGACCGCCTGCTCGGGGGCAAGCCTTCTTGCAAGGGATGCAGCGGCGGGACGGGCAAGAAAACCAATGTCGCGCCCCAGCTTGACGACTTGCTGGAGCACCTGTCAGCGCAGTGGCCTCGCCAGTTCAGGGCGCGCCTGACACTGTGGCGACAACACCCCAGAGTGCTGGCGCTGCGTGAAGACTCACGCGCCCGCCTGAGCCGGCTGGTGCAACGCACCGCTGCATGGCTCAGTCAAGGCGTCGTGAGCGAGGAGGCCGCAGTGCGCATCATCGACTGGATAGAGCCTTTGCTTCGGCGCGAGAACTACCTGGCCCTGCTGCTGGAGCGTCCGCTGGTGCATGAGCGGCTGCTGCGCCTGCTGGGCTCGGCAAAGTGGCCTGCGCGCTACCTGCTGCTGCACCCCGGCGTGATCGACGAGCTGGCCAGCGACGACATGCTGCACGAGCGCTTTGACAGCGCGGTCTTTAGCCACGAATTGCAGTTGCGCCTGGACGCCTTGAGAAGCACCGGTGAAGACGACGAGGAGACCTGTCTGGACCTGCTCAGACGCGCCCATCATGCCGAGGTTTTTCGCACCCTGGCCCGGGATGTTGAAGGTGTCTTGAGCGTCGAGCAGGTCGCCGATGACCTGAGCGCCCTGGCCGAAACCGTGCTGCGCATCACCACGGCCTGGTGCTGGCAGCGGCTCAAACACACGCACTGCGACACGCCGCAAATTGCCATCATTGCCTACGGCAAACTCGGCGGCAAAGAGCTGGGTTATGGCAGTGACCTGGACATTGTGTTCGTCTATGAAGACGCGCACGAGCAAGCCGGCGAGATGTATGCCGCGCTGACCCGCAAGCTCATCGGCTGGCTGACCGTCAAGACCGGCGAGGGTGATCTGTACGAGATCGACACGGCGCTGCGACCCAACGGCAACTCAGGCCTGCTGGTCACCAGCTTTGAAGCCTATGCCAGATACCAGCAGCAGCGCGGCAGCAACACCGCCTGGACGTGGGAACACCAGGCCATGACCCGCGCACGGTTTGTGATGGGCAGCGACGCCCTGCGCGAGCGCTTTGCGCACGTGCGCAAAGCCGTGATCACCGCCGCCAGGGATGCGCCAGCCTTGCGGTCGGAAATCGTCGCCATGCGCGGCAAAGTACGTGCGGCGCACCCCGTCAAGGGCGGGAAATTTGATGTCAAGCACAGCCCCGGCGGCATGGTGGACGCTGAGTTTGTGGTGCAGTTTTTGTTGCTGTCCCAGTCCGCGCACCACCCCGAGCTGGTGGAAAACGTTGGCAACATCGCCTTGCTGCAACGCGCCGAGGCCGCTGGCCTGCTGCCACCAGGCGTGGGCCAGCGGGCTGCTGCCGCCTACCGTGAACTGCGGCGCGTGCAGCACCGGGCGCGCCTGAACGAAGAGCCAACGCAGGTCACACCGCCTTTGCTGCAGCAAGAACAGGCAGCAATCCTGGCCGCGTGGCAGGCGGTTTTTGCGTAGCCGCAAAGTCGTGGCAAGACGGTGCGGATGCCACAAGACACGGGCAACTGCTCAAGAGTCGTGAGAAGTCTCCAGCGCAAAGGCGCAAAAGCGCAAAGAACGCGAAGTGAAAACTTGAATTTTCTGGGACTTTGCGAGCTTCGCATCTTGGCGACTTTGCGTTGCAAACTGGTTTGAGGTGCCCAGCCGAGTCGTTGCAAAAATGAAGGCTGAAAAAGCTTGCTACGGCTTTTTGTACAAGACTATATTGCTATGCTTTTGGTAGCATTTTTACTGGTTTGAGCTGGCTTGAAAAGCCCTGCACCACACCATTGACACCACAAAACATGGGTCAATCGTTTTAATTAAATCATTCGATTGATTTATTGTGTTGTAATCAGTGCTGTGTCAATACCTCTCCCATCACCACGCAAACAACGCGCCGACGGCGCAGAAGCGCGCGAGCAGCTGCTGTGCTGTGCGCTGCGGCTTTTCTCCAGCAAGGGCTTTGCCAAAACGTCCACCCGGGAAATTGCTCGGGCAGCGGGTGCCAATCTGGCTGCCATCAGTTACTACTTTGGCGACAAAGCCGGGCTGTACCGGGCCGTTTTTACCGAACCCATGGGCAGCGCCAGCGATGACATCCCGCTGTACAACGACCCCCTGATGACGCTGGATGAGTCGCTCGCAGGCTTTTTCAAGGGCTTTTTGGAACCCCTCAAGCAAGGCGAGATGGTGCAGATGTGTACGCGGCTGCACTTCCGGGAAATGATGGAGCCAACCGGCCTGTGGGCTCAAGAAGTGGACAACGGCATCAAGCCCGCCCATGCCGCCCTGGTGGGCGTGCTGGCGCGGCACCTGGGCTTGAGCACACCTGACGATGACCTGCACCGGCTCGCGTTTTCCATCGCTGGGCTGGCGCTGCAAATTTTCATCGGGCGCGATGTCGTGCAGGCGATTGCCCCGCAGCTCCTCAGCCAGCCAGAAGCCATTGACGTATGGGCTGAACGCCTGGTGGTGTTTGCGTGCGCGATGGTGCAGGCTGAAGGCCAGCGGCGCGCACTGCCTGCTTCGCGCCCTGGCGGCAATTCGGCTTGAGACATCCTGGTTTATTTTGAAACGTAGCCCACTTCACCGTAAAAATTCGCTCGAAAGACCCGTTACATGTTGCCTTCGATACCCGTGCGGACACCGCTACCGCCTATAAGGAACCCTCTGCAGGCTGTGGCCGCCGCCTTGGTGTTAACGGCGCTGGCGGGCTGTGCCAGCCTGGCCGCACCGCCTGCCAGCGTGCTGCTTGACACGCCTGCGCAGTGGCAGGCCCCGCTGCCACACCGGGGCAGTCTGGGCCAGCTGTCCGATTGGTGGGCCCAGCAGGGCGACCCGTTGCTGCTGGAATTGATGGATGCAGCGCAGGCGGTGAGCCCGTCGGTTGCCACGGCACGTGCCAACATCGAGCGGGCGCGGGCCGCACAGGTGAGCGCGGGTGCCGAGCTGATGCCCAGGCTGGACGCCACAGGCAGCGTCAGCCGCAGCCAGAACGGGCCAGCCAGTGGTGCAGCTGCACCTGTCAGCCTGCTCCAGGCGGGCCTGCAGAGCCGTTGGGAAATTGACGTTTTTGGCCACAACCGGGCCGTGCGTGATGCCAGCGATGCCCGTCTGGACGGCAGCGGGGCGCTGTGGCATGACGCCCGGGTGTCGGTTGCCGCCGAGACTGCACGGCAGTATTACGCCTTGCGTTCGTGCGCGCGGCAATTGGCGGTCTCTCAGGCTGACACCCGCTCGCGGCTTGAAACGGCGCGCCTGTCGGCGCTGGCATCCCAGGCCGGTTTTGAGGCACCTGCCACAACAGCATTGGCGCGTGCCAGCGCGGCGCAAAGCCGGGCCAGATCAACCCAGCAGCAGGCCCTGTGTGATCTGGACATCAAGGCATTGGTGGCGCTGACGGGGCTGGCGGAGCCGCAGTTGCGCACCCGGCTGGCAACGTCTGGCGAGGTGGTCCAGCAAGAGCTGGTACCCGTACCCGTCGTTGCCAGCGTACCGGCGCAGGCACTGGCGCAGCGCCCAGACGTGCTCAATGCCGCACGCTTGCTGGCCGCTGCCAGCTTTGATGTGGCGGGCGCGCGTGCCGAGCGTTACCCGCGCCTGAGCCTGAGCGGCACAGTGACCGCTGCACGCAGCTCCAGCCAGGGCACCCGGCAGGGCTACAACACCTGGTCGATTGGCCCACTGTCCTTGACGCTGCCCCTGCTCGACGGCGGGACAAATCGCGCGCAGGTCGATGCCGCCCGGGCACTTTACGAAGAAGCCGCCACCGCTTACCGCAACACCGCCCGGCAGGCGGTTCGTGAGGTCGAAGAAGCCCTGGTGAACCTGCAAAGCACTGCCGATCAAATCGGCGACGCTGCCACCGCCGCTGACGGTTACCGGGCGTCATTTGCCGGTACCGAGGCACGCTACAAGGCCGGGCTGGCCAGTCTGGTGGAACTTGAAGACTCGCGCCGCACCCTGCTGGCGGCACAAAGTGCGCTGGTCAGCCTTGAGTTGGAGCGCCGCCGCGCCTGGATCGCGCTTTACCGCGCACTGGGCGGTGGCTGGACAGCTGACACGCCGCAGGCCGCACCCCTGGCGCAGGCAGCCCCCATCACCAGACACCCAACACCTGAGAGTCATTCATGAACGCGATTAAAAACAAGTCCATTGCTATTATTTTCATAGCTGCTGGTGCAATGATTACGTGCGCTGGCGTGGTTTTTTCTTCACAATCGAGCGCTGCAGACGACAAAAAGGCGGCTGACCCCAAAACAGTCAGGGCCGCCAAAGCTGCACTCACGGTCACCACCGTGCAGCCCGCGCAAACCGCGCTGCCGATCAAACTGGCGGCCAATGGCAGTGTGTTCGCCTGGCAAGAGGCCATCATCGGCGCTGAAGCCAACGGCCTGCGGCTGGTCGATGTCCGGGTCAATGTGGGCGACCGCGTCACCAAAGGCCAGGTTCTGGCGCGTTTTGCGACCGAGCAAATCAATGCCGAAGTGGCACAGGCGCAGGCCAGCTTTGCCGAGGCCCAGGCCAATGCACTCGATGCCGCAGGCAATGCCGACAAAGCCCGCACGCTGCAAGCCAGCGGCGCTTTAAGTGAACAGCAGATCAACCAGTACACCACAGCAGACAAAACCGCCAAAGCCAGACTGGAAGCGGCCAAAGCGGTGCTGGCCGTGCAGCAGGTGCGTTTGAGCCAGACCGGGGTACACGCGCCAGACAGCGGCGTGATCTCCAGTCGCACCGCTACCGTGGGGGCCGTGGTGGGCAGTGGCACAGAGCTGTTCAAAATCATACGCGGCGGGCGGCTGGAATGGCGCGCTGAAGTCACCAGCGCCGAAGTGGCGGGCCTCAAACCCGGCACGATGGTCAATGTGACGGCAGCCAGTGGCGTGGCGGTTGCGGGCAAAGTGCGCATGCTGGCCCCCACAGTGGACAGCGTGACCCGCAATGCGCTGGTCTATGTGGATTTGCCCGCTACCCCCGGTATTTTGGCGGGCATGTATGCACGCGGCGAGTTTGATCTGGGCACCCGCAGTGTTTTGAGCCTGCCACAGCAGGCCCTGGTGCTGCGCGACGGGTTTACCTACGCCATGCGGGTTGACGGCACCAACAAGGTCAGCCAGGTCAAGCTGCAGACCGGTCGCCGTGCGGGCGACGCGGTGGAGATTGTTCAAGGGGCCAAGGCAGGCGAGCAGTTTGTGGCCAGTGGCGCGGCTTTTCTGGCCGATGGCGATACGGTCAAGGTGGTGGTGTCTCCCCCGACGACCGCAAAATAACCCAAACAATGCAGGCGCTGCCGATGATCAAAATTCGCAGCAAACAGGAATCCACACTATGAACGTCTCTGCCTGGTGCATCAAAAACCCGATTGCCGCCATCATGTTTTTTGTCATGCTCTGCTTTGCAGGCGTGCTGGGTTATCAGCGCATGTTGGTGCAAAACTTCCCCGATCTGGATGTGCCCAACATCATCATCACAGCCAGCCTGCCCGGCGGCTCCCCGGCGCAGCTTGAAACCGAAGTCGCCCGCAAGATTGAAAACGCCATTGCGGGCATTGGGGGCCTGAAAAACATCTACACCAAGGTGCAAGACGGCGTGGTGACGATCACCGCTGAGTTTCGTCTGGAAAAAACCACGCAGGAAGCACTCGACGAGACCCGCTCTGCGGTGCAGCAAGTGCGCTCGGATCTGCCCGCTGACCTGCGCGACCCGGTGGTCAGCAAGATCAATGTCTCCGGTGGCGCGGTACTGGCCTACACCCTTCGCATACCGTCCATGGATGACGAGGCCCTGAGCTGGTTTGTGGACGACACACTGACACGCCGCCTGCTGGCGGTGCCTGGCGTGGGGTCGGTCAGCCGGGTAGGCGGGGTCAGCCGGGAGGTGCGCATTTCGCTCGACAGTGCCAAGATGCAGGCGCTCGGGGTCAGTGCTGCAGCGGTGTCACGACAGTTGCGCGACGTGCAGCTTGAAACGGCAGGCGGGCGGGCCGATCTGGGCAGCAGCGAGCAACCGGTGCGCACCCTGGCCACCGTCAAATCAGCCGCAGAAATTGCAGCGATTCAATTGAGTCTGGGCAATGGCCGCAGCATCCGGCTGGACCAGATCGCCAGCGTGCAGGACACGGTTTCAGAGCCGCGCTCTGCCGCGCTGCTCAACGGCGTGCCCGTTGTCGGGTTTGAAATCTCGCGCAGCAAAGGCGCCAGCGAGGTTGAGGCGGGCCGGGGCGTGCGGGCAGCACTTGAAGAGCTCAAACTGGCCCGGCCCGACATGCAACTGACTGAAGCGTTTGACTTTGTGACCCCGGTCGAAGAAGAGTATGCCGCGTCCCTGACGCTGCTCGTTGAAGGCGCGGTGCTGGCAGTGCTGGTGGTGTTTTTGTTTCTGCGTGACTGGCGTGCCACGTTCGTGTCTGCCGTGGCACTGCCGCTGTCCGTGATTCCCGCTTTTATCGGCATGAACTACCTGGGCTTTTCCATCAACGTGGTGACGCTGCTGGCCCTCAGTCTGGTGATCGGCATTCTGGTCGATGACGCGATTGTGGAGGTCGAGAATATCGTGCGTCACCTGCGCATGGGCAAGTCCCCCTACCAGGCCGCGATGGAGGCCGCCGACGAGATTGGTGTGGCCGTGATTGCGATTACCTTCACGCTGATTGCCGTGTTCTTGCCCACGGCGTTCATGAGTGGCATCGTCGGTAAATTCTTCAAGCAGTTCGGCTGGACGGCGGCGCTGGCCGTGTTCGCCTCGCTGATTGTGGCGCGCATGCTCACACCCATGATGGCCGCGTACATCCTCAAGCCGCTGGCCAGAGAACATAACCTGAAAGACGGCCGTCTCATGGCCTGGTACATGCGCGTCAGCCGCTGGTGCCTGCAGCACCGCTTGGTCACCGTGCTGGCAGCCGGTGCATTTTTTGTCGGCTCGCTGTTTTTGATTCCACTGCTGCCCACGGGTTTTATTCCGCCCGATGACAACTCCCAGACCCAGGTCAACCTGGAACTGCCGCCGGGCACGAAGCTGGCGCAGACCAGAGCATCGGCTGAAGCGGCCCGGCTGCTGATTGCCAAAGTCGAGCACGTCAAGTCTGTCTACACCACCATTGGCGGTGGCGCTGCAGGGGGCGATCCGTTCGCGCCGGGTGGCGTGGCAGAGTCGCGCAAGGCAACGCTGACGGTTTTACTCACGCCACGCGGCGAGCGGCCGCGCAAGCAGGGCATTGAAAACAACATTCGCAAAGCATTGGAAGAGCTGCCCGGCGTGCGCAGCAAAGTTGGCCTGGGCGGCTCGGGTGAAAAGTATGTGCTGGCGCTGACCGGCGAAGACCCGATCGCCCTGGGCACAGCGGCAGCTGCGCTTGAAAAAGAGCTGCGCACGATTCCCGGTCTGGGCTCGGTGGCATCCAGCGCATCGCTGGTCAGGCCAGAATTGACCGTGCGGCCAGACTTTGCGCGCATGGCGGATCTGGGGGTGACCAGTGCCGCGATTGGTGAGACCATCCGCATTGCAACGGTCGGTGACTTTGACGCGTCGCTCCCCAAGCTGAACTTGGCACAGCGTCAGATTCCGATTGTTGTGCGCCTGTCAGACAATGCGCGGGAAGACATCGGCGCACTGGAGCGCCTGATGGTGCCCGGCAGCAAGGGCCCGGTCATGCTCGGCCAGGTGGCCAGCATTGAGCTGGCAGGCGGGCCAGCGGTGATTGACCGGTTCAACCGCTCACGCAATGTGCAGTTTGAAGTGGAGCTGTCAGGTATGCCACTGGGTGATGTGACCAAAGCCGTCAACGAGTTGCCCACGCTGAAAAACCTGCCCGCTGGCGTCAAGCAGGTGGTCATTGGTGATGCGGAAGTCATGGGCGAGCTGTTTGCCAGTTTTGGCCTGGCCATGCTGACGGCGGTGTTGTGCATCTACATTGTGCTGGTGTTGTTGTTCAAGGACTTTCTGCATCCGTTCACCATTTTGGCGGCGCTGCCTTTGTCATTGGGCGGCGCATTTGCCGCGCTGCTGGTTGCCGACAAGAGCTTTTCCATGCCCTCGCTGATCGGGCTGATCATGCTGATGGGCATTGCCACCAAAAACTCGATCTTGCTGGTCGAGTACGCCATAGAAGCGCGGCGCGGCAAGCCCGCTACCGCCACCCAGGATGCGGTCGAACCCATGAACAGGCTGGACGCGCTGCTGGACGCCTGCCACAAACGCGCCCGCCCGATTGTGATGACGACGATTGCCATGGGTGCAGGCATGATGCCGATCGCATTGAGCTGGGGCTCGGCAGATGGCAGCTTTCGCGCACCAATGGGCGTGGCAGTCATTGGCGGGTTGATGACATCGACGCTGCTGAGCCTGCTGGTGATACCGGCGGTTTACACGCTGGTGGACGACTTGGAGGTGTTTTTGGCCAGGCTCTGGCGTCGCGTGTTTCGGCGGGAGCAGCCGGCTGTGACGGTGCCGGTTTGATGAGGCTTGTCTGAAGCACGGGCCATGGTATAAAAGTGGCTCAGTCCGTACGGCGAATTTTAGTGATTACAGAGGTTGAAGGCAGACAAGTCATTCAACGCAGAGGCGCAGAGAACGCAGAGCAAGACGAGGGGGAAACAATTTTTGCTTCTCTCTCTGCGGTTCTCTGCGTACTCTGCGCCTCTGCGTTGAAGGTTTCCTTATTCTTCGAGGTTAGTAGTTACGAATTTTTTTAACCAGAGCCGTTGTTGAATAACCGCCCACAAACGCGATGGCCAGGGCTTTGCCGCCATAGCCCTCTACCAGCGCAGTCTCAGGCAACGTACGCATGTCGTAGTCGCCGCCCTTGACCAAAATATCGGGCTTGAGCGCGCGGATCAAATCAATCGGGGTGTCCTCGTCAAACCAGGTCACCAAGCTGCTGGAAGCTAGCGCCGCCATCATGACGGCTCTGTCTTGTTCGTTGTTGAGTGGCCGCTGGGGGCCTTTGCCCAAGCGCCGGGCAGACGCATCGGTGTTGAGTGCCACCACCAGACTGCCGCCCAGGGCGCGCGCCTGTGCCAGGTAAACCGCATGGCCGCGGTGCAGCACGTCAAACACGCCGTTGGTAAATACGACTGGTCTGGGTAAGCTTGCTACACGCTTTGCTGCGTCCTCGCGCAGAGCTATTTTTTCAAGAAATGCTGGCTCATTCACACCATTCACACCATTCACACCATTCACACCATTCACACCATTCACACCATTCACACCATTCATACCACTTGCAGCCTGGCATCTTGCACCATGCCGCCTGCGATCTCACGGCTGAGCTCCTTGCGGTAGCGGTTAAGCTCCTGCACCGTTTTAAAGCTCTGGTTCATCAGCAGGCTCATGTTGTGCAAAATGCGGTCCACCACTTTGCCTTCCCAGACCGCGTCAAACTTGATCTGGGCATCCAGCCAGTGCTCCAGCCACTCGGGGTTGGGCAGGCGCGACTGGATGGTGTCGCGCGGAAACAGGGCTTTGTTCACGTGCAGATTGGTCGGGTGCAAGGCTTGTGCCGTGCGGCGGGCACTGGCCATCAATACGCCCACTTTGGTGAAAGCCGCCCGGGCATCGTTGCCGAAGTTGTTGATGGCGCGTTTCATGTAGCGCAAATAAGCGCCGCCGTGGCGGGCTTCGTCTTGGCTGAGCTGGGTGTAGATTTGCTTGATGACAGGCTCGGTGTGCCACTGGCTGGCACGCCTGTACCAGTGGTTGAGGCGGATTTCGCCGCAGAAATGCATCATCAGTGTCTCAAGAGGCGGTGCGGGTTCAAACTCAAAGCGCACCTCATGCAGCTCTTTTTCAGTCGGTGCCATATCGGGCCGGAAACGTCTGAGGTATTCCATCAGCACCAGTGAGTGCTTTTGCTCTTCAAAAAACCAGATCGACATGAAAGCTGAAAAATCACTGTCGTCCTTGTTGTCACGCAAAAACATCTCGGTCGCTGGCAGCGCCGCCCATTCAGTGATCGCATTCATCTTGATGGTCTGTGCCTGCTCGTCTGAGAGTTCGGATGCATTGAAACTGGCCCAGGGAATGTCTTTGTCCATGTTCCAGCGGACAGCTTCGAGTTGTTTGAACAGTTCTGGATAAAGCATAAAAACTCCTTTGCAATCATGAACGCATCCATCAGCGTACACGGTCAATACGCACAAAGACCTGCCACGGATGCATGCATATTGCATGGCAGTTGATGAATAATTCTAGGCTGTGAATATGAAACACAAGTGCATGACAGGCTTTTCGTGGTTTTTTTGCAGGTTATTCAGCCTTGCCATTTCCCTGCCTGAATCTGGTGTCCGCTAAAAAGCGTATAAATGAAGTGGCCCGCGTCCAAGCACCTTTTGCAGCGGTATCCTGCGCAAGCTTTTGCCTCGTCCCCAAGTTTCATCTCTTATCTCAAGTGAGCCTCTTATGTACTTCATGACACCTAAAGCCTTGTCACTGTCCACCTGCCTGGCCAGTGCTGCTTTGTGGGCTGGTTTTTCTTCATACACCCCAGCGCTGTGGGCTGCGACTCCAGCCAAGGCGCAGGCAACCACGGCATGTACGGGGCTGCTCCAGCAAAGTTTTTTACGTCTCCAGGATGAGAAACCGCAGTCGCTGTGCCAGTACAGCGGCAAGGTGGTGGTGGTGGTCAACACGGCCAGTTTTTGCGGTTTCACGTCTCAATACGAGGGCCTGGAGGCGCTTCACACTAAATACAAGGACAAAGGTCTGGTGGTGCTGGGCTTTCCGTCCAATGATTTTTCGCAGGAAACGGGTAGCAACAAAGACATCGCAGCTTTTTGCGAAAACACGTTTGGTGTGAAATTTCCGATGTTCACCAAGTCCAGCGTGTCGGGCAAAGACGCCAATCCTTTGTTCAAACAGCTGGCGGCCAAAACCGGAACCGCACCAAAGTGGAATTTCTACAAGTACGTCATTGCACGTGACGGCCAGAGCGTGGTCAGCTTCAACTCTATGGCCGACCCCACCAGCCGCCAGTTTCTCAAAGAAATCGACAAGCAACTGGCCAGCCCTTGAGACATGTGCTGTCTTGTTGATAAAATTACCGATTGGTCACTATTTAACCGCACGGTAATTTTCGTTTATGATGTGTCTGTTTTTATCATTGCCCGGGTTGTAGCTGTCGTAGCACCGTGAACCACGAAATGCGTGAAGCAAGGCCGTTTGCAAACTTTCATCGTCAACTCTGCCCATCAACCATGCTGACAACCGCGCTGACCATGCGTTTTTCTCTGTTACAAAATCTCCACCATGTCTGGAGGGCAAAAGCAGGAAACCACCTGCGCTCCCAGCGAGTCGGACACACGTTCGCACAAGGTGCAGTTGCATGCAGCGCGAGCGAGCCAGCAGTTTCATTGTTGCGAAGCCGACTGGGTCTTTTGTACCCAGTTGAAATCCCGGGGCACCCCTCCTCCTGCCCCCCTGCCTTGTTCGCGTCGGGGCGCTTCGCAACATTTTTATCTTCTGGCGGCTGACCATGCGCGGTCATCCCCCATCCTCAGCTGCGAGTTCTCGGCAACCTCGTGTTGCCATTGTCGGTTCCGGTATTTCCGGGCTGGCCGTGGCGCACAAGCTCCAGGGTCTGGCTGAAGTCAGCCTGTTTGAAGCAGGCAACTATTTTGGCGGCCATACCCACACGGTTGACGTCACGTTGCCCACCGCACAAGGGCCAGTCACGCACGGCGTTGATACCGGGTTTCTGGTGTTCAACGAGCGCACTTACCCCAACTTGATTGCGCTGTTTGCAGAGCTGGGCGTTGCCACAGCCAAATCCGACATGTCGTTTTCGGTCAAAGTGCCGGGCGCTTTCAAAGGCATTGACGATCAAGCGGGGCCAACACTGGAGTGGAGCGGCTCCAGTTTGAACAGTGTGTTTGTCCAGCGCAGTAACTTGGTGCGCTGGCGGTTTTTGCGCATGCTGCGGGACATCATGCGTTTTAACCGCATCACCACCGCGCTGGCGATGGCCAATGCAGAAGTCGCCATGGCGCAGCCACTGGGGGACTTTTTGCGCGCGCAAAAATTCTCGGACGAGTTTCGTGACTGGTATTTTCTGCCCATGATGGGCTGCATCTGGTCGTGCCCGACCGAGCAGATGTTGCAGTTTCCCGTAGCCACCATGATCCGCTTTTGCTACAACCACGGCTTGATACAAGTGGCCAGAAGGCCCCAGTGGTGGACGGTCACAGGCGGTGCCAGGCACTACGTTGACAAGATCATTGCAGGCATTGCCCACAAGCGCTTAAGCACCCCGGTCAGGCGCATCGAGCGTGACGCACAAGGTGTGAGCATCATCACCGATGACGGCGAAGAACGCTTTGACAAAGTGGTGATGGCCGCGCACTCTGACCAGTCACTGGCCATGCTGCAGCACCCCACAGCCGCCGAACAACGCGTACTTGGCGCCATACGCTACCAGCCCAACCGCGCCGTATTGCACCTCGATGCCTCGGTTCTGCCCAGCAAAAAACTCGCCTGGGCGGCCTGGAACTATGAACGGGCAAAGCGTGCAGACCGCGAATCGTCCCAAGTCTGCCTGCACTATCTGCTCAACATGCTGCAACCTTTGCCGTTTACCCAGCCGGTGGTGGTGTCACTCAACCCGGTGCGTGAGGTTCCGCGCCATCTCGTCCTGGGTGAATATGACTACGCGCATCCGGTGTTTGACCTCGCGGCCATTCGTGCGCAGGGCGAGCTGGCGCCCCTGCAAGGACAGCACCACAGCTATTTTTGTGGTGCCTGGACGGGCTATGGATTCCATGAAGACGGTCTCAAATCGGGCCTTGAAGTGGCCCGGCAGCTGCTGCTTGAAACCAGCGCAGCACAGACCTGAGCCAACAAACATGACGCAACCCGCATGACCGAACCAACGCCCGTGCGCAGCGGTGGGCCGCCCCCAGCGGTTCCGTTATTGGGGTTTGGCCAGGTACGTCATGCGCGGCTCAAGCCTGCACGCAATACTTTTGCCTACCCAACGTACTTTTTAATGCTGCCACTGCGCGCCATGCAGCAGCACGGCAGCGGCGCACTGGCCCACAACCGCCGCGCCCTGCTGAGTTTTTTTGACCGCGACCATGGCGATGGGCGTGCCAACGCCTTGAGCTGGATCGACGAGCTTTTGCAGCGCGAAGGCATTGCAGACGCGCTGGGCGAGGTGTGGCTGCACACCTACCCGCGCGTGCTGGGCTACACCTTCAAGCCCGTGAGCTTTTGGTACTGCCACACTGCCAGTGGCGAGTTGCGCACCATTGTGGTGGAGGTCAACAACACCTTTGGCGAGCGCCACTGCTACTTGCTGGATCAGCCCCGCTATGGCCAGGAACTTGCCGCTGACAAGGTGTTTCATGTGTCCCCGTTTTGCACTCTGGAAGGTGGCTACCGCTTTCGCTTCATGCGCACCACGCCCACACTGGATGTGGGCAGCGCCAGAACCGTGGCCCGGATTGACTATGACGATGCCACTGGCCCGCTGCTGCAGACCAGTGTCAGCGGCACGCTGGAGCCAATAACCCCTGGGGCTTTGCACAAGGCTTTGTGGCGCTATCCGGCCATGACGATTGGCGTGGTGGTCCGCATCCATTGGCAGGCTTTCAAGCTGTGGCGCAAGCGCGTGCCATTCATCACCAAACCCAAACCCCCTGAAATATTTGTGACGCGATGAATCCTTCTGACTCCCCCTCTGACGCTCCTTCAAACATCTCGCCTTCGAGTGCGTCACCGTCCATGCCAGCTGGTGCGCCATCAGCGGCGCGGGCCATGCTCAAACTGCTGCTGCGGCTCAAGCAGGGCACCCTCACGCTCAAACTGCCCGACGGATCGGTACAGCGCTTTGGCAACGGGCAAAGCCCGATGGCCAGCTTGCACTTGCTGAACTGGAATGTCTGCAGCGCCGCACTCAAGTCGGGCGACATTGGTTTTGCTGAAAGTTTTATTGCCGGGGACTGGACCACGCCGCACCTGACTGAGCTGTTGCGCGTGCTCATCATCAACCGCAAAGAAGTTGAGAGCATGGTCTATGGCACCTGGCTGGGCCGTTTTGCCTACCGCATCAAGCACCTGCTCAACCGCAACACCAAGGCCAACAGCCAGAAAAACATCCACGCGCACTACGACCTGGGCAATGCGTTTTATGAGCTGTGGCTGGACGGCACGATGAACTATTCATCGGCCATTTTTGAAACGCCCGAAACATCCATGAAAGACGCCCAGCACGCCAAAGTGCGGCGTGCCCTGCGCATGGCACGTGTCAAGCCTGGCGACCGGGTGCTGGAAATTGGCTGTGGCTGGGGCGCCCTGGCCGAAAAAGCTACCAAGGAGTTCGATGCCTCTGTGGTGGGCGTGACGCTCAGTACCGAGCAACTGGACTGGGCCCAAAAACGCATGCAGCGCGAAGGTGTGGCAGCAAAGGCTGACCTGCGGCTGCAAGACTACCGCGACATCGGCAAAACCACCACCGATGAGCCTTTTGACGCCATCTGCTCGATTGAAATGGTCGAAGCGGTGGGCCGTGCGTACTGGCCCGAGTATTTCCAGACGGTGGCGCGGCTGCTTAAAACCGGCGGCTACGCGTGCATTCAAAGCATCGTGATTGCAGACGATTTGTTTGAGCGCTACATCGGCTCGACCGACTTTATCCAGCAGTACATCTTCCCCGGCGGCTGCCTGCCCTGCCCCAGAGAGTTTCGTGCCCAGGCCAGGGCAGCGGGTTTTGAGGTGGTGGACGAATTTTCATTCGGCCAGGACTATGCCCACACACTGCAGCTGTGGCGCGAGAGCTTCGCCGCACAAGAGTCGCATGTGCTGCAACTGGGTTTTGACAAACGCTTCATCCGCATCTGGGAGTTCTACCTGAGCTACTGCGAGGCGGCCTTTACCGAGGCCAACACCGATGTCGTGCAATACACCCTGCGCAAAGTCTGAAGAGGCCCGCCATGCGAGATGCTCACCCCGCTTTTGTCTCTACCGCCTTTGCCAGAGCCGCAGTGTGTGCCGCCTGGCTGCTGGCCACCAGCTTGAGCCACGCGCAAACTCCTAACACCAGCACCAGCACCAGCACCAGTACCGAAGCCACCAGCAGCGCCGCCAGCGACAGCCAAGCCGAGCTGCGCGACCTGCTGCCGCAGCACAAGCTGCTGGGCAAGGGCCGCCTGACGGTGTGGGGCTTTGATGTGTATGACGCCAGTTTGTGGGTCACGCCTGGCTTCAAGGCTGACAAACTAACAGCCTTGCCCTTTGCACTGGAGCTGGCCTACCTGCGCGATTTCACCAACAGCGATATTGCCAAACGCTCAATAGCGGAGATGCGCCGCTCGGCCATCATTTCTGAGGCGCAAGCCCAAACCTGGACCGCCGCCATGCTGCGCGTGATTCCCGATGTCAAAAAAGGCGACCGCGTCACGGGTGTTTACCGGCCCGGCGCTGGAGCGGCTTTTTTGGTCAACGGCAAGCCCGCAGGCGAGATCATGGATGCTGAATTTGCGCGCCTGTTTTTCGGCATCTGGCTGTCACCCCAGACATCTGAGCCCAAAGTGCGCAGCGCCCTGCTGGCAGGCACGCAATGAGTGCTTCGCCCCCTTCTGCATTCGGCTGGCGCAACGGCCTGGCCTATGGCTTGATGGGCCTGCCGCTGGCATTTGTGGCGTTGCCGCTGTATGTGATTTTGCCAAACCACTACGCCAAAGAGTTTGGGGTGCCACTGGCCACGCTGGGCGCGATTTTGCTGGGCGCGCGGCTGTTTGACGCCTTCATTGACCCGCTGCTGGGCCGCCTGAGTGACCGTCTGTTTGCGCGCTCGCCCACGGCGGTACTCAAGCTGGGGGCATTGGCCGCTGTGGTGCTGGCGTTGGGGTTTGCACTTTTGTTTTTTCCACAGGTCAGAGCACCTGGCGCGCTCATTGTCTGGGCCAGCGTGATGCTGATGGTGACGTATGCCGCGTACAGTTTTCTAAGCGTGTCACACCAGTCGTGGGGGGCCATGCTGGGCGGCAACGAGGCCGAGCGCAGCCGCATTGTGGCGTGGCGTGAAGCGCTGGGTCTGGTGGGCGTGGTCATGGCAT
Organism: Polaromonas sp.; assembly: GCA_004293655.1. GTDB lineage: Bacteria > Pseudomonadota > Gammaproteobacteria > Burkholderiales > Burkholderiaceae_C > Polaromonas. The sequence goes on along the minus strand of RDZZ01000045.1, from coordinate 15,396 downwards.
CGATTACCCCGGTAGCGCTGGGTCTGCCTGCCACCACTGCTCTGTTTTCTGTAGCGCTTGTACTGGGCTGGCTGGCCTGGACGCGGGCACAGCCGCCGGTTGCCAAAAAAGATGCAGCGGTGCTGCCCGGTGCGCTCTGGCTGCCTTTTGCGCACGGCAACTTCAAGCGCCTGCTGCTGGTGTTCATGCTCAACGGCACCGCCAGCGCGGTGCCTGCCACGCTGGTGCTGTTTTTCATTCAAGACCGGCTGCAGGCGCCCAGCAGCCAGGAGCCGCTGTTTCTGGGCAGTTATTTTCTGACGGCTGCGCTGTCGATTCCACTGTGGCTGGCAGTGGTCAAGCGCATCGGTCTGGCCAGAGCCTGGCTGATGGGCATGGCGCTGAGCATGGCGGTGTTTGTCTGGGCCACACAAATTGGCAGTGGCCAGACAGTTGCTTTTTTGATCATTTGCGCGCTTTCCGGCGTGGCGCTGGGCACCGACCTGGCCCTGCCAGGTGCCCTGTTGGCAGGTGTGATTCAAAGCAATGGCGACTCGGGCCGGGCTGAAGGCGCGTATTTCGGCTGGTGGAACTTTGCCATCAAACTCAACCTGGCCCTGGCCGCAGGGCTGGCGCTGCCGCTGCTCGGTGTGTTTGGCTACGCGCCTGGCGTGCGCAGCCCAGAAGCCTTGAACGCGCTGGTCATCGCTTATTGCGTGCTGCCTTGTGCCTTGAAGCTGGCGGCCAGCGCTGGTTTGTACTTTCTCATCATTCAACCGTCCTCCAGAACCCTAAAGGCTGCCGCATGACCCTTTTTAAAACATCCACCCGCCTTGCCCTGTGCGCCCTGGCTGTGAGCAGCGCCTTGCTGGCCGGCTGTGCTGGCCCGCAAATCACGGACTACGCGGCTGAAAAACCCGCGCTCGACCTGCGCCAATACTTCACGGGAACGATTGATGCTTATGGCATCTTCACAGACCGTTCAGGCAAGGTTGTCAAACGCTTCACGGTCGAGATGACCTGCACCTGGACGGGCGCACCCGGCGCAGAAGTGGGCGTGCTGGACGAGGCCTTTACCTATTCAGACGGCACCAAAGACCGCCGCATCTGGACGTTAAAGCGCGGCGCGGACGGCAAATACACAGGCACAGCCGGTGATGTGCTGGGTGTGGCCACTGGTGAGGTCAAGGGCAACGCCTTTCGCTGGGGCTACACCCTCAAGCTGCCCGTGGACGGCAGGGTCATTGAAGTGCAATTTGACGACTGGATGTACCTGATGAACGACAAGGTCATGCTCAACAAAGCCGAGATGAGCAAGTTCGGCTTCAAGCTGGGCGAGGTCACGCTGTCGTTCGTGAAGCGTTGAAAACCTTTACCGCAGAGGCGCAGAGTACGCAGAGAACCGCAGAGAAAGAAGCAAAATTTTTTTCCCCCTCGTCTTGCTCTGCGTTCTCTGCGCCTGAAGCGTTGAATGACTTGTCTGCCTTCAACCTTTGTAGTCAAAAAATATGATCAAAAAAGGCCCCTACGGCAATCTGCACGGCGACTGTGTGCTATCAATTTAATAACAGGTCATAAAAACCCATGTCCCACAACCCCCCTTTCACAGACTGGCACGGCAAAACCGTCTGGCTGGTTGGTGCGTCCAGCGGTATTGGCCGGGCCACCGCGCACGCTCTGCATGCCCAGGGTGCCAAAGTGTTTGTCTCGGCGCGCAACCAGCAGGCCCTGGATGTGTTTGCAGCCGAGCATCCGGGCGCTGTGGCACTGGCTGTGGACGCGGGCGATGCTGCCAGCGTCAACGCTGCGGCAAAAGTCGTGCTGGGTGCTGGCCCGCTCGATCTGGTGCTTTACTGCGCGGGCTACTACAAGGAAATGCGGGCCACCGAGTTTGACCTGCAGATCATGCTGGAACACCAGCGCGTGAACTACCTTGGCGCGCTGTATGTGCTGGACGCCGTGCTGCCGCACTTTGTCAAACGCCAGGCAGGTCACATCAGTCTGGTCAGCAGCGTGGCGGGCTACCGTGGCCTGCCCAAAAGCCTGGCTTACGGCCCGACCAAGGCCGCCTTGATCAATCTGGCAGAAACGCTGTATGTTGACCTGCAGGACAGCCATGTCGGCGTCAGCCTGATCTGCCCGGGCTTTGTGGAGACCCCTTTGACGGCGCAAAACAAATTCACCATGCCAGGGCTGATCAAGCCAGAACAAGCGGCCCAGGAGATTTTGCGCGGCTGGGCGAGTGGTCAGTTCGAGATTCACTTTCCCAAACGCTTCACGTTCTTCATGAAGGCGCTGGCATTGCTGCCGCCCGTGTTGTTCTTCCCGGTGATCCGCAAATTCACGGGGCTGTGATGGCGCTGCACGAACACTCTGCCCGTTCAGACAACCCGCTGCTCAGAGCCAAGGTTGACGCCATGGTGGCGTTTTTTGAAACCCTCTCGCCTGACAGCTTGAGCCAGCTGGGTGATTTCTACACAGCCAGTGCGTATTTCAAAGATCCCTTCAACGACGTGCGAGGCCTGGCTGACATACGCGCCATTTTCGAGCACATGTACGTGGCGCTGGACCAGCCGCGCTTTGTGGTTACCGACTGTGTTGTTGACGGTGCGCAGTGCTTTTTGGTCTGGAACTTCGAGTTTCGCTTCAGGCGTTTTGACACCACCACCTTGCAGACCGTGCGCGGCTGCTCTCACTTGAGGTTCAACGCTGACGCTCTGGTCGACTACCACCGCGATTACTGGGATGCCGCAGAAGAGCTGTATGAAAAACTGCCCTGGGTGGGTGCGCTGATGCGCTGGCTGAAAAAACGCGCCAACCAGTGAACGGCCAGACGGCTTGTTGACCAGGCTCCGACGTCGGTCTCAGGCAGATAATCCAGCGATGTATCTCAATTCATCGTCTGCCGCTGTGACCCAAAAATTTCTTCGCAGCAGAGGCTTTGGCGTAGCCCTGTGTCTGGCGGTGTGCCTGGCAAGCGTTGTGCTGGGCAGTGCCGCAAATGCCGCAAGCGCCCAAACCCTGCCGCCTGAAGTCGATGCTTTGCTGGCCCGTGCCAAAGTGCCACGCGATGCGCTGGCGGCCATTGTGGTGGACGCTGCGCCTGCGCTGGGCAGCAAAGCCAGCCCGGCGCTGCCGCTGCTCAGCTGGCAGGCTGCCAGCCCCATGAACCCGGCCTCGGTCATGAAACTGGTCACCACGTATGCTGCCCTGGAGCTGCTGGGGCCGGCCTACACCTGGGCCACGCCGGTGTATATTGACGGCCCCATTGCAGGCGGCGTGCTGCAGGGCAACCTGATCATTCAGGGCAAGGGCGACCCGAAACTGGTGCAAGAGCGGCTCTGGCTGCTGCTGCGCCGGGTGCAGGCTCTGGGTATCAAAACCATCACGGGCGACATTTTGCTGGACCGCAGCGCCTTTGCGGCCAGCACACAAAACCCGGGCGACTTTGACGGCGAGCCCCTGCGCCCGTACAACGCCACGCCCGAGGCGCTGCTGATCAACTACAAGTCGGTGGTGATGACCTTCACGCCCAACCCGGGTGCAGGCACGGCAGCAGTTGCTTTTGAGCCACCGCTGGCGAACGTGCAAATGCAGGCCAGCGTGCCTTTAAGTGCAGGCGCTGGTGGCACACCCTTGGGCGATTGCAGTGACTACCGCAGCAGCCTGAAGGCGGACTTCAGCGATGCGTTTCGCATCAGCTTTGCCGGCAGCTACCCGGCGGCCTGCGGTGAAAAAGCCTGGCCGGTTGCCTACGTTGACCCTGCCAGCTATGCCGAGCGTGCCGTGCTGGGCATGTGGCAGGAGCTGGGCGGCAAGTTGCAGGGCCGGGTGCGCGAAGGCCGCGCACCAGCGGGTTTGCGTCCGGTGCTGGAGGCCGTCTCACCACCCCTGGCCGAAGTGATTCGCGACATCAACAAATACAGCAACAACGTGATGGCGCAGCAGCTTTTTCTGACCCTGAGCCTGCCGCAGAACGTCAACCCAAATGCCCATGTCATGCCGCGCGCACCCGCCAGCCTGGAGGCCTCACGCGAGGTGGCGCGCAACTGGTGGCGTGAGCGTTTTGGCGAGGCCGACGCGCCCGTGTTTGACAACGGCTCGGGCCTGTCGCGGCTGGAGCGCGTCACGCCGCAAGGCTTGGCGCGCATGCTGCAAACCGCCTACCTGTCAGGCAGCATGCCGGAGCTGGTGTCGTCGCTGCCCATCGTTGGTGTGGACGGCACGCTCAGGCGCAGCAAATCGCGCGTCTCGCAGGGCTGGGCACATCTTAAAAGTGGCACGCTCAGCAACAGCACGGCGCTGGCTGGCTATGTCCACACCACCAGTGGCAGGCGCCTGGTGGTGGTGGCCATCGTCAACCACCCGAATGCGTCAGCAGCCCGCCCCGCGCTGGAGGCCCTGGTGGATTGGAGCGTCAAGGAAGGCAGCCGATGACAAGGGTTGTTTGCTCTTGAAAAAATAGCAGAAAGTGCAACACCTGCCGTCTGCTGGCCGTCTGCTGGCCATCAACCACCAGCAGGCAACCCCAGTTGCGCCATCTCTGCTGAGACGCCCTGCCAGCACACATCAAAGCGGCTTGACAACACAGTTTGCAGCCCTGATCTCTGTCCCGCCCGTAGCAGCGCCTGACGGGTTCCGGCCAGCACGCTGTCAATGATCGGCACCGCAACATCAGCCTGCGCAGCAGCGGCCATGCCTGCCAGCCCTGCCCCGCCAAGAATGACCGCATTGACTTTGAAATCTCTGACGGCTCGCTGGCAAGCGCTGACCAGCAAACTATGGGCTGCCACCGGGTCTCGTGCCAGTTGTGCGCCGGTCGGCGCCACGGCATGAATGCCCTGGAGCACATGACCATACCCCAGCTGGTGTGCCAGACGCTCCAGCATGGGTTTCCAGCGTTGGCCACCCGTGACGATGGCAAACGGGCCATATCTGGCTGCTTCTGTGAACGCCGCTTCAGCCAGACCCGTGACCGGTGCCCGGCTGCTCTCGCGCAGGGCCAGCAGACCCGGGTCACCAAAACAGCCGATCAGCACAGCGTCTGGCGGCGTGCCGCCTGCAGCAAGAGTACACGCCCATGCATCCAGCACAGCATGCCCGGCTACCGCATAAGTGGCCTCGCATGCAATGTAAGGCGCGCCAAACCGCGCTGTCACCGTGTCGATTTGCACACTTGGGCCAGCCACCTGACAGGCATGTGCTTGCAGCAAAGACGTCATGGTTGCCGTGGTGTTGGGATTGATGATCAGCAAGCGCACAGAATTTATCGCCAGGTTGCTTTGATGATTTTGATTGTAGAAGACGCCGACCTGGTCTCAGAGGCTTGAACGCGCTGCCAAAACGCCTCAAAGCGGGGCCCATCACCAAGGCACAGTACGCGAGCCATCATGAAAAAAGGGTTCACTGCTAAATCAATAGCAATGAACCCTTGTATCTGTTGGTGCCGGAGAGATGAATCGAACACCCGACCTTCTCATTACGAATGAGCTGCTCTACCGACTGAGCTACACCGGCTTGGTATTTCTTCTACAGCCTTCAATTATAGCTGGGAGTGGTAACTGGTCAGCCGCTGTACTTCGTTTTTGGAGCCCAGCACGACGCTGACACGTTCGTGCAGCTTGCCGGGCTGCAAATCAAGAATGCGCTGCCTGCCGTTGGTGGCTGCGCCGCCGGCTTGCTCGACCAGCCAGCTCATGGGGTTGGCCTCGTACATCAGGCGCAGTTTGCCGGCTTTTTCGGGCTCGCGCTTGTCCCAGGGGTACATGAAGACACCTCCCCGGCACAGGATGCGGTGCACGTCTGCCACCATGGCGGCGACCCAGCGCATGTTGAAGTCTTTGTGGCGCACACCGTCCTGGCCTGCCAGCAACTCGTCCACGTAGCGCTTGACCGGGGCGTCCCAGTGGCGCATGTTGCTCATGTTGATGGCAAACTCCTGGGTGTCTTCGGGGATGCGTACGTTTTCTTCGATCAGCACGAACGAGCCTTGTTCGCGGTCAAGTGTGAACATGGCCACGCCGTCACCTACCGTCAGCACCAGGGTGGTCTGCGGGCCGTAAATGCAGTAGCCTGCCGCGACTTGCTGGCTGCCCGGCTGGAGAAAGTCACTTTCTGCGACAGCGCTTGTGCCTTCAGGTTTTCTCAAGACACTGAAAATGGTGCCAATGCTGGCGTTGATGTCAATGTTGCTGGAGCCGTCAAGCGGGTCAAACAGCAGCAGGTATTCGCCCTGGGGGTAGCGGTTGGGCACGGCGTAGATGCTTTGCATCTCTTCGCTGGCCATGGCGGCCAGGTGCCCGCCCCATTCGTTGGCTTCAATCAGCACTTCATTGGCGATGATGTCGAGCTTTTTTTGAACTTCGCCTTGCACGTTTTCAGTGTGTGCTGTGCCCAAAATGCTGGCGCTGCCCCCGAGTGCGCCCTTGTTGACGGCCTGGCTGATGCTTTTGCAGGCTCTGGCGACGACCTCAAGCAGCAGGCGCAGGTCTTGAGGAATGTGGCCGTCCCGGCGCTGTTGCTCAATCAGGTAGCGGGTCAGGGATATTTTTTGAGACATGAAAATTCCAGTTTTGGGTAGCGTTGCAATCAGCCTGCCAGGGCACGCGTGACGACTTCAAGCGTGTCTTTGCTCAGGTCGGTTTTGGCAGCAACGCGGCTGATCGCTTCGCGTGCGGCGCTGCGGTAAGGCTCGGCGAGTTTGCTCCAGCGGTCAAGGGCGCGCGCCAGTCGTGCGGCGACCTGCGGGTTCAGAGCGTCCAGCTCGATCACGCGTTCGCTCCAGAACACATAGCCTGCGGCGTCCGGGCGGTGAAAGCCCGCCGGGTTGCCTTGGCAATACGTGCTGATGACGCTGCGTGCGCGGTTGGGGTTGCGCAGGCTGAAGTCGCTGTGCTTCATGAGCTGTTTGACAGCGGGCAAGGTGTTGCCGCCACGGTCGGGGGTGCTGGCTTGCAGGCTGAACCATTTGTCAATCACCAGTGCTTCGTCCCGGAACATGGCGTGAAACAACTGCAATGCCTGACCTGCCAGCGCGTGGCCACTGGAGACCAGCGCGGCCAGGGCATTGAAACGGTCGGTCATGTTGCCAGCGGTTTTAAAGCGCTGCAGTGTTTTAGCCGGCCAGGTGTTGTCGCCGCTGGCTTGTGCGGCCAGACACAAATGGGTCAGCGCCATGCCAGCGAGTGCGCGTCGGCCTGACGACAACGGATCGGGCGTGTAGGCACCGGTGTCTTTGTGGGCCTGATAGACCGAGGCCCAGTCAGGCGCGAGGGCTGTGGCCAGCTGCAGGCGCATGCCTTCACGCACTGCGTGGATGTGCTGCGGGTTCACCACATCGAGTTGTTCGGCCAGATAGGTCTCTGACGGCAGCGTGAGCACCAGCTCCTTGAAGGCGGCGTCCAGCCTGGGGTGATGCAAAACCTCGCGCATGGCCTGAATGTAAGCATCATTTAGGATGCTGTGGCAATCTGTGTCTGGGTTTTCAGCTATTGAATTAATAGCAAACAAAGCACTTTTTACCGCCAGCCGCTGCCCGGCCTCCCAGCGGTTGAAGGCATCGCTGTCGTGCTCAAGAAGATGCAGCAGCTGCAAATCCGTCAAGTCAAAGTCAAGAACGACCGGGGCGCTGAAACCACGCAGAACGGAGGGCACGGGCGCCTCGGTCACGCCCGTGAATGTGAAGTGCTCGCTGCCTTGCGTCAACACCAAGGTGTGGCTGGTGCCCGACTGACCCGCAAACTGCACAGGTAAATCACGACCATCCGCACCAACCAAGCCGACCGTGACAGGAATCACGAACGGCTCTTTGGCCGTTTGGCTGCCTGTAGCCGCACAGCTTTGACTCAGGGTCAGTGTGTAAGTGTTGTCCTCAGCGTCGTAGATGCCCAAGGGCGCGACACGCGGCGTGCCCGCCTGGCTGTACCAGCGCTTGAACTGCGGGAGCAGGCGTGCCAGATGGGATGCGGGGTTGGCGTCCGCAATGGCTTGCGCAAAATCGTCGCAGGTCACAGCCTGGCCGTCGTGGCGTTCAAAGTACAGCGTCATGCCCCGGGCAAAACCGGCGCGCCCCAGCGGGTCGTTCGCGCTGGCCACCAGCGTCTGCATCATGCGCACGACCTCGGAGCCTTTTTCGTAAATCGTGACGGTGTAGAAGTTGCTGATCTCCACATAGCTGTCAGGCCGTACCGGGTGCGACATCGGGCCGGCATCTTCAGGGAACTGGGCAGTGCGCAACACGCGCACGTCCTCGATGCGCTTGACGGCCCTGGCAGACGCCTCACCGCACAGGTCTTGTGAAAACTCCTGATCGCGAAACACCGTCAGACCCTCTTTGAGCGAGAGCTGAAACCAGTCGCGGCAAGTCACGCGGTTACCCGTCCAGTTGTGGAAATACTCGTGGCCCACCACGCTTTCGATGTTGCCAAAATCAACATCGGTCGCGGTGGCCTGGCTGGCCAGCACGTACTTGGTGTTGAAGATGTTCAAACCCTTGTTTTCCATCGCGCCCATGTTGAAGTCACTGGTGGCCACAACCATGAAGCGCTCTAAATCAAGCGGTAAGCCAAAGCGCGCTTCGTCCCAGGCCACGGAATGCATGAGCGAGGTCATGGCGTGTTCGGTTTTATCGAGGTCACCGGGCCGCACATACACCTGCAGTGTGTGCTCTTTGCCCGCGCGTGTCGTGATGCGCTGCTCACGGCAGACCAGCTGGCCCGCCACCAGTGCAAACAGGTAAGCGGGTTTTTTGTGCGGGTCCACCCATCTGGCAAAGTGGCGGCCATCGTCCAGCACGCCGTGTTCCACCAGGTTGCCGTTGGACAGCAGCACCGGAAATTTCGCCTTGTCAGCGCGCAGGGTGACGGTGTACATGGCCATCACATCGGGGCGGTCCAGAAAGTAGGTGATACGCCGGAAACCCTCGGCCTCACATTGCGTGAAAAACGAGTCCTGGCTGACGTACAGGCCCATCAGCTTGGTATTTTTGGCAGGGCAGCAGGTGGTGAAAATCTCCAGCTCGAAGGCATCGGGCAGGTTGTCGAGCACCAGCTGGTTGCCGTCCATCTTGAAAGACGTGCCCTGGCCGTTGACCAGCACGCGGGCAAGATTGAGCTCTTCACCATCAAGGCGCAAGGGCTGTACCGGCACGTGGTGGTTACGGCGCAGCGTCATTTTGTTGAGCACGCGCGTTTTGACCGCATCAAGGTCAAAACACAGGTCAACGGTGTCGATCCAGTAAGCGGGTGGGGTGTAGTCGGCGCGGTGGGTGGCGTGCGCAGAGCCTTCAAGGTGCATGGGGTATTCTTTCTTCAGTGGTCTGGCGGCTGCATATCAGCGGTGTATCAAAGGGGTGGCAATTCAACTGCAGCGCAACGTGAGCCGGGCTTTCAGCTCAAGTCAAAAGTCTGCAGGCCAAGTTCAGTGGCGGCACGAATCAACTGCTTGTCAGCTGACACGATCAATTCACAATTGGCGGTCTTTGCACATGCCAGGTGGATGGCATCCAGCGCGCCCAGTTGCGTCGTCAAACCGTCAATCAACTGGCCTGTCTTCTCAAACGTGGCCGCATCAATCGTTTGAAACGCTATGGATTGACTCGCTATTTCTAAATTGACAAGTTCCTGAATGGTTTTCGCCGTTCCGGGCGTGACTTCTTTGCGCGTCACTTTTCTCTTCAGGACTGACTTGATTTCAACCATCGAAAGTGACGACAACATGCATGTGTAGCGTTCTTCAGCAATGAAGCGCTCAATTTCAGCCGTGCCCGGTTCTTCAATGAATCGTTTGATGAAGGCACTGGTGTCAATATAAGCCAGCGCCATCATGCGCCGCGACGGTCGCGGTCTTCGCGAACCAATTGCGTGCTGTCAGTGGTTTGCAAAGGATTTTGGGCGCGAAACCATGCCATGGATTGAAGCTTTGGAGGTTTGTTCACCGGTAAGATCCGCGCGATCGGCTCGCCGTTGGACACCAGCACAATTTCGTGCTCACGTGCCAGGGTTTCCCGCAAGTGCGGAATGGTGTTTCTCAGTTCTCTGACATTGATGGTTTGCATGGCGTGTCACCAAAAACTTGAATGTGTCACAAGTATAGCGAAGAGGCCGCGCATCACACACCCTGCTTCAAACTCGCTTCAATGAACGGGTCCAGATCACTGTCCAGCACTTTTTGCGTGGCCGAGGTTTCGCAGTTGGCACGCAGGTTCTTGATGCGGCTCTGGTTCAGCACATAACTGCGAATCTGGTGGCCCCAGCCGACGTCTGGAGCGGCTGCCATGACGCCCTGGCCGCTATCGTCACGCATGTTCAACAGGGCTTAGTCCTGATAAAAAATGGGGGTCAAGTTCGGTATAGTCGTGTACGCTGACCAGCACGTGTGGGCCCGCCAGCTCTGCCGGACTGTGGGTACTGCAAATCGCCACAGCACGCATGCCAGCGCGCCGCGCCGCCTCAATGCCGAAAGGCGCGTCTTCAAAAACGATGCAACTGGCAGGTGTTACTCCTAAACGCCTGGCGACTTCTAAAAATATAGCTGGGTCTGGCTTGCCGGGCAGGCCTTCGTCCCCGCCCACAATGACTGCTGGTTGGGTCGCCATTTTTAGATGCGACATGGCAAATGAAATGTTGTGTTTGTCGCCCGCGCTGCCTACACCCCATTTGAATCCCAAGCCCTGCGCTTTTAACGCAAACTGCTTGAATCCGGTGACTTCTTGAAACTCAGGCGCAAACAGTTCCCGGTACATCGCCTCCTTTTCTGCAATCAGTTGCCAGGCTGCTGCAGGCTCTATTTGGCGCTGAAACAAGTCGTTCATGCACTCAGCGCCTGTGCGTCCAGTCGTTCGTCGCATCAGGTCAGCGATGTCAATGTCAAGGTTGTGCTTTTTCGCAAATAGCGCCCAGCTTTGCTGATGAAAAGGCATCGAGTGAATCATCGTGCCGTCCATGTCAAAAATCAACGCTGCCATTACACGCCTTGTTTGAGTGAAGCCTCAATGAACGGGTCCAGATCACCATCGAGCACCTTCTGCGTGGCCGAGGTTTCGTGGTTGGTGCGCAGGTCCTTGATGCGGCTCTGGTCCAGCACATAGCTGCGAATCTGGTGGCCCCAGCCGACGTCGGTTTTGGTGTCTTCGAGCTTTTGCTGGGCTTCTTGCTGTTTGCGCAGTTCAAAATCATAAAGACGCGAGCGCAGGCGTTTCCAGGCCACGTCACGGTTGCTGTGCTGGCTGCGCCCGTCCTGGCACTGCACCACGATGCCGGTGGGGATGTGCGTCAGGCGCACGGCCGAGTCGGTCTTGTTGATGTGCTGGCCGCCCGCGCCGCTGGCCCGGAAGGTGTCGGTGCGCACGTCTGACGGGTTGATGTCGATTTCAATCGAGTCATCAATTTCAGGATAGACAAACACCGACGCAAACGAGGTGTGCCGCCCGCCGGACGAGTCAAACGGCGACTTGCGTACCAGCCGGTGTACGCCGGTCTCGGTGCGCAGCAGGCCGAAAGCGTATTCGCCTTCAATCTTGATGGTCGCGCCCTTGATACCGGCAGTGTCGCCTGCGGTTTCGTCCTCGATCTGGGTCTTGAAACCTTTACGCTCGGCGTATTTGAGGTACTGGCGCAGCAGCATGCTGGCCCAGTCGCAAGCCTCAGTGCCGCCCGCGCCGGACTGGATGTCTAAAAAGCAGTTGAGCGGGTCAGCCGGGTTGCTGAACATCCGGCGGAACTCCATTTTTTCGACTTCCACCGCCACCTTGGCGGCTTCGCCTTCAATGCTGGCCATGCCGGTGTCGTCGCCTTCGTCCCTGGACATGTCGAACAGCTCGATGTTGTCTTGCAGCTCGGCGCTCAGGCGGTCAATGACATGCACCACGTCTTCGAGGGACTTTTTCTCGCGGCCCAGCTCTTGGGCGCGTTTGGGCACGTCCCAGACCTTGGGGTCTTCCAGGGCGGCGTTGACTTCGTTTAATTTGCGTTCTTTGGCAGGGTAGTCAAAGATACCCCCGAAGTTCATTGACGCGGTTGCTCAGGTCGGTGAGCTGGTGGGCGATGGCGTTGATGTGTTCTGCTTCCATGAGGGTTCAATCCTGAAAATTGGGGGCCGAGAGTGGCTGATTCAGTATTTTCTCATGCATTGCTGGGGGCGGATTCATTCAACGCAGAGGCGCAGAGAACGCAGAGGAGCGCAGAGAAAGAATCAATATTTCGATTTCTTTTTTACTTTTTTACTTTTTTACTTTTTTCCTGTCTTTCTCTGACTTGCTTACTCTGCGTTCTCTGCGCCTCTGCGTTGAATCTCCCGAATCAGGCAGCTAAAAATCCCTCAATCAAACTTGCCAATGCGCCAGGCTGGTCGTGGTGCAGCATGTGGCCAGCGTCTTCTATCACGGCTACCGTGGCCTTGGGCACGTGTTTGAGGCGCTCATGGTAGTCGGCCAGCGTGTATTTGCCTGCGTACCACTGGTGCATGGAGTCGCTCAGGGCTTCTACCGCCAGCACGGGGGCGCTGATGCGTTTGTAGATCTCCAGGGTTTCTTCTGCACGGTAAATGTTGGCGCTGGTGACTTTGTGGCCTGCCTCGCCCAGAATGCGCCATCGGCCTGCCGCATCCGGGCGCGCCCAGCGGCTGGCCAGCCAGCTGGCTTTGTCAAGACACAGGCGGGGGTTGGTCTTCATCAGGCGCTGCGCCACACCTGCGGCATCGTCATAGGCTTTCAGGGCCAGCTCACCCCGGTGCAGGCTTTTCAGCTCGTCCATCCACTTGACATAGCGCCCCGGTGCCTGGGCGGGCCTGGCCGCAGGCAGGCCAAAGCCTTCGAGGTTGACCAGCCGGCGAATACGCCCGGGCCGGACTCCGGCATACATCATCGCCACATTGCCGCCCATGCTGTGGCCGACCAGGTCAACTGGCGTTTGCCCTGCATAGTGGTCGAGCAAAAAATCCAGATCGGCCAGATAGTCGGCAAACCAGTAGCAGTCCGATGCCCCGCCTTCGGCTGAAGTGGTCTGGCCAAAACCGCGCCAGTCGGGCGCAATGATGGTGCGGCCCGCTGCAAAGGCGTCTGACAGCGCATCGACCATGAACTGGTAGGAGGCCGCCACATCCATCCAGCCGTGTACCAGAACCAGCGCAGGCTGTGCTGGAGTCGGGCTGGCCGGGGCATCCCAAACCCGGACGTGGTAGCGCAGGCCGCGTATGGGGACAAACTCGCTGCGGGACGATCGTTTTTCTTTGTACATTCGCTAGATGATAAAGAAAGCACACATCCAGCGCAGTCAAGACAGCGACAAACGCATGCCCGACCCCTACGCCGCCATGCACCAGGGGTTTGCCTGGCAGGTGGACGAGCACTTCAATATTGCCGAGGTCTGCTGCAGCCGCTGGGCGCGGGCCGATGCCCACAAGCCGGATGCTATGAAAAGCATAGCTATAAAGCCTTATAGAACGTGCGGTGGAAGCATTTTTTATACTTATTTTGAGCTTGAAAAAGCCGCTGCAGCCCTGAGCCACGTGCTGGCCGGTCTGGGGGTGCAGCGCGGCGACCGGGTGGCCATTGTGATGCCGCAGCGTTTTGAAACCGCCGTGGCCTACATGGCGGTGTTCCAGATGGGCGCAGTCGCCATGCCGCTGTCGATGCTGTTCGGGCCGGAGGCGCTGGCTTTTCGCCTGCAAGACAGCGAGGCGGTGGTGGCCATGTGTGATGACAGCAGCATTGTCAGCATCCGGGCGGTGCGTGCCCAGTGTCCGGCACTGCGCAGTGTGATCGCGGTAGATGTCACCGTGGATGTCACCGTGGATGTCGCAGGCGGTGAGCTGGATTACGCCGCCGCAGTGGCCAAGTACCAGCACACCTTCCAGGCCGTCAAAACCAAAGCCGAAGAGGCGGCCATTTTGATCTACACCAGCGGCACCACCGGCCCACCCAAGGGGGCGCTGCTGCCGCACCGGGCATTGATCGGCAACCTGCCGGGCTTTGTCTGCAGCCAGAACTGGTTTGGCTTTGACGGCCTGACCAACGAAAAATCCGACGCCGTGTTCTGGAGCCCCGCCGACTGGGCCTGGACCGGCGGGCTGATGGATGCGCTGCTGCCCACGCTGTATTTTGGCCGCCCGATTGTTGCCTTGAACACCCATCGGGATGGCCGTTTCAGCCCCGAGCTGGCCTTCAGCCTGATGGCCGCACAAGGCGTGACGCACACCTTTTTGTTCCCCACGGCCCTCAAAGCCATGATGAAAGCCTACCCCACACCAAGGCAGCACTTCAAGCTGCAGCTGCAGGGCATCATGAGCGCGGGCGAAGCGGTGGGCGATGCCGTGTTTGACTACTGCCGTGACCAGCTGGGTGTGGTGGTCAATGAGATGTTCGGGCAGACCGAGATCAATTACGTGGTGGGCAACTGCGCGGTGCTGTGGCCGGCCAAACCGGGCAGCATGGGCAAAGGCTACCCCGGCCACCGGGTGGCGGTGATTGATGACGACGGCAACGAATGCGCCGTTGGCGTGCCCGGCGATGTGGCGGTCAATCGGTTTGACGTGCATGGCGTGCCAGACCCGATCTTTTTTCTGGGCTACTGGCGCAAAGACGCCGCGACACAAGCCAAATTCACCGGCGACTGGTGCCGCACGGGCGACCTGGCGCGGGTTGACGCAGATGGCTACCTCTGGTACGAAGGCCGGGCCGATGACGTGTTCAAGGCCGCAGGCTACCGCATCGGGCCGGGCGAGATTGAAAACTGCCTGGTCAAGCACCCGGCAGTCGCCAACGCAGCGGTGGTGCCCAAGCCCGACAAGGCGCGTGGTGCCGTTGTCAAGGCCTATGTGGTGCTTGCTCCTGATTTCATAGCTGCTCGTGCCCATAGAGACTGCCACAGGGCCGATTTTGATGCCGAATTAACCGCCAGTTTGCAGGCCCACGTCAAAAACCTGCTGGCCCCTTATGAATACCCCAAAGACATCGAGTTCATTGATGCCCTGCCCATGACCACCACCGGCAAGGTGCAGCGGCGCGTGCTGCGGCTGCAGGAAGAAGAGCGCTTCAAGGCTCAACAAACAGACGCCTCTTAAGATGAATTGGTTATTTAAAACTGATTAATCAGTATTTAAAGTTTTGTCAAATCACTCCCAGAATCCACGTATCGCCATGTTGCGCTGCCTTTTTCTAGGCGTCTTTCATGGTCAATCGCCTGCGTCGGTTGTTGCCGGGCCTTGTTTTTTCTGCAGCCCTGACCGGCCTGGCGCAGACCTTCATGCTGGTGTTCCTGGCGCTGCCACTGGCCGCGGTCTTTACCGAGGCCTTGCGCAAAGGCCGGCAGCACTGGCTGAGGCGCGCCAGAGACAGTTGGCGCTGCGAGCTGCTGCAAACACACGCGCACGGCGATCGCTCCATCAGCATGCCCATATCGCCCATATCGCCCATATCGCCCA
>RDZZ01000142.1 GCA_004293655.1 Polaromonas sp. | reverse complement strand
TGAACGGCACTACGGTGCGCTGCAAGGACTCAACAAGGGTGAAACGGCCAAGAAATACGGTGACGAGCAGGTTCTGGTTTGGCGGCGCAGCTACGACACACCGCCGCCCGGCTTAAGCGCTGGCGATGAGCGCAGTGAGCGTGCCGATCGGCGCTACGCCAGACTGCAACCGGGTCAGGTTCCCCTGACCGAATGCCTGAAAGACACCGTAGAGCGCGTGCTGCCGTTCTGGAACGAAGCGATGGCACCGGCCATCAAGGCGGGCAAACGGGTCGTGGTGGCCGCTCACGGCAACTCGATACGCGCGTTGATCAAGTATCTGGACAATGTGTCAGACAGCGACATCGTTGGCTTGAACATTCCCAACGGGATTCCACTGGTGTATGAGCTGGACGCTGCACTGCAGCCACTGCGCCACTACTACCTGGGCGACAGTCAGGCCGCGGCAAAAGCCGCTGCTGCCGTGGCGGCGCAAGGCAGGGTTTGACAGCTGCAGCTGTGTGGTGTGTAGAAGACTGGTAAACATGCGCAATCTGGTCTGCCACAGAAGCGGTTGGTGTACTTTTCCGGGTGCTTTTGCGCGCAGCCAATAGAACTGTGATGCGAGGTCTTTGTCCTAGGTGTATATTTCTCCGAAAGTTGTGAAACGAAGGCTTCGCAACGGGCGGCGCAACAGGTTTATGGGGTATCTTTATGGGCCAAAAGCTCAAAATTGCAGGCTGGATTTCAATTGGTGCCGTTGCGGGTGCTCTCACGACCGTGCAGCTGCAGGCCGTCGCGCGTGGCGGCCTGAGTCCACTACCGCTCGAAGAGCTCCAGCAGCTGTCTGCCGTGTTCGGCATGGTCAAGTCAGATTATGTCGAGCCTGTGGACGAGAAAAAACTCATCTCTGACGCCATCAGCGGCATGGTCTCCAGTCTGGACCCGCATTCGGCATATTTTGATAAAAAATCCTTCAAGGAGTTCCGTGAAGGCACCAGCGGACGCTTTGTTGGCGTAGGCATAGAAATCACACAAGAAGACGGCTTGGTCAAGGTGGTCTCGCCTATAGAAGGCTCACCCGCTGATCGCGCCGGCCTCAAACCCAACGACCTGATCACCAAAATTGACGAGACGGTGGTCAAGGGCCTGTCGCTCAACGAAGCTGTGAAAAAAATGCGTGGTGAGCCCAAAAGCAAAGTCATCTTGATGATTTTTCGCAAGGACGAAAACCGCACTTTCCCAGTGACCATTGTGCGTGAGGAAATCCGTACGCAATCTGTGCGCAGCAAGGTGATGGAGCCCGGTTACGCCTGGGTTCGCCTGAGCCAGTTCCAGGAGCGTACTGTTGAGGACTTCACCACCAAGGTAGAGGCTATTTATAAACAAGAGCCCAACCTCAAGGGCATGGTGCTTGACCTGCGCAATGACCCGGGCGGTTTGCTTGACGCTGCTGTGGCCATCTCAGCCGCTTTTCTGCCTGAAAATGTGACGGTGGTGTCCACCAATGGCCAGCTCGCTGAGAGCAAGTTTGTCTATAAGGCCGCACCTGAGTTCTACCTGCGCCGCAGCGGTACGGACCCGCTCAAAAGATTGCCAGCAGCCCTTAAAACCGTGCCTTTGGTGGTGCTGGTCAATGAAGGCTCTGCTTCGGCCAGTGAAATCGTCGCCGGTGCCCTGCAAGACCACAAACGCGCCACCATCATGGGCAACCAGACATTCGGCAAAGGCTCTGTCCAGACGGTACGTCCACTGGGTCCAGACACTGGCATCAAGCTCACCACAGCCCGTTACTACACACCCAGTGGCAAATCAATTCAGGCCAAAGGCATCATCCCTGATGTGATGGTGGACGAAACCCTCGAAGGCAGCCCTTTTGCAGCACTGCGTACCCGTGAAGCCGACCTTGAGAAACACCTGGGCAGCGGTCAAGGAGCTGAAGTCAAGGATGCCAACCGCGAGAAAAACCGTGAGATAGCCCTCAAGCGACTGGAGGAAGACGCGAAAAAAACACCCGAGCAACGGCGTCCGCCTGAACTGGGCAGCGACAAAGACTTCCCGCTCATGCAGGCGCTCAATCAGCTCAAAGGGCGTCCGGTCATTGTCAGCAAGACGGCTGTTGTCGAGAGCAAGAACGAGAAGAAGGAAAATTAATCACTTTCTCAGGCAGACAGCGTGAATGACGCACAGCTGCTTCGCTACTCACGCCACATTCTGCTGGACGAGTTGGGTATCGAGGGCCAGCAAACCCTGCTGGCCTCCCGTGCGCTGATTGTCGGTGCAGGCGGCTTAGGCTCGCCTGTGGCGCTTTACCTGGGCAGCGCGGGTGTCGGGCACCTGACGATTGTTGACCAAGACCGGGTGGACGCCACCAACTTGCAGCGGCAAATCGCTCATACATTACACACTGTGGGCCAGTTCAAGGTCGAGTCCATCCAGCGCGCCGTTGCCGGCATCAACTCGGATGTGCGAGTCACGTCCATCACTGAACACGCAGATGATGCTTTGCTGGACACGCTGGTTGCGCAAACCGATGTGGTGCTGGACTGCACCGATAACTTCACAGCACGCCACGCGATCAACCGGGCATGCGTGAAGCACCGCAAACCGCTGGTCTCGGGCGCTGCCATCCGTTTTGACGGTCAAGTTGCGGTTTACGACAGGCGTGATGTTCTGTCGCCATGTTATGCGTGCGTGTTTCCAGACACGCAAAGCTTTGAAGAAACCAGTTGCGCCAGCATGGGCGTTTTTGCGCCGCTGGTAGGCATTATTGGCAGTATTCAGGCGGCTGAGGCACTCAAACTGTTGTGCGGTGTGGGCCAAGCCCTGACAGGCCGACTGCAGATGCTGGATGGCCGCAGCATGATGTGGACGGAAGTCAGCATACCCCGCAACCCGGCTTGCGAAGTCTGCAGCAGAGACTGATTACGTTTTCAGGTCGATAGGAGATGAGGCACTAAGCCGCAGGCAGTGCTTCAACAGCGAAGGCGTAGCATTGATATCGTATGAATACGCAATCACGCACATCAGGCCCGGTTTGCTGACAGGCAGCCCCAGGCAAGGGCTGTCAACAGCATTACAAAGTGAAGGCCGGGTATCCCGATCATTTCTGCAGTCTGATGAGTCAAGAGCCAAAGGGCACTGGTGCAGGTAAATGCGGAGCCGCATTGATCAGCCAGGCGTTACCTACTCAAGAACGATTTTGTTTGTCTTGACAATGTTGCGGTAGAACTGGATGCGCTGCTGGATTTCCTGACGGTACTCTGCAGGGCTCACGTTTTCAGGAACCATCGCACCGCGCTTGCCCCATACCTCTCGCGTCTCAGGGTCGCGCAGTACGGTGCGCATGGCGTCGTAGAGCTGGGTAATGATGACTTCAGGTGTTTTTGCGGGCGCTGCAATACCCGTCCACGAAGTGATGTTGAGGTCTGGCAATTTCAGCTCATCGAAAGTCGGTACATCGGGCAGTTGAGGTGCCCGTATGGGCGATGCTACTGCCAAGGCGCGCAGCTTGCCGTTCTGGACCATGTTGAGGTTGGACGTGAGGTTGTTCCAGGTCAGCTGTATCTGCCCTGACATCAGGTCGTTGAGCGCTGTACCCGCACCCCGGTAAGGGATGTGCGTGATGAACAGACCCAACTTGGCCTTGAGCAATTCCATGCTCAGGTGCGCCACAGAGCCGTTGCCTGACGATGCGTAGTTGAGCTTGCCAGGGTTGGCTTTGGCGTACTTGACGAACTCTGCAAAGTTCTTGACGGGCAATGACGGATTGACCAGCACCACATTGGCCAGACGCTCAATCAGCGTGACCGGGGCAAAGTCGTTCACCGCGTCATATGGCAGGTTGGCCGATACCGCAGGGTTGACAACGTGCGTGGTTTGCGATGTCACCACCAGCGTGTAGCCATCAGGTGCAGCCCGCGCAACGAAAGTCGAGCCTATGGCCCCGCCCGCACCGCCCCTGTTGTCTATCACCACGGTTTGTCCCAGCACCTTGCCCAGACGATCAGATATGGCACGGGCGGCGTTATCCACAGCACCACCGGGGGGAAAGGGCACTACCAGGGTGATCGCACGCGTGGGGTAGCGTGCAGGCGCCTGCGCCAGTGCAGGTAGTGCGATGGCACTGCCCAGGGCTGCAGTCGTAGTGATTAAGCAGCGGCGATTTATAGAGCGGGTCATAGCGAATCCTTATCAAGGGCGATCAAGAGCTGACAGCAGTGACGCTGTGAATGTGTTCGGCAATTTGGTGCAGCACTTTTGCGATGTCTTCGCGCACGGCACTGGCGCGTGGGAGCAGTTCGCGGGTCTGCTCGTCGAGGTAAATCGCGCGGTTGAGTTCAATCTGCAGGCTTTCATGTCCGCGTGACGGCTCGCCAAATCGGCGCAGCAGGTCTTGACCCGCATAGGGCTCGTTGACGGCAACGGTATAGCCTTGCTGCCTAAATGCCTCGGTGACTATTTCAGTAAAGTTTGCGCTGCAGCTCCGACCTTGCAGATCGCCCAGCACCACATCGGCGAGCGGCGCTGGGGCCACACGGCCCAGCCGTTCGTAGGCATTGCTTGGCATGGAATGCAGATTCAAGTGCCAGCGCGGGCCGTTTGAGGCGGCCATCTCCAGCGCCTGCGTTAAGGCGTGCCTGTAAGGCCGCCAGTAGTGCTCAATGCGGTGTGCCACCTCGTGCGCAGGCAGGCGGCGAGCATAGATAGGCTGGCGTGTGATCGTGAGGCTGGAGACCAGCCCATTGCCCAGCGCCAGGGAGCGTGCTGTAGGTGCTACCCCACCAGGCCAGGGATCTGCCAGCATGGTCACGTCGATGTCATTTTCATGGCGGTTCGGGTCGATGTAACTGCGCGGAAATGTTGCATGAACGAGCGTGCCGCCGACCCGTGGAACGGCATCCCACAGCCAGTGGACGTACGTATCCTCGGATTTGCGTAGATCTGCGGTCGCCACGCAATAACCGAAGTCTGCCGGGTAGGCAGTTCCGCTGTGCGGCGAGTCGCACACTAGAGCGATGCTGTCCGTAGTTGGGAGCAACACCTCAACTGGCACGGCGCGAGAGAAGGCTTCAGACAGGTTCATGGTCGTTGTATGGGTGGAAGATACTTCAAAGCGTAAACAAACCACGCGCTGCGGGCAAACAACAAATTGATGCATGCTGATAACATGATGTAATCAAACATGCGATTCAAGTCACCTTCATTACCTGAGCTGTATGCGTTTTTGGCAGTGTGCCAGCACGGCAGTTTTCGACAGGCAGCAGACACGCTGTGTGTGACTCAGGCGGCAGTAAGCCGCGCTGTGCAGCGGCTAGAGCAACGTCTGGAATGCCCATTGCTGGATCGCAGCGGTCCACGTGTTTTGCCCACGTTGCGTGGGGGCGACTTTCAGGCACTTGTAGAGGCACATGTGGCTGGACTGGAGAACGCTATTGGCCAGTTTGGGGTGTGCGCCGCGCCGCGCAATTTACGCGTGAGTGTGGTGCCCACACTGTGTACACGATGGCTTGTGCCACGGCTCGGGCAGTTTCGGGCGCAGCACCCAAACATCGAGATCGAATTGAGGCAGTTCCACTACGACGAAAAGTTCACGCGCGACGATGTGGACTTATGGGTTCACCTGAAACGATCAGCACGAGCCTGGCCGCGAGGCATTCGGGCGCAGTACCTGCTGGGGCGTGAGATCGTTCCAGCCTGCACGCCTGCGCTTGCCGCTCGCCTTGACCAGCCGCAAGACCTTCTCAAGCAAGCCTTGTTGCACCACATCAACTACCCCGGTAACTGGGCGCTGTGGCTTAGCAAAGCAGGCCATGTCGATACACTCCCAAAGTTGGGGGCAGGTTTTGATTTAGGCAACAACTTGATTGCCGCTGCCTGCGCGGGTATGGGTGTGATCGTGATTCACCCCGTGTTGATTGAGGCGGAGCTGGCTTCTGGCCAGTTGGTACTGCCTTTCAAGCCAGCCGTGGCGACAGACCGTGGCTATTACCTCGGCAGCCGCGCCGCGCTGGCCAAAAACGAAGCAGCAGGGCAGTTCACGCGTTGGTTGGTCAACGAAGCGAAGGTCAGCGCAGCGCGTTTTAGCACCATATCAGACGGGCCGCCCAAAAAACGGATAGGCCGGGTCGTTGTAGCCGTAGCTTGACGCGTGACCGGGTGCCACCAGTGCGTTGATGAAAGCCTCGTCGTCTTTATCAAGCACCAAGTCAACCGCTCCATAAACATCTTCGAGATGCGCCAGCGTGCGCGGCCCGACAATGATCGAGCTGATGACCGGATTGGCCAGCACCCAGGCTGCGGCAAACTGACCGATCACGATGCCTTTGTCCTCGTAACGGGCCTTGATGGCTTGGGCAATCATCAGCGACTCCTCGCGAAACTCGGTCTCCAGAATCCGCTTGTCACCGCTGCCTGCGCGCGTGCCTGCTGCGGGTGGCTGGCCGGGCAGGTATTTGCCAGTCAGCACGCCACGCGCCAGGGGACTGTAGGGCACCACGCCCAGGCCGTAGCTGGCACAGGCAGGCAAAATTTCAACTTCTGGCCCCCGGTTCAACAGGTTGTAGTATGGCTGGCACACCACCGGTTGAGGCACGCCCAGCTGCCTGCACAAATGCACCACTTCGGCAATGCGCCAGCCGCGAAAGTTTGACAAGCCGAAGCTGCGCAGTTTGCCCGCGCTGATCAGCGTGCCCAGAGCGCGTACGACCTCTTCCAGGTTCGTATCGTGGTAGTCGCGGTGCAGGTACAAAATGTCCAGGTAGTCGGTTTGCAGCCGTTTCAAAATGGTCTCGGTCTGCTGCATCAGCCAGCGGCGCGAATAGTGGCCTTCATTCACGGCATCACTGACCGGGTTGCCCAGTTTGCTGGCCAGTACCCACTGGTGGCGTTGGCCGTGCAGTAGCTTGCCGACATCTGTTTCTGACTGGCCCTTGTTGTACACATCCGCTGTGTCAATGAAGTTGATGCCATGCTCACGAGCCGATGCCACGATGTTTGCTGCGTCCTCAAAAGGCGTTTGCCGGCCAAACATCATGGTGCCCAGGCACAGTACTGAAACCTTGAGGTTGCTGCTGCCGAGGCGGCGATACTGCATGGCTGATGGCATGGTCATGTCCTTGTTTGAAACTGGGGGTCAAGGCACAAGCCGCTCGACCAGATATTCTTGAGCGTACCAAAAACTCTCAGGGTTTTTAAAGGCGGCCAGGGTGCCTTCCTGCTGGCGTGAGCGCAGGTCCCAACGCACATCAACAATGCGGCAGGTGGTGCAGGGCGACTGCCCCAGGCGGCGTTGCACCAGGGCGTAGCGGCTGGTTTTGAAAAGTGCCTCGACGTCGGTGTATTCCACGGGTTGTGCGGCAAAGTAAGGTGTGATTTTTGCGCCGTTGATGACAAACTGGTAGCGCTCGAACTGGCCGTTGAAGTTGGTCGGAACAGCCACTGATTGCCCCTTTAACAGCGCCACTGTGGCAGGCTTGAACTGGCCGACCGGGCCATTAAAGGGCTCGCTCGCCCAGGCCAGGGAGAATAAGACACAAAAGCTGGCAAGCGCGGCTATGGGGCGCGTCCAAGATGGTTTGACCATGCCCGCCAGACATGCAGCAGCCGTGGCTACCAAAAAGAGCCAGAAGAGCGGCCCATACAGTGCGTCGTTTTGCGTGGCGCGTAGCGCGCCGTAGGCAATCGAGCCCATGGCCAGCGTGCCCACCAGGCCAAATACCAGTGTGAGGCCAAACCAGACACGACCAATACGGCTCCAGTACAGCGCAACCAAAATCGCCACTGCAGGCATGGCTGGAATCAGGTAGCGAGCCGAGCGCTGGTTGGGCAGCATGAACACCAGTGCCAGAGCCAGTAGCCACAGCCACAACACTTTTTCAGCCGGGCTGATCGCGTGTTGCTGGCGGTAGCCGCGCCAGGCCGTCCAAGCGCATCCGAGCGTCACAGGCAGCAGCAAGCCAGCGTTAATGAAATAGCCGGTCACCACCACCAAAAAACCGCCGCTGCTGCTGAATGCCTGTTTGAAGTAACCCGCCTGTGAGTTGAATTTACCCGCGTTTTCACCAACCACGAACTCGCGCCACACCTCGCCGGGCTGAGGGTCTAACGCAAACCACACACCAAATACCCCCAAGCCTGTTGCGCACAGCAGGGCAACCTTGAGCGCATCGGCCAGGAGGCCAGACCTCGTAATTTGCCAGGGCATTTTTTGCGCACCAATACATTGGTAGCACAAGGCCAGTGCAAAGCTGACGGGCACTACCATGGCAAATGATTTGTACAGACAGCCAACGCCCAACGCCGTACCTGCCAGCAACGGAAAAGCCCAACGTGAGGCCATCAGGCGCGTGGGCGACCAGGCCAGGGCAAAGAACACACCGAAAAGCCAAAAGGTTTCTGCCGCGCTGGTCAGGTAAGGACGGCCATAGCGGTAGCTGCTGAAAAATGACAGATACACAATCGCAGCAATCGCTCCCAGAGCAGCGGCCTGTTTGCTCTTTTTCTCCAGCAGTAGTCGGTCACAAGAGATGTGTACATGACTGGCCTGCTTGAGTATTTTGCACGTCAGCAGGCCAACCATACCAGCCACAGCCCATGAATAAAACAAACTGGGCAGGCGCAGGTTGAGCAGCGTCCAGTGCTCGCCCCAGCCACCGGCTACCATGGCTTGCCAAAATAGCAGCGGCGGCTTGGTGTTGCGCATGAAGTCGTAGTGGCTGACCAATGGCAGCCAGTGTCCGCTCTCGGCTGTCAGGCGAGCAATATTGACATATACCAGCTCGTCGCCATTGCGCGGAATGTGGTCGCCTCCCAAGCCAAACAAATAACCTAGCGCCACCACGATGCTCAGTGCCAGCCAGATAATATGGGTAGGTGGGTTGCCAATGCTGGCGCTGGACGTTTCGGGGCGATTCATGGTGTGAAAATACTATTGGGGAGGGGGACGCTCTGGGTGCTTGCGACGGCGAAAGGTCATGCGGTCGTTGGCAACAAAGCTGCACACGCTGGCCAGCACAATGGCCACCAGATTGGCTGCAACATAGTACATGTACTGCGACAAATACTTGGTGAGCAGCGACTGCACAGCAATTGCCAGGGTAGCGGCCATGACGTATTTCAAAAACAAAAACAGAGCCGACTGATGCAGTTGGCCCTTGCGGTCACGCCAAGTCAGCCGCCGGTTCCAGTAAAAGTTGTTGATGGTCGCCAGCGTGATTGCCAGGGCAATCGAGTAGTTCAGCCGTGTGTGAAAGTCTTCAATTTGGCGCAGCAAGAACTCTTGTGCCATGTACAAGACTGCCATGTTGATCACCGTGCCGCTGGCACCCACCATGCCAAACTTCACAAAACGCCAGCGCACCATCGGCTGCAGTTTGGCCGGCAAACGGCTCACCACGGCGGCTGCGATACGCCGCAGAGTGGACATCAGGCTGCAAGCTCGCGTTCAGGCGCGTCAACACCACTTGCCCAGCGGCTGCTGGCGAGGCATTCGCGTGCTTTGGCGAGTACCACGTCAGGCGCAATCACCTTCAGGCACTGGTTGTCACCATCGCAATACGATGAGCGGTGGTTGTAGGCCGTCAGGCAGGGCGAGCAGGGCCACTGGCTGTAAAAAGAATGACATCTGGGCGTCAGAGGGGCGTAGAGGGCGGGGGTTTCCGGGCCAAACAGCATCAGCGTCCAGATCGGTGTCAATGCTGCAAACTGGCCCGGTCCACCGTCGTTGGTGACCAGTAAACGCGCGACATGAAACAACGCCAGCAGCTCAGCAATAGAGCGCGTGTAGCCCGTCAGGTCAATCACGGCGCTGCAGGCATGGGTTCGGTTGACGTTTGTGGCCAGTTCACGCGCCAGTGCCCGGTCATCTTTCAGGCCAATCACGGCCACCGCACAGCCGTCGGCCACCAAGCCTTCGCACAGTGTGGTGTAGGCGGCCAGCGGCCAGGCACGAATTGGCAAAATCCCGCCACCGGGATAGACCAGCACCAGCGGCTTGCCAGAGATGGCAGGGAAGTCGTTTGCCAGCCGTTTGCCGATATTTTCTATCAACGCCGAACCAAGCTGTACATGCGGTGGTGCTTTGCTCGTCACCACCACAGGCAGTTTTGATGCAGGGCTGCCCGTTGAGTCAATCGCCCTGACCAGCGTTAAAAATTGCGCGCTGATGTGGCGGTAAGGGTTGTACGGTACCCGCCGATTGATGTGAGAGCCACGGTAAAGGCCTTCTTGCGTGTGCCTGTAGAAGCCCACCCGTATGCTGGCGCCACTGAAGTAAGACAGCAAACTGCTGATGCGGGAAAACAGCTCACAATCAATCGCCACATCGACGTGAGCGCGGCGCAACTCACCAATGGCGCGCCACAAACTGCCCAGCAAACGGGGCAGTGACTTGTCATCTACGGTGTGGATATGGGCTGGCTCAATGACCCGCATGAGATCAAGAATCTCACGGTTTTTGCCAAACAGCAGCGCATGCAACTGCGCATTGGGGTAGCGGTTTTTAAGCCACGTGAACATGTCGTGCGCCAGCACCAGACTGCCCATTTCAGACAGCAAAACAATCACAATGGCGCGCGGTGCACACTGCCCTTGAGGTGCTGGCCTGAAGTGGCTCGTGATGGCATGCCATGCTGAGACTGCAGCGCACAGCACAATGCCTATCCAGCGGTCAACCCAGCGCTGGACATCAATGTTCATGGCGCTGCCTCAAACACCGCGCGCACGGTCTGTCTGGAACTGCGTGACAAACTCAGAAAAACGACCCACGTCTAGCGCCTCACGCATTTCCTGCGTCAGATTCAGGTAGTAATGCAGGTTATGAATACTCGCCAGCATGGGCCCCAGCATTTCGCCGCAGCGGTCTAGGTGATGCATGTAGGCGCGTGAAAAATTTTTGCAGGTGTAGCAAACGCAGGTCATATCGACCGGTGCGTCTTCAGTTTTGTAGCGGGCATTGCGTATCTTCAAGTCGCCAAAACGCGTGAACATATGGCCGTTGCGGGCATTGCGGGTGGGCATCACGCAGTCAAACATGTCCACACCTGAGGCCACGCCTTCGACCAGGTCTTCCGGTGTGCCCACGCCCATCAAATAGCGCGGCTTGCTGGCTGGCAGGCGGTGCGGTGTGTGCGCCATGATGCGCTGCATCTCTTCTTTGGGCTCACCTACGCTGACCCCGCCAATTGCATAGCCTGGAAAATCCTGTGCGACCAGTGCTTCGAGCGACTCTTGTCGGAGGTTTTCAAACATGCCGCCCTGCACAATGCCAAACAAAGCGTTGGGGTTCCCAAGCGCGGCAAACTCTGCCTTGCAGCGGCTGGCCCAGCGCTGGCTCAGTTCCATCGACGTGCGAGCTTCGCCTTCGGTGGTGATGTGCCCAGCAGTGTCATAAGGCGTGCATTCGTCAAACTGCATGACGATGTCGCTGTTCAAAGCCGTCTGGATTTGCATCGAGATCTCAGGTGTCAAAAACAGCTTGTCGCCGTTGACGGGCGATGAGAACGCCACGCCTTGCTCAGAAATCTTGCGGCCTTTGCCGTCTGCGCCGCCCAGCGACCAGACCTGAAAACCACCGCTGTCAGTCAATATTGGTTTGTGCCAGCTCTCAAAGCGGTGGAGTCCACCGAATTGTTTCAGCACATCCAGGCCAGGCCGCATCCACAGGTGAAAGGTATTGCCCAGAATAATCTGTGCGCCCATCTCGTGCAGCGATTGCGGCATCACGCCCTTGACGGTGCCATAGGTGCCGACCGGCATGAATATCGGGGTTTGCACCACGCCGTGGTTAAGGGTGAGCGTGCCGCGACGCGCGTAGCTGGTGGGGTCGGCGGTGAGAACTTGAAAGGTCAACATTGGTGCGTAAGAGTTGGTGGATTTTAAGCCGCTTGGTATTGGGTCGAAGAAACTCCGCAAAGCTCCTCCCAAAGCGCCCTCAGTTGTGTACTTGGGACCCTCTGCATAACTCCCTGCGGTCTGTGATCAGCCGGACTCGGGCGGTCTGCTGCGTTGCTTTTCTTGCCAATAGCTGTGCTATTGGCTGCA
>RDZZ01000141.1 GCA_004293655.1 Polaromonas sp. | reverse complement strand
CTGAAGGCAGCAAAGCGCACCCGTCTGAATTTTCCCTGACATCCATCGAGCCACTTTCAGCCAGCACTGGCGACAAGACCGTCGCAGACCTTGACCTGCTGCTGCCTCCAAAATCACCACGACTGGCGCTGGATGTGGACTTGGATGACTTGATGGGCAAGACCACCACCACACCTTTGCCCAGCGCTGGTACACAGTCAAGCTCGAACTCGAACTTCTTTGCTCGCCTGGGCACCAAAATGCCAGTGAGTTCCCTGACCCGATCGCCTGTTGTTCCCACTGCACCCCCCGCTGTGACCCCGGTCGCGCCTTACAAACCTTCTGCGGATGAAGACAATCTGATCAACTTTGATGATCTTGACGCTTTCATTAAAAATTCGGATTCAGCAGGGCCTCCAAAAATCTAGGGCTGCTGAGCATCTGAATCCCTGCACCGCTTAGCGGCGTACCTGAAAAGCGCCTGGGTTGATGATGTTTGTAGGCGTGCCACTGATGAAGTTGACCACGTTGTCAAACGCAGCGCTGAAATACATCTCGTAGCTGTCTTGCTCGACATAGCCGATGTGCGGCGTACAGATGCAGTTCTCAAGCCGCAACAATGCGTGGCCCTGCAGTATGGGCTCGGACTCGAACACGTCAACTGCTGCCAGCCCAGGTCGGCCTCGGTTGAGTGCAGCAATAAGTGCGTCAGGCTCAATCAGCTCCGCACGCGATGTGTTGACCAGCAATGCACTGGGTTTCATGCTTGAAAGATCGCCCAGCGTCACGCTTGATTTGGTCTCATCGGTGAGACGCAAGTGCAAACTCAGCACATCGCATTGCTCAAAGAATGCCGCCTTGCTGTCAGCCAGCTCAAAACCATCGGCCTGTGCCCGCTCGCGGGAATCATGGCGGCCCCATACCACCACGCGCATACCGAATGCCCGCCCATAGCCCGCAACCAGACGCCCGATCCTGCCATAGCCCCAGACGCCCAGTGTTCTGCCCTTGAGAGCCGATCCGATTCCAAAATTAGGCAGCATGGAGGCGGATTTGAGACCCGCCTGCTGCCACGCGCCGTGCTTGAGATACGAAATGTAGTGCGGCAAGCGTTTGGTCGCTGCCATGACGAGTGCCCAAGTCAGCTCTGCAGGGGCGGTGGGTGAGCCAGTCCCCTCAGCCACTGCAATGCCGCGTTCTGTGCAGGCACCCACGTCAATGTGCGCCCCGACGCGCCCCGTCTGGGCAATCATCTTGAGCCGGGGCAGCTTTTCTATCAGCTGGCGGTTAAGGTGCGTGCGCTCTCGAATCAAGACGATCACATCCGCATCTTTGAGTCTGACGAGCAACTGGCCCATTCCCTTGACGGTGTTGGTATGTACCTTGGCGGTGTAGGCATCCAGTTTGGACGCGCAAGGCAGTTTTCGCACGGCATCTTGGTAGTCGTCAAGGATTACGATGTTCATGGTTTGAAGTCTTTATAACTTGCTGAGCCTGCTCAGCATTTCCAGGTTTTCGATGCGGGTTGGCGTATTGTCGTTGATGGCTGTTCTGGTCGTGCAGCTTGGGTATCAAGACGTGCGAGCTTGTGCATCCAGACCCTTGAGGCGCACCACAACCTCAGACTGCCGTCTGGCGCGCAGCACGTGAACGGGCAAGTGCGGCTTGAATCACCGCCCGCTTTTTGTCCTCTGCAACAGTGCTGGCCTGCACATCAGAAACCAGAGGCTTTTTAAGGCCCTCTGGCTTGTTCTGTATGAATTTTATGCTATGAATTTTATAGCGATTTAAGGCTGTATCGGCCTCTTGCTGTGACCATGCCTGCCAGCCGGTGCGCTCGCCACTGATGTTTTCAAAACTGATGCAATCGACCGGGCACACCGGCACGCACAAGCCGCAACCTGTGCAGTAAGGCTCGGCAATGGTGTGCATCACCTTGTTGCTGCCCAAAACAGCGTCGGTTGGGCAGACCTTCATGCAAAGGGTGCAGCCTATGCACCAGGCCTCATCAATGATGAAGACACTGCGCGGGCCTTCATGCCCGTGGGCTGCGTTCAGGGCAAGTGCAGGCAAGCCCGTGATGGCTGCCAGTCGCTGCACACCTTCTGCACCGCCGGGCGGGCATTGGTTGATGGCAGCGCTGCCCGTGGCGATGGCTTGCGCATAAGCAGCGCAATCAGGGTAGCCGCAGCGCGTGCATTGCGTTTGTGGCAATGCAGCGTGGATTCGCTGGGCGAGGGGCAGGGAGTCTGTCGTGGTCACCCGGCTATTGTCGGGCACCACGCCTTGCTATTGATCACGGACAGTTTTGGCTGACGGTTTGGCTGATGTTTTGCTTGATGCCTGCTTCGCAACTGGCCCGGTGGTGGACTCGCCCTCGGGTTGGGCTGTTGTTTTAACGTCTGTTGCCGTTGCCGTTGCCGTTGCCGTTGTTGTTGCTGTTGCTATTGCTGTTGCAGGCAAAGCAGGCTGCACTGCTGGCTTGCTGACCGATTCGGTCGCGGGTGCGTCTGGCACGACAAACGCATCAGGTGTTTTTACTGGTGCTGCCTTGACTGCAGCGGCTGCTGTCTTGGCAATGGTTTCAGCAAGCGGTTTTGCCATCGGCTTTGAAACTGATTTGGCAGTGGCTTTTACAGCGCTTTTTGCAGTGGGTTCTGCAGCGGACTTCACAGCGGGCTTTTCAATCGCCAGTGCTACAGGTTTTGCTCTCAAAAAAGTAGCGTCAGGTGCAGGCTTTTTGTGCGCTACAGCCTCGTTGGCCTCAAAAATGAAGGCCTTGACTGCTGGATAGACCATGTCGCGCCAGCGGCGGCCGCTGAAGATGCCGTAGTGGCCTGCGCCCTTGACTTCAAAATGTTTTTTCTTTGCTGCAGACACGCCACTGCACATGTCCAGAGCCGCGCGGGTTTGCCCGGCACCCGAGATATCGTCCAGCTCGCCCTCGACGGTCATCACGGCCGTGGTCTTGATGTCGCCCGGCTTGACGCGCTCGGCTTTTCCCTTGACGCTCATCACGTCCCAGGTTCCGTTGACCAGTTTGAACTCCTGGAACACTGTCTTGATGGTCTCCAGGTAGTAGTCAGCGTCCATGTCGAGCACGGCGTTGTACTCGTCGTAGAACTTGCGGTGTACTTCCGCACTGGCGTCGTCGCCTTTGATCAGGTCTTTGAAATAATCGTAATGGCTGCGGGCGTGGTTGCTGGGGTTCATCGCCACAAAGCCGGTGTGCTGCAAAAAGCCTGGGTAAACGCGGCGGCCTGCACCGGCAAAGTTGCTGGGAACCCGGTAAATCACATTGTTTTCAAACCACTCGTAAGGCTTGGTGGTGGCCAGATTGTTGACCGACGTGGGCGACAGGCGTGCATCAATCGGGCCGCCCATCATGGTCATCGACAGCGGCGTGGTCTCCCCGCGCGAAGCCATCAGGGAAATGGCGGCAAACACCGGTACCGTGGGCTGGCACACGCTGATGACATGGCAGTTGTCATACTTTGACTGCAGGTGGCGGATGAATTCCTGCACGTAGTTGACATAGTCGTCGAGGTGGAACGCACCTTCGGACAGGGGCACGGTACGGGCGTTTTTCCAGTCGGTGATATAGACCTTGTGGTCTTTGAGCATGGTTTTGACGGTGTCGCGCAGCAGCGTTGCATAGTGGCCAGACAGCGGGGCCACAATCAGCACGGCAGGCTGGTCTTTGAGCCGGGTCAGCGTGGCCGGGTCGTCGGTGAAGCGTTTGAAACGGCGCAACTCGCAAAACGGCTTGTCGATCTCAATTCGCTCATGGATGGCGATGCTGGCGCCCTCAACATCCACGGTATGAATGTCGAACGCTGGTTTTTCGTAGTCTTTGCCCAGCCGGTACATCAGGCTGTAGCCAGCTGCTAAGCGCTGGGCAAAGGGGCTTTTACCCACAGCCGACAAGGGGTTACCATAGAGTTTGGCAGCGGCCTGCGCGAAGTCAACAAAGGGCTCCATCAACGTGCGCTGGGATTCATAGACCTGGTAGAGCATGGGGAAACCTTCGAATATTTCGGTTGAAGTAACAACTTGAAAAATTATGTTGCAGTGCAACAAATATAACAGGCTGGCGGCTTACAAGTTTGCGAATAGCGACAAATTCCATCAACTTTAGGTGCTTGATTGACATAAGTTTTGCCGTACAGCCCGGTAAAGTCAAGCCACAGGAGACAAACATGCTTGCCACCACAGATTTAGCGGCTTTAGGGCAAATTGCATCGCTCAAAAGCTCTGACAGGATGCCCGTTTTGTTTTTGGGCCATGGCAGTCCCATGAATGCACTCGCGGGCAATGAATACTTCGAGAGCTGGCGGGCACTGGGCTTGAGCTTTGGCTCGAAAATCGCGCGTCCGCAATTGATTTTATGCATCTCGGCGCATTGGCTGACCGAAGGCTGGTGGCTCACCGCGATGGCGCGGCCCAAAACCATTCATGACTTTGGCAGCTTCCCCCAAGAGCTGTTTGACCAGCAGTACCCGGCCCCGGGCGACGTTGCCGCTGCCCGCGCCATCAGCCAGGTCGTCAAGCAGCGAGGATCATTGCCGCTGGGGCTGGATGTGGCGCAATGGGGCCTGGACCACGGTGCCTGGTCTGTGCTCAAACCCATGTTCCCCGAGGCAGATATCCCGGTGATTCAGCTCAGCATGGATTACAGCCGCCCGCCGGAAGATCACTATGCGCTGGCCCAGCAGCTCAAACAACTGCGTGAGCGTGGTGTGCTGATTGTGGGCAGTGGCAACATTGTTCATAACCTGGGCCAGATGCAGCGTGGCGCAGCGGGCAACCAGGCCTATGACTGGGCACTGGAGTTTGACCACACGATTGGCGGCTACTTGCAGCAGGGCAATCTGGGGGCGCTGCAGAATTTCCTCAAACTCGGGCAACTCACCAAAATGGCACACCCCAGCCACGAGCATTACCTGCCCCTGCTCTACGCTGCGGGTGCGGTGGATGCCAATGAGCCGGTGCGGTTTTTCAACACCAGCTTTCAGGGCGGCTCGATTTCGATGCGCTCGGTGGTCTGGGGTTAGCTGCACACCCCACGCCACGCCACGCCACGCCACGCCACGCCACGCCACGCCACGCAATGCAATGCAATGCCATTCCTCAGGCACGCAGTTGGGCATTGAAAAACGCCAGGGTACGCTCCCACGCCAGCTTGGCCGCAGCAGCGTCAAAGCGGGGTGTGGTGTCGTTGTTAAAGCCGTGCTGCGTGCTGGCGTACTGGTGGGCTGTGTAACGCGTACCGGCGGCTTTCAAGGCCGCCTCATAAGCGGGCCACGCTGAATTGATGCGCTCGTCAACGCCCGCAAAGTGAATCAAAAGGGGCGCTCTGACCTTCACCGCGTCTTCGGCTGCCGGGTGGTTGCCGTAGAAAGGCACCGCTGCATTCAGCTCAGGCATACGCACTGAAAGCGTATGCGCCATGCCGCCGCCATAGCAAAACCCGACCACGCCCATTTTCCCGCTGGACTCGGGCCGGCTCTTGAGGTAGTTGGCTGCTGCCACAAAGTCTTCGGTGGCTTTTTTCTGGTCAAGTTTGGCAAACAGCTCGCGCGCCTTGTCTTCGTCTCCAGGGTAGCCGCCCAGTGGTGTCAGGGCATCAGGTGCAAAAGCGACGAAATTGTCCAGCGCCAGGCGGCGGGTGATGTCTTCAATGTGCGGGTTCAAGCCCCGGTTTTCATGCACCACCAGCACCACAGGCAGTTTGCCGGTGGCGCTGGCGGGCTTGGCCAGGTAGCCCTTGACTGTGCCTGTGCCCGCTGTTGACGGGTACTCTGCCCTTTCGGTGATGATGCGCTTGTCGTCTTTCGGGACGACCTGCGCGCGGGCAAAGTCAGGGCTGAGTGCAGCCAGCAGCATACCGGCCGTCATGCCGCCCACCGCAAACTTTTGTGCGCGATCCAAAAAACCGCGCCTGTCCAGAGTGCCATGCACATAAGCATCAAACAAAATCAGCAGTTCCTGGTCAAAGTCTTGGGCGGTTTTCAGTCGCATGGTGCGCTCCTTGGTTGTAGAAGCACAGCATAACGTCAGGCGGTGTTTTTAGCAAAAACGAAGGGCTCACATGCAACCGGCGGTAACACTCTGCTGTGTGATGCTCATACATCTTGCCAACCAGTCTGGCCGGTTTAACATGGGCTGATTGTGTGCAATGGCCGCAGTTGCAAGAGTGTTGACCAAAACATGGAGAGGTATCTTGGACTTGTCTAAATGGTGGGTAGTGGGCTTGGCTCTGACGGCAGGCATGCTGCTGGGAGCTGGTTTGTACAGGGCATGGCTTCGCACCAGGCGAGTGCCCGACCCGCTCGCACCAGACACATGGCCGCTGATGGCACGCAACCTGCTGACCAGTCAGGAGTGCGTTGGGCTGAAGTGGCTGGCCACCACGTTCCACGACCACCTGGTGATGGTCAAGGTACCGGTGCTGCGGTTCACGGTACCGACCGCTAAAAAACACGAAGGTATTGACCCACGTTGGCAAGAACTTCTGGATGGCGTGTACTGCACCTACACCGTGTGTACCCCTCAGGGCAAGGTGATCGGCTGTGTTGACATGCCAGGCAAGCGCGGATTGCCGCAAACCACGCGGGCGTTGAAGGAGAAATTGCTGTCGGACTGCGGCATCGCCTACACCGTGGCGCTGGTGATCGACTTGCCCAAAAGCTCGGTGATGCGGGCAGCATTTTTAGGTGAGGCCCAAGAGCAAGAACCGCTGCCGCACCAGACCACCCGTGGTGGCGACAGTAATTTTCAGGCGGATTTGGCCGCCTTTAACCGGCGCGCCCGACAAGAAGCCAAAACCACTGCATTGGCCAGG
Organism: Polaromonas sp.; assembly: GCA_004293655.1. Classification (GTDB taxonomy): domain Bacteria; phylum Pseudomonadota; class Gammaproteobacteria; order Burkholderiales; family Burkholderiaceae_C; genus Polaromonas. Next base: position 12,395 of record RDZZ01000141.1, on the reverse strand, counting down.
CTCAATAAAAAAACCAGGTGAAAACTCTTGCGAAGCTTTTGCCTGCAGTCGCTGCTGCCTCGTCGATCGTGCTGACAGGCTGCGGCACCAACCCATGCGTCAACTGGTACAGTCGCAGGCGCAGCTGCTGGTGAGCTGATTGGCAACACAGCCAGCTTTTCAAACCTGCTTGAAGTAAGCGGTGCAAACGCCATCCATGACGGACAAAATGTTTTCACTCACCGCCCATACATCACTGTAGTTGCTGGCACTGGGTGGCTTTTTGCTGTTCACCGCGGTCTCAATCAGCGTCCATTGGTTGTTGGCCATGTCAATTTGTGCCTTGATTGCTGCAGTTGACTGAGGCGCGGCCACCACATCGGCCGCATCGGCCTGCACACCCCAACCCCTGCGGAAGTAATTTTTTGTCATGCGCTGCGACAACATGCGCACATTGCCTGCCACGTCTTGCAACTTGGATATGGGTGTCTTGGCGACTTCTTGAAACAAGTTGGAGCCTGCTCCCGATAGATCAAACACTTTTTTGTTGAGTGTGATGACTTTGGGAGATGCTGATTTGCTGGGCACCTTGCCCATCAGCTCAATCTTCAAATCTACCCACGCGATGCCCAAGTCAACATATGTCTTTTTTGAAGCTGCAGTGGGTGCGAAAGCCTTGAGTTCGATCAGCATCCGATCAAACCGCTGCACCGATGCGTCGAGCACTTTTTGCGCCTCTTGAGTGCGAACACCCAGACCCATGGCGAAATACGCTTTCGTCGCGCGCTGCGACAACATGAAAAGCGCTTCTGCTTTTTCAATCGCATCGGCAAGCGTCGTGATCTGTGCATAACTGGCCGATGGAGCCAGCACAAGGCCGATAGGTGCAGTTGCAGCCAGCAAAGCCGGCGACTGTATAAGCGCACGTCTGGAAATATTTTTGGGCATTTGTATTTGTATTCGCAAATGTACGAACCATGCGACGAGCGCCAGGTTCATTGTTGTTAGAAAAGCAAAATACTAATGCTGTGGTGCTTTTAGCGGCTATGTAGTGCTACCTAATTGCGCCATGTCACTTCATGCAAGACGGGGCGCGAGGTAGGCCCATTGTGCGAGGCGTCAAATCGGGTAGATCAACGAGTTCAAAATCATCTCGCTGTCGTACACGCAAAGGCGATTTTTAAGCCTCAGCACACCGCCTTGCTCGACGATGGTGTCAATGTAGCGGCCCACGTTGTAAACCTCACTGATGCCGCCCGGCCTGGTGCGAAACACGGCGTAGTTCGCCTCTGCCCTGATCACATCACCCTCATGCAGCGTGATGCGTGCAGGACTGATGATGTGCCGCATGTAGTACGGGCCGTGGTAGATGGTTTGCGTGACGCCATAGATGCGGTCTTTCATCATGCCCTGGCTCTCCAGCGCCATCAATGCCAGCGGTAAGCCACGGTCAAAATTCTCACGCGCCTGGATTTTATAGTGCCCATCTTCAGTGAAAAACAGCGGCCAGTCGTCAAAACGCCCGTCGTCAAGAGCCGCAGCGTAGGCTGCATTGAACTGGTCCAGCCGGTGGTGCAGCAGCATGGATTCGTTCATGTCTTCATCACCTGGCGCCAGTAAGCGTACATGCTGCGTATCAGGGTTTCAGTCACCATGTGTTCTGTCCCTTCAGTGCCGGTGCCGCCTAGCTCGCACAGGGTTGCATTGCTGCTGTCTGCCTGCGCAAAGCCAGCCTGGCTGAACTCAATGACCTCGCCATCGTCGGCACTGACAAAGCCCGCCGGGCCAAACAGGTTGGCCTGCCGCAGGCGGCGCTGCGTCATCTCGGGCGTGTCGTCTGCAAAGCCAAAATGTGTCCAGACAAAATCAAACTCACCCTGCCCGCGCGGCACGATGTGGCGCGTGCTCAGTGAGTTGACCTGCTGCTGGATGATCAGACTGGGAAACAGCGTGATCATGGTCACGGTGGGCGTGATCGGTGTGCCGGGGTTGGCTGGGTCGTCAATCGTCCACCATGCCTCGGCAACCACATCCAGCAAGCGAGCATCGTGCAGTGTCATGTTCGACTTGAACGATGTCACGCCCTCAGTCACGGCAGCGTTCTGGCCACCTTGATTGCGGCGCGAAATCATCACCGCGTGGCGGCCCTGGGCGTCCATCACCATGCGGCTTTTCTGGTCGGCACGCCACAGCCCGAAGGTGACAAACCAGGTGTGCAGCAGGCCGGGGTGGTAGGGGTCCTTGATGTTCTCCATCATGAGCTTCCAGTTGCCCGGAATGCGCTGGCGGTTGTAGCCCAGCAGCGTCAGCTTTTTCGCACCGTCAGCGCCTTTGAAGATGCGGCCCAGCCACGGCATGATGTTGGGGCCGAGGTAGGCTTCAAGGGGCTCAGCGGTGTCGCTGAAGGTGGCAAACACCAGGCCGTGCAGCAAGGCCACGCGCAACTTTCTCAAGCCGTGGTCTTTGAGCTCAAAACCCTCGGGCATGCCGCCATTGACGCGTCCAGCGCAGTCGCCGTCCTTGACACCATCCTTGAAAGGCAGGCCCGCCAAGTCGCCATTGAGCTTGTACGTCCACTGGTGGTAAGGGCAGACAAAACTGCGGGCGTTGCCGTGGCTGGTCTGGCAAAACCGCACGCCCCGGTGGGCGCAGCGGTTTTCAACCACCCGCACGCCGTGGTCGGTGGCGCGGTCTTTGGGTGCAATGCGGTCACGCACCATCAGCACCTGTCGCTCCCCCACATAGCTCAATTTGTAATCACCCGTGTTGGGAATTTCAGCTTCAAGGCCCACGTAACACCAGTGCGCACCATAGAAGATTTTTTCAAGCTCCCGCTGGTAGAGCTGCGCGTCGGTGTACACCCAAAATGGCACACGGCTGGCGCCGGGCTGCGTCCAGCGGGGAAATTCGGCGGTTGATTCGGCGGTTGACTCGGCAGTTGAAGCGGGCGATGCGTTCATGGTTGCTCCTGCGACTTGACATCGCAGGAAATCATACGCTTACTTATCAATTTCGACCAGTCGGGGTTTTCACAAAACCCGAAGCCGCAGGTTTCGAGTTGCGCCCCGCCTTCCAGGCCCCATAAATCACCAGCAAACCGGGAATCAGGATCATGGCCCAGATGATTTTTTGAAGGTTGGCCTTGACAATCGGAATATTGCCGAACAGATAACCCACCGTGATGATGCCGCCCACCCAGAGCGCCCCGCCCACGACGTTGTAGAGCGTGAACTTGCTGCGGCGCATCTCGGACACACCGGCCACAAACGGGGCAAAGGTGCGCAAAAACGGGGCAAAGCGCGCCAATATGATGGTGATGCCGCCATAACGCTCATAAAAAGCGTGGGACTTGTCAAACGCCCGTTTGTTGAAAAACCGCGAGTCGGGCCAGGCAAAAACTTTCGGCCCGAAGTAGCGACCAATCGTGTAGTTGCACTGGTCGCCCAGCACCGCTGCCACAAACAGCAGGCCCACCGCCAACGGGTAGCTCATCAGGCCCACGCCACACATGGTGCCCACCACAAACAGCAGCGAATCGCCCGGCAGAAAAGGCATGACCACCACACCGGTTTCCACAAAAATAACCATGAACAGCAGCGCATAGACCCACAAACCATACGTGGTGACAAAAGATTCAAGGTGTTTGTCAATGTGGATGATGAAGTCGATGAGAAAGGTGATGATTTCCATGGCGGCGATTTTGACAGGTCAGCCCAGCCCTAAAATCAGCGGCCATGTCCAGCCTGTCCCCCATCCGCCGCCCCATCTGCGAACTCCCTGATGAGTTGGTCAGCCAGATTGCCGCCGGCGAGGTGGTGGAGCGCCCGGCCTCTGTTGTGCGTGAACTGCTGGACAACGCGCTTGACGCAGGCGCGGCCCAAGTCACGGTGCGACTCATGGCCGGTGGCGTGCGCCTGATTGCGGTTGAAGATGATGGCCACGGCATGCCGCGCGAGGACTTGGCTTTGTCGCTCAAGCGGCATGCCACCAGCAAGATTGCATCGCTGCAAGACCTGGAGTCGGTCGGCACCATGGGTTTCAGGGGGGAGGCGCTGGCGGCGATCAACTCGATTGCCGACGTGAGCGTGCAGTCAAGAACGCCAGGCGCAGACCACGCCTGGCAGCTCGATGGCCGCACGGGCGAGCTGCAGCCCGCCGCCCGCGCGCGCGGCACCAGCGTTGAAGTGCGTGAGCTGTTTTATGCCACGCCGGCACGCCGCAAGTTTTTGAAAACCGATGCCACCGAGTTGGCCCACTGCATTGACGCCGTGCGCCGCCACGCGCTGGTGCGGCCCGATGTCAGTTTTTCAGTCTGGCACGAGGGCAAGCTGGTCGAGCAGTGGCGCGCCTGCACGGGCGACGTGCCGCAGACCGCACACGACAAGCGGCTCGCTGATGTGCTGGGCAGCGACTTTATTGCGCAGTCTGTGGCCGTGTTGCATGAGAGCACTGCGCGGGGCAGCAACGGCTTGCCTGCCGTGCGCGTGTGGGGCCGTGCGGGTGCACCGGATGCTGCCCGCACCCGCGCCGACTGGCAGTTTGCCTATGTCAATGGCCGTTATGTGCGCGACAAGGTGCTCAGCCACGCCGTGCGCAGTGCCTATGAAGATGTGCTGCACGGCCAACGCCAGCCGGTGTATGCGCTGTATGTCGAACTGGACCCGAGACGCGTTGATGTGAACGTCCACCCGACCAAGATTGAAGTGCGCTTTCGGGACAGCCGGGAAGTTCACCATGCCGTGCGCTATGGCGTGGAGGATGCACTTGCCACGCCCAGATCAAGCACACCCGTCCAGGCCGCCAGTGACGCGCAGACGGTCTTTTCTCCACCAGCTCTTTTTTCAGAACAAAAAAGCCCGCCACAGCAGTCTTCGTGGGCACAGTCAGCTATCAATTATGTAGCAAACAATGGCTCTATGGCTTCTGACGTTCAGGCGATGTGGCCATCCCCCGAACGCTCAGGCAGTGCCCCTGCGCCGGGTGCTGTACCGGTTTCGACAAACCCAGCCCGGCCAGTCGCTGAGTCTGCGCCCGGCGACTGGCCACTGGGCCGTGCAGTGGCGCAACTGCACGGCGTGTACATCCTGGCCGAGAACGCGCAGGGCCTGGTCATTGTCGATATGCACGCTGCGCACGAGCGCATTGTTTATGAACGACTGAAGTCCCAGATCGACACAACGGCCCGCATTGCCAGCCAGCCACTGCTGATTGCCGCCACCTTTGCAGCTGCTCCACAAGAAGTTGTTACCGCTGAAGCCAACGCCGATGTGCTGGCCACCCTGGGCCTGGAAATCACCCCGTTTTCGCCCAAAACCCTTGCCGTGCGGGCGGTGCCTGCCAGCCTGGCAGGCTCCAACGGCGGCGACGCGGTGGAACTGGCCCGCAGCGTGCTGGCCGAGCTGGCCCAGCATGACGCCAGCACGGTGGTTGAACGCGCCCAGAACGCTCTGCTGTCTGCCATGGCCTGCCACGGTGCGGTGCGGGCCAACCGCAAACTCACGCTGGAAGAGATGAACGCCTTGCTGCGCCAGATGGAGTCCACCGAACGCTCTGACCAGTGCAACCACGGCAGGCCGACCTGGCGGGCCATCAGCATGAAAGAGCTGGACGCGCTGTTCATGCGTGGGCGCTGAACTTTTGTGGCAAACGCGGCTCAGTCATGTCGATGAAACGCTCGCATTTTTTTGGTATTTTCAGTGCGCTCTGCATAACGATGGCCGTACTGGCAGGCTGCACCACGCTCGATGAAAAGCAGCGTGCCTGGATTTTTCAGCCCAGTGACCGGACCTGGAGCGGTGGCATGGCGGCGGCCGAAGGCATGCAGGAGTTGTCGATTGACTTCCAGGCCAAAGCCGACGGTCAGCTTGTCAGCCTGAATGCGCTCTGGCTGGCTGCAGACGCCCGGGCCAGCCGTGCGCCTGAAGATGCGCCCATCCTGCTGTATTTGCACGGCGCACGTTACAACGTCACCGGCTCGGCCCCGCGCATACGCCGCATGCAGGAGCTGGGCTTTTCAGTGCTGGCCATTGACTACCGTGGTTTTGGCAAGAGCACGCCCGCACTCCCCTCAGAGGCGTCAAGCGCTGAAGACGCACGCGCCGCCTGGGACTGGCTGGCGGCAAAGTACCCAGGGCGTGCGCGCTACATTTTTGGCCATTCACTGGGGGGCCCGATTGCAATCAGTCTGGCCGCTGACGTGCCGGACGAGCGCGGCACCATTGTGGAAGGCACCTTCACCTCGATTGCTGATGTGGTGGCGACTTCCCGATGGGGCTGGATACCGGTGTCTCTCTTGATTACCCAGCGCTTTGAAGCGGTGCGCAAAGTAGGCAAAATCGGCTCGCCCCTGCTGGTGGTGCATGGCGAAGAAGACCGCTTGATTCGGCCTGACCTGGGACGCAAGCTGTTTGACGCCGCCGCTGAGCCCAAACTGTTTGTACTGGTGCCGGGCGGTTCACACCACAACACCAACCAGGTGGGGCAACCCCAGTACCGGCAAGCACTGGCGCAGTTGATGAGCCTGCATTGAGGGTGCGTTCAGGTCGCGTCAAGCGATGCTGGGTAACTTCCCCGCCCAGGGGCTTGGGGCACGGGCCGATCTGCTACGCTCAGGTGAACATTTATGATGCCCCGATGCCACTGAAGTCCCTGATGTATCCCTGATGTTCAAAAAGCACCCCAAAACCAGCCCGACCGCCACCCACACGCCACCCCCCATGAGTGCAGGGCTGGTGGTGCTGATGCTGTCCATGTTGCTGGGCATTCAGCCCGTGACCACCGATCTGTATTTGCCAGCGTTGCCCATGCTGACCGAGAGCTTTGCAGCGCCCATTGCCATGGCGCAACTCACGCTCAGCGCGCTGCTGCTGGCTTTTGGCTGCTCCCAACTGATCTGGGGGCCGCTGTCTGACCGGTTTGGCAGGCGTCCCATCTTGTTGTGTGGGCTGCTGGCTTACACGCTGGCATCGATAGGCAGCGTGCTGGCACCGTCCATGGCGCTGCTGGTGGTGTGGCGTGTTGTGCAGGGCGCTGCCATGGGCGCGGTGGTGATGTGCGCGCGCGCCATCGTTCGTGACTTGTACCAGCCGCAGGACGGCGCACGCATCATGTCCAAGGGCTTGACCGGCCTGGGCGTGCTGGCCTGCGTTTGCGCGCCCCTGGGCGGGCTGCTGGCCGAGCAGTTTGGCTGGCGTGCAGCGCTGATGGCACTGGCCGGCTTTGGCGGCGGCGCCCTGACATTGATCGCGCTGCGTTTTCAGGAAACGCTGCCGCAAAAAAACTTGCAGACCCTGCAACCGGTAACGCTGCTTAAAACATGGGGCACCCTCTGGAGTCACCCCACGTTTTTGGCGTTTTCCGCGCTGTCTGCGGCGTCTTATGGCGGTTTGTTCACGTTTCTGGCATCGTCTTCATTTGTGTTCATGACCGTGCTGGGTCTGAACAAAGTGCAGTACGGGCTGGTGTTGTTTTACAGCGCGTTTTTCTACATCATTGGCACGTTTGTGTGCAGACGCCTGATCGCGCGGTTTGGCGTGCGCAGATCAGTCGCCATCGCTGCGGGGTTGAGCCTGTCGGGCGGCACGCTGATGGCGGGCCTGGCCTGGGCAGGCATTGTGCAGGCCTGGGCGGTACTGCTGCCGCAGGCGCTTTTCATGGTGGGCCACGGCATTCACCAGCCGTGCGGCCAGAGCGGCGCGGTCGGGCCGTTTCCACGCTCGGCAGGTGCGGCAGCGGCCATGAACGGGTTTGTGATGATGGTGGTGGCGTTTGGCATCGGCGCCTGGCTGGGCACGCGCATGGACGGCACGGCTGATCCATTGACCCATGGCGTGTGGTTCTGGAGTGTGCTGATTGCCCTGTTCGCCTGGACGCTGGTGTGGAAATATGGCGAACCTGCGGCCAGTACCCCGCCGCTTGCCACGGCACAGCCTTAAAAGTTCAGTTTTGAAAGTGCAGCTCCCTTGAACCCGCCCATGCCAGAGTGCATTGCCATTGCCGGGCCGACTGCAGCGGGTAAAACAGCCGCTGCATTGGCCATTGCACAGCGTTGGCCCGTTGAGATCATCAGCGTGGACTCTGCGCTGGTTTACCGGGGCATGGACATCGGCACGGCCAAGCCGTCGGCTGCAGAGCTGGCGTCTGTGCCGCACCATCTGGTGGATATTCGTGACCCGCTGCACACCTACAGCGCGGCAGAATTTGTGCTGGACGCGCAGCAGCTCATGCGAGATATCCACGCTCGCGGCAGGCTGCCCTTGCTGGTGGGCGGCACCATGCTGTACTTCAAGGCGCTGTTTGACGGGCTGGACGACATGCCCAAAGCCGATGCCACCGTGCGCGCCCGCATTGCTGCCCAGGCACTCGCCAAGGGCTGGCCAGCCATGCACGCCGAGCTGGCCGTGGCAGATCCCGTCACAGCCGCCCGGCTGGAGCCGCAAGACTCGCAGCGCATCTCAAGGGCACTTGAAGTGTTCATGATTTCCGGGCAACCCCTGGCATCTTTCCAGAAAAAAAATACTACAAAAAATATAGCAAACAATCCTTATACAGACTGCCACAGAGCCTTAATTTCTTTAGAACCCGCAGACAGAAGCTGGCTCCACGCCCGCATCGCCCAGCGTTTTGACGCCATGCTGGCAGCGGGCTTCATGGACGAAGTCAAAGCCCTGCGCAAACGCGGTGACCTGCACGCCGACCTGCCCTCCATGCGCTGCGTGGGTTACCGGCAAGCCTGGGAAGCATTGGACGGCACATCCCCCATGAACGAGTTGCGCGACAAAGGCATTTTTGCAACCCGCCAGCTGGCCAAACGGCAGATCACCTGGCTGCGCTCCATGCCGCAGCGGCAAACAGTCGCCTGTGACGAGCCGACAGCCTTGCAGCAGGTGCTCAGCAAGACCCAAGCGATCGTTGCAGGCTTTGGCAGGACAACCAGCACATTCAACACATTCAACACATGACCCTGCATCTGAAGAATCTGGCCAAACACTACGGCACCAGCACGGTGTTCAGCCATGTCACGCTCGATGTTGCGCCCGGTGAGTTCGTCGCCATCATTGGCGAGTCGGGCGTGGGCAAGTCCACGCTGCTCAACTGCATGGCCGGGCTGGACAGCTGGGACGAAGGCTCGGTCACGCTCAAGGGCACTGACCTGGGCCGCTTGCCAGAAGACCAGCGTGCTTTGCTACGGCGCAAACATGTGGGTTTTGTGTTTCAGGCGTTTCATGTGCTGCCCCACCTGGACGTGGCGCAAAACGTGGCGCTGCCCTTGCTGCTGCTGGGCCAGCTTGACGACGTGCGTGTGCAAGCCATGCTGGACGCTGTCGGGCTGCAAGGCATGGGCGCGCGCTTGCCACAACAGTTAAGCGGCGGGCAACTGCAGCGTGTGGCGATTGCCCGCGCTTTGGTACACAAACCTGGCCTGCTGCTGGCCGACGAGCCTACCGGCAACCTCGACCCGACCACTGCCGCCAAAGTCATGGACGCGCTGATTGCGCAAACCCGTGAACACGGTGCGTCCCTGGTACTGGTCACACACTCGATGGCAGCGGCAACCCGGGCAGATCGCGTGTTGCATTTGACGGTCAACGGCATGGTGGCTTGACCCCTTGGTTCGAGGACAAGTACAAACCGTCATGTCGTGTGTTGCGTGATGCTACGGCTTGATTGCATTGATGTTCTATGCTGACAGTTGATCGCGTCAAGCCCGTTTGATACGATATTGAAAGACCTGACCCTATAGTTTCCCTATAGTTTCCCCGAACGGTTAAACGAACAGTATTAAGACCTGACCCCAGCTTTCAAGAGCTGATCCCGAGCTACCAAACTACTTTCCTGCCGCGAATTTAGACAGCTCAGGGTCAGCCTGAACCATCCGCAGAAAAGATGCATCCATAAATGCAGATGGCCGTAGGCGGCGACTTTGCACTTTGCCTTCGTTCAAAAAAATGTTCATCGAAAGAAAAGACCGGGCAATCGGGGAGTCGTCTATTTCTTTGGTTTTACCCGCCATTAGTTCTGTCTGTTCAGCCAGGTCAAACAGCGGGCGCAACTCATAATCACTCAAGGCTGCAGACGGGGAAATGGTGATGCCATCTTTTGCTGCAGTCGCAATAAGCAAAGCCTGGGTTTCTTTGGGGTGTCGCTTCATCCAGTGGATGGCGCGCATCTGCACTGCCAAAAACCGTGCCACCACCTTTGGGTTCAACTTGGCGTATTCACGGTTTGCAAATATGATGCCGTAGATACCGGGGCTGAAGTCTTTGGCGCTGCAAAGCGGCGTAAAACCATGCTTTTCCTGCATGGTGTACATATTGGGTGCCCACAGGCCAACGTAGTCAACTTGCTGGGCCGCACCCGCTGCAATCACCTGGGCTTGCGGTAAATCTACAACAACAACGTCTGACTTGAGTTTGCCACCCCACAGCGCCAGGCAAGTTTGTACCGCGTAATCTACCGTCGAATTGCCGCTGAGTGCGATTTTTGTGCCCGTGGGAATGGTCTTTGTTTGTTTGAGCTTTTCAAGCAGCTCTTTACGCACCATCAACACGTTTGTCTTTGACTGGTCGTCTGCAATGGCAATGGTGATCAAATCAAAGTCACGCGCGCCAATCAGGGCTGGTACGGTACCCGTGGTGCCAACATCCCAGTCCGCATGGCCTTTGATTTGCGGCACACCCGCTGGGTACGACACAAAAGTGGGCAGCAGACCGGCCTCTTGCCAATAACCGTTTGCCGATGCGACTTTGTACGCCAGCATGGAGTACAAGCCGGGTTGCATGGACACACGTATGGGTGTAGCTACCTGCGCATTTGCCTGGTGCATTAGTGCCATCAGCGCGAACAACAGGGCAAAGGTCAATTTGCACATGCGCGCAAAACTGGGGGTGAAAAGAATCGGGAAGCGTTGTGGTACAAAGATTTTCAGGGGACTGATCATGTTTTTTGGGTGTCTATGTTTCGCAGCAGCAGTTAGCTAATTGACTTTAATAAAATATTGCGCTGACGTTCAGACTGTCCTGAACGAAGAGAAGGAACGCACAATACATTAATAAACCTGAATATATTTTATTATATTACTATGCTGACAGTTGATTGCGTCAAGCCTGTTTGATGCAATATTGAAAGACCTGACCCTATAGTTTCCTTGACCCCATAGTTTCCTGTTTATAAAGATAGTTTGCTATTAAAAGAGTAACTTCCAGCTGTTTCAAGTGAATCGATTGAGCAAACCCATCACCATCACCATCACCATCACCATCACCAACGCCAACGCCAACGCCAGCTTTGCACACACTGGCGTTGACATCTCGATACCGCTTCAGGAGCGCACCATGACCACCGCTTGCACACCGGGCCGCATTCTGCTCACTCACTGGGCTAGCGCCGCTGCCCTGGTCGCCCTAGGTTTGGCCACGTCTTTAGCGCAGGCTGAAAGCTGGCCCACTGCCAAAGCCATTACCCTGACGGTGGGCTACCCGGCGGGCGGCAGTGTTGATTTGGTGGCACGCATCATTTCAGAACCACTGGGCAAGCGACTGGGTGCGCAGATCGTCATTGACAACGTGCCTGGCGCGAGCGGCACGATTGGTGGGCAAAAGGTTGTGAACGCCGCCCCCGATGGCTACAGTCTGCTGCTGGGTTCGGGCAGTGAAATATCGATTGCCCGCATCTACAGCAGCGCTGTCAAATACAACGGCGAAACTGACCTGAGCCCTGTGGGCTTGATTGGCACCACGCCCATGGCTTTTGTCGCTGGCCCCCAAACCGGCGTGAAGAACATGCTCGATGCACTGGCACTGGCCAAGCGCAACCCGGGCAAGTTCAATTTCGCGTCATCGGGTATGGGTACCTCGCTTCATGTGGCGGGTGAATTGCTTAACCTCAAGGCGGGTACCTCGATCAAACACGTACCCTACCGGGGCGCGCCGCAAATGGTGCAAGACTTGCTGGGCGGCAACATCGAGTTTGGCGTGTTTGTGCTGTCTTCAGCGCTGCCGCACATCGAGTCCGGCAAGATGGTGGCGCTGGCCGTGACCACGCATGAGCGCTCCCGCGCTGCGCCGTATGTCCCGGCACTGTCTGAGCTGCCACTGTTCAAAGACTACAACTTGAGCGTCTGGTTTGGCCTGTTTGGCCCCGCCAAGTTGCCGCCAGACATCACCAACCGACTGAACAAGGCGCTGGGTGAGGTGCTGCGTGAACCCACTGTGTGGCAGAAGTTGCAAAAAGCGGGCATCAGCAATGAGGGCGGCACGCCGCAAGATTTGGCCAGCTTTGTCAAGGCTGCAACCCTGAGCGTGCGCAGTGCGGCCAACCACGCCATCGCCACCGACACCGCTAACTGATTTGGCTACGAGCCTAGTGTCGCGCCACGCCTGATTCCGTTTCCAGATCAACAGGAGATGAGGCGCGAA
>RDZZ01000044.1 GCA_004293655.1 Polaromonas sp. | reverse complement strand
GACCGCGTCAAGACCGGCGAGCAAGACCCGCTGGAGCCGCTGATGGAGGCCCTTGGCAACGGTGACTCGATCATCTTGTTCCCGGAGGGCACGCGCGGCAACCAGGAGGAGCCGCAGAACTTCAAGTCTGGCCTGTACAACCTGGCGCAAAAGTTCCCACATGTGGTGTTGGTGCCCGCCTGGATCAACAACGTGCAACGCGTGATGCCCAAAGGTGAGGTGGTACCCGTGCCCATTTTGTGCTCGGTGACATTTGGCGCGCCCATTGCAGCGGCACCGCAAGAGGCACGTATCGACTTTTTGATCCGGGCGCGTCAAGCGGTGCTGGATCTGCGGGAAGCGTGAACGGGACAACGGGACGTTTGAATGAATGATTTTTTGCGCCAGTTGAGTCCTTCACAGCAAGTTGGTCTGCTGTTTGTGGGGGTGTTTGGCTTGCTTCTCATGAGCAGTGTGTGGGCGCTGGTGCTGTCGCTCAAGGATCGGCAGGAAGACGATGTACACAGCCAGAAACTCAGGGAGTTCAACGGTCTGCTGCGCACCTCATGGGTGATGTGTACGGTGTTCTGGGTGGGCTGGGCTGCCGGGGAAACGGTGGCCGTTGTGCTGTTTGGCACGGTCGCTTTTTTTGCACTGCGCGAGTTCATCACGCTCTCGCCGACGCGCCAGGGCGACCACCGCAGCCTGGTGATGGCGTTTTTCATGGTGCTGCCGGTGCAGTTTTCGCTGGTGATCACGCGGCACTTTGACCTGGTGACGGTGTTCATTCCAGTGTATGTTTTTCTGGCCATTCCGGTGGTCAGTGCGCTGGCCAATGACCCACAGCGCTTTCTGGAGCGCAATGCCAAGCTGCAGTGGGGCATCATGGTGTGTGTGTACGGCATCAGCCACGTGCCGGCGCTGATGCTGCTCAAGTTTCCGGGTTACGAGGGCAAAAACGCATTTCTGGTATTTTTTCTGGTGTTGGTGGTGCAAAGCTGCATGCTGGTGCAGCACCTGGTGGACGGCCGGTGGCCACGCCCGCCGATTGCACCGCGTGTGAGTAAAACCTTCAACTGGACGGGCTGGCTGATCGCCGTGGGCGCGGCCAGCCTGATCGGGGGCGTGCTGAGCGGCCTGACGCCTTTTCAGCCCGCGCAGGCGGTGGCCATGGGGTTTATTGCCTGTGTGGCGGGCTCATTGGGCCACCTGGTCATGAAAGCCCTCAAGCGTGACCGTGGCATCACCAACTGGGGCGCAGAAGGCAAGTCAGTCACGGGAGCCACCGGCTTGCTGGACCGGGTTGATGCGCTGTGCTTTGCCGCACCGGTGTTTTTTCATTCGGTCAGGTGGTATTTTGGCATCTAGCGCTTGTGTTGTTTGCATCTGCCGCTATCAAAAAAGTAGCAAATGAGAATTCTTGGCATTGATCCGGGCTTGCGCATCACCGGCTTTGGCGTGGTGGACCTGGAAGGCTCTGAGTTGCGTTATGTGGCCAGCGGCACGATTACCACCACGCATCTGGGCGCACGTGACTTGCCTGCCCGCCTGAAGGTGCTGTATGACGGGATTCGGGAGGTTGCCGAGCGCTACCAGCCGGCGGCGGCGTCGGTCGAGATTGTGTTTGTCAATGTCAATCCGCAGGGCACGCTGCTGCTGGGCCAGGCACGCGGGGCATGCATCACGGCGCTGGTGTCACGCGATTTGCCAGTGGCCGAATACACCGCGCTGCAAATGAAAAAAGCGGTTGCAGGCTACGGCAAGGCAGGCAAGGCCGAGGTGCAGCACATGGTCATGCGCCTGCTCAAACTGCCCGGCTTGCCTGGCAGTGACGCAGCCGATGCTTTGGGGCTGGCGATTACACATGCACATGTGGGCGCGGCCACCGTGCGGCTGGCCGCCACCGCTACTTTGAAGCCCAACGCCAGTGCGTCTTACAAGTCAGGACGGCATTATTAGTAGTTTTTTTACTATTTAATTTATAGCAAACAACCCTCGTGAAAACTACGGCAGAGCTTGTTTCAGCCACTGAAAATTAGCCGCTCGCCTCAAAAACCAGCAAACCCTTGCTGCTGGGGTAAATGACTTTGATGCCTTGTCATCACGCAACAACTAGCAGGCTCTCAGGCCAGCAGCAACAGCGTCAACATCAGGCACACCACTGAAATGGCCAGAGATGGCTTCAAGAATTGAAGAGATATGCATCTTTTTTTCCCATGTCAATGCGATGCGATGTGTTGCTGCTTGTCTTTGGCCGTGCTGCAGTGCGGCCTGCGGCTTCGCGCCTTATCTGCTGCTGATCTAAAAACGAAATCACATTACTTTTTCTTTGCCACCTTACTTTTCCAAAGCACCACCGCACAACCCACAAATATTGCACCCATCAGCAGCGCAATCACGATGGGCCAGCTGCTCAACACAGAGCGAACGCCGTAAGCCAACGCAAATGCGATGGCCAGGCCAATGGCCACGTAGCCCATCACTTTGGTCTCTTTCTGCAAGCCTTCCTTCAAGTTTTTGAACCGCTTGCTGGCGGGCTTGCATTGGGTTGGTGCCAAAGCGTCCTTGACTTGCTCGCTCGCGATGTGTGCTTCAAGCTGCTGCGCAGATTCAAAACAGCCCAAAAATACCCAACCTTGCAGCGTATACGCATAGCCGTTGTGGTTAAACGGTGCATACACCGCGTCGCCAGTTTGGGTATGTTGCCCAGCGGGCAGTTTGATCAACACATAGTCTGCGGCAATGGCTTGGATGTCATCAGTGCGCGGCATTTCATACAGGCGGTGCAGCAGCGCGGCCTCTTGTACACGCTCATTGATCTGGAACAGCTCCGCTTGCAAATGTGCCTGGGCTATGGCTTCGTCAACGTCCAGACCTTCACCCAGGCTGGCAATCATCCGGCCATCGGCGCGCAGGTAAGCAGCACTGGCTTTGTGCAGCACCATAAATTCACGCCCGTGCGACGTGAAGCGGGCAACGCATTCAGTCTGGCTCATGCCGCCGCACCCTTGACCCGCGCCAAAAACGCCGCAAAGCTGGCGCACAGCACGTCAAGCGACTGGCTCAGTCGATGGTCATCAGCCACCACATGCAGCCGGGCGCCGGTGCGCTGCGCAAAGGTGATGCTGTTTTGAGCCGGTATCACATCATCAGCCCAGCCGTGGGTGATTTCAATGTCAACGCTGCTGTCAACAGCAGGCCACTGGCTGGGGTAGCTGGCGATGCCCAAGGCAGGCGCCAGTAAAAACAAACCCGCTGGCCGCACATGGCAAGCCGCCTGAGCCGACACCCAGCCGCCCATGCTGCTGCCCACCAGCGCCAGTTGGCTGTGCGGCGGCAAGCCAGTGGCCAGCAGGTGCAGCAAGGCTTGCAAACGCAGCTCGGCGGGCGCATCAACTTGCCCAGTCAATGCGGCATAGTCCACGCTGATGACTTGCCAGCCCGCAGCTTGCGCTACATCGGCCAGGCGGCGAATTTTGGTGCCCCAAGGGCCGGTTTCTTTGCCGTGGGAGAAGATGACGAGTGGGGCATTGGGCATGTTCAGTCCGCCTGTTTCAGAAACGCAGGTCGGGTTAGCCTAAAGAGTGCAACCCGACAGATGAGCTTCAATCGGTCTGGTGTCGGGTTACGCTTTGCTAACCCGAGCTGACGCACTTTCTCGACCCGCACCAATAATGATAGCGTCCGCGTAATTCGTACCGCTCGTACCAAATATAGAACTTGAACGGGTGTAGCGCAAACTCACAGGCTTACCCGCATACAGCCCGCCGCAAGCCTGAGCGTTATTCCGCGCTTCGTTGGCGGCCTGATCGCGCTCTTGCTGGGCTTTGACCGCTGCTTCCTGCTCTTTTTCGCGCTTTTGCGTGAGGTAAGCCGCTTCGAATTACCCGATCTTGGCGAACTCACGGTTAAATTCCGAAGAAGCCAATGACTGATTGGTACGGAGCAAGCGAACCGCGGCGGTTATGTGGCGGGCATTGATAAGCGCAGCTCCGTCGGCGAAGTCAACTACAAATGCTGAGGTGATAATGTCGCCAACATGCGAGGATGACCAAATCCAGTCCAGACGATCCGCCTTTATCGACTGAAAAACAGAGGACACAGCCCTTTTCTGCTGGGCGTTCTCACAATCCTTACTTTTACCAACGATAGACACCAATTCACCTCTGGTCGGCAGCCGCCAATCTTTCTTGCCCAGAAACCGATCTGCTTTGGCAGCGCGCATCGCATCCCACCAAGGCATTTCTTTCCCATCGCCCGGACATCCCGAGCCATTCCAACTCTGCCCCACCGCACAGCGCTGCCACACTGCATTGCTTTGAGGATCAGTCACAGTGCCGTCACCGCTGTCTTTGAAATCATCAAAGTAGGTGCAAGTTTGCACCCAAACGCTAGGCGCAAGCGCTAACGGCAGCGCAAGCCCGCAAAAAATTGAACGCACTGAATCGGTTTGGTTTCATGCTTTCCCCGTTAAGTTGTGCAACTGAAACTCTAGCGATCGCCACAGACTAGAAAAATGATTTTTCAAAATAACTTGAGCAAGCGTCTGTTGCCGGGTAGCCCTTGGGCAGACTCAGGGCGAACGGTTTGGGCCTTTAACTGACCGCAACTTATAACAATGACATTGCGCGTGGGCAAACAGAAAACCAACGCATGCCTTGGCTGGTTGCGCCACACTTGGCACTGCGTGCAATCGCGCTGCATGTTTGCAGCGCACAGGCCAGCCCCTACCGCCCGCGCAAGTGTTTTGGCGCTTCCAGGCGACTGGCCAGCAGCGACAGCGTCAGCGTCAGCACCAGATACACCACTGAAATGGCCAGATACGGCTCCCAGTAGCGTGAATAGGCCCCGGCCACGGTGCGCGCTGCCAGCGCCAGTTCAGCCAGCCCGATGGCTGAGACCAGTGACGAGTCTTTGATCAATGTGACGCCTTCGTTGACCAGTGCAGGCACCATGCGCCTGAACGCCTGGGGCAGAACCACATAGCGCATGGCCTGCGGGTGCGTCAGGCCAACGCTGTAGGCGGCCTGGCTCTGGCCGTTGTGAATGCTTTGAATACCGGCGCGAAAAATCTCTGAAATATAGGCCCCTGCGTTGAGTGTCAGCGCCAGTGCACCCGAGAAAAATGCGCCATGGTTTTGCCTGAACTCGCGTGCCATGTCTCCGCTGAGCAGCAAGCCGCCGTCGGGGTGAATGAGCACAGGCATCAACGCAAAATGCACCAGCAAGATCTGCACAAACAGCGGTGTGCCGCGAAAAAACGTGACATAGGCGGTGGTGATGCCGCGCAGGACCTTTAGGCCTGCACGCGCTGCCGCCGCTCGGGGCTGGGGTGCGTCCCGTGAGCTGCTGACCAGCCCGAAAAACACCCCCAGCACCAAGCCTGCCGAAATCGCCACCAGCGTGAGCTGCACCGTCATCCACAAGCCGCTGATAAAAAGCGGCATGTACCCGACCAGAATTTCCCAGCGTAAATCCATTGCGTTATAGAGTTGGGCGGGTTGATCGGGTCGTGCAAGGGTTGTGTGACGGGCTTGAGGCGCTCAATAATGGACGGCGACTTTATTTAGAAGCAGCTGGCATGGGCGCAGACGCTGCCGATGCAGCGGGTGCTGCTGGTGCAGCAGCAGGTGGCGCACCAAAGTACTGGGCGTAGATTTTGTCGTAGCTGCCATCGGCCTTGATGTCGGCCAGTCCCTTGTTGAGTTTTTCGAGCAGTTCGGTGTTGCCTTTTTTGACAGCCAGACCATATTGCTCAGGCGTGAAGCTGGCGTCAGCGACGGTTTTGAACTTGCTGCCGGCGTTGTTGTTGACGTAATGAATCACCACACCGTTGTCGGCGACTACAGCATCAACACCACCCGCTTCGAGTTCTTTCAGGGCCAGGGGGGTGGACTCAAAGCGCTTGATATTGGCGCTGGTCTTGCCCTGCAGTTTGGTCACGGCTTCGTCGCCGGTGGTGCCTGTTTGCACGCCGACCTTGAGCTTTTTGAGGTCATTGAACTTGGTGACTTTTGACGTGCCCTTCACGGCAATCAGTTGCTGCGCGTCAAAGTAGGGGGCAGAAAAGTCCATGGTCTGCTTGCGCTCGTCGGTAATCGTCACAGCGGACACCAGCAGGTCACGGTCGCCCTGGTTGAGCGCATTGAAGATGCCTTCCCACGGGGTGTTGACAAACTTGACCTCGATGCCGGCTTTGGCTGCAATGGCCTTGACCACATCAATGTCAAACCCGACGATCTCGCCTTTTTCGTTTTGTGACTCAAACGGTGCGTAAGCTGCATCGGTGCCCACCACGTACACGCGCGCTGGCGCGGGGGCGGGGGCAGATGCCACAGGGGCAGGTGCCACGACGGCTGCAGGCGGGGCTTCTTTCTTACCGCAGGCCACCAAGAAAAGGCCTGCGCACAAGCTGGCGGCAGCTTGTAGGAAACGACGGGTCGTGATAACTGACATGATTCACCTTCGAAGAATAAAAAGTAACGCAGTGTATGCCGATAAGCCATTGATGCTGGATTGAAGGGCGGGCCTTTGGCCAAAAGTATTTCACCCACACTTGCGCTGAAAAGTATAAACCCTGACTGGAATTGGAGGTGCGGCTTTCACCGCAGGCCACCCAGCAAGGCGGTCTGCCCTCGCCCTGTGCCGGGCAGCGTGAAGGAACCTCTGCACAACTCCCTGCGGTCTGTGGTCAGCCGGACTCGGGCGGCCTACTGCGTTGTTTTTCTTGCCAATAGCTGTGCTATTAGCTGCAAAAAGACGCCTTGTAGCCCATCTCGATCCGACTGCCACAGCCTCGCCAGAGTCATGCAGAGGCTCCTTAAATCGAGCGTGTGAACCCGCTGGCAGATTGCAAAAAAGTCTCTTCGCGATGGAGACTGTCAGCAGGCCCAGACCAGACACCAGCGCCGTTGATCTCTATCGCAACATGGGTGTTTGATTCGGTCAGGAACTGCGCGCGCCCCTCTGCATCGGTGAGCAGTTGCCCGCAACCCGTCACTTTTACCTCCAGCCCGTGCATCGCGCCGCCATCGGCATGGCAAACTTTTATTTTCAAAATTGGCATAAAAATTCAATCTTCTGTGTTGTGTGGCAAGTTTTGTGACGTGGCAAATCAGCATGCGGGATGCAAGCCAGATACGGCTCGATACCGCTCAGACAATCAGGTCTTTTTCGACTTCCTGCACTTTTCGGCGTGCCAGCGCCAGGTTGGACTTGGACTTGTCAAGCACGATGTACACAAACAGACCTTCTTTGCGTGCCATGGGGCGAATGATGTGGTACTGCTTTCCGAGCGTGATCAAAATGTCTTCAACAACATCATTGAGCCCCAATGCACGCATGGTTTTGAGCTTGGCGCGCACCACTTCGGTGTTTCCTGCAGCGGCGACTTCCATGTCAACACCCGAGCCGGCCTGACCCAAAATCATGCCGCTTGATGAGTCCACCAGCGCGGCGCACAAGGCACCGTCGCAGGTCAGAAGTTCTTGCATGGACTGGTTGATGGTTGCCATTTGAAAATTTCCTTGAGAATAAATGAATGGTCGACGCCTGAAAACAGATGCCACCGCCACGGCGTGATGAAAGCGGTTGCAAAAAACTTGATGGAAGTTGTTGAGGCAAGGGGTCTGTGCAAATTCTGTGCTGCCAATGTTGCGCCCATCACTTTTCTACCAGGCCAGTGGGTATTGCAGATGTTGTCAAGGACTGTTCCAGCGCGCGGCGCAAGGCATCGACCTTGGTGCTCCACGCCTGCCAGCCTACATGGCCCTTTGCTGCTACGCACACCAGCACCAGGCCGGCTTTTTCACTGCACGGGAACAAGGCCACGACACGGCTGGAAAATGAATAGGCCGCTGACTGGAGGGTGCCCAGGGTCGACAAGTGCGCCGTCAATCGGTCTTGAACACGCCAGAACTCGATGGCAGCTTCGCCGATGCGTTCAAGTTCTGGGTAGTTGCCTGCAGCGTGCCACACCATGCCAGTGGCGGTTTCAACCAGCGCACAACCGTCAATGCCAGGGAAGTGTGCCAGCACCTGCAGATGGGCCATGACTTGCGCTGTGTTGGGCATATGCTGGCGACCGTTTGCTTCAAGCATCTTGCAGCGACTTTGCTGCTTTTTTGGAAAAGTACAGCACTTGGCCGGTCACCGCGTCGCGCCCGGTCACCACGCTGACGATCAGCGACACATCGGCGCGTCGAACCTGGATGATGGCAATAAAGCCTTCGGCAGCTTGCATGATGATGCTCTCACACACACCCAGACGGCTTTCTTCGCCCGCCATGGCGCCCAGCGCTGCGAGCGAGCTGGCCATGGCAGACAACCGGGCAATCTGCGCAGTGTTCTCGACGCGGGCCGCCACTTCAAAACCATCTTCAGTGGACACCACCACCGCCTTGATGCCTTTGATGTCAAGCATCAGATCGTTGAGTGCGCGGTCACACGCGCGTTGCAGATTCGGGTGAATGGTCATGGGCACGTGCTCTCCATTTTCATTTCCAGTTGCAGCAGCAGCAACTCCAGCAGTTGTACCACCTGCGGTGCGTCGCGCACATCTGCGGCCAGCACAGGGCACAAAATGCCACGCGCGGCCAGGTGGCTGGCGTACTGTTCGAGGTCTGGGGCAGGGTGGGTCTCGGTTCGGCCTACGGCGATCACACAGGCCGTGTCCGCGATGAGTTGTTTAAAGCCATTGAGGTACATGTCCAGGTCAGCCAGCGGGTCTGGCTGGCGGTTGTCAATCAATATCACCAGACCGAGCGCGCCTTTGGACAGAATCGTCCACATGAAGTCAAACCGTTTTTGTCCCGGCGTGCCATACAGGCGAAGTTTGTCACCGTTATCGAGCGTTAACTCGCCGTAGTCGAGCCCGACGGTGGTCATTTCCTTGGACAGACCTGTGTCGGTGTTGCGCACGTCGGTGGACATGGGCGGTGTCTCGCTGACCGCGCGGATGGCTGTGGTTTTGCCTGCGCCAGTGGTGCCACTGAAAAGTATTTTATGGTCGCTCATGGGTGTATGGGGGCGTTACTTGGAGCGTTACTTGGGGCTTTCATGTACTTTTAACCACGCAGTTTTCCGATGCCCAGACGTATCCGGATGCGATTGAGCAGGCCAGCAGACGCCAAAGCGGGCTTTGCCGCAATGGCCGTGCGAACTTCTTGCGGCATGGATGACGAGGCAGGCAATGGCTGTGTCGCCTGCGACCCAATGGTCGGGGCGGGCTGCACAGACGTAGCGTAGTGCAGCAATCCGGCGTGCTGAAGATCGTTGACAAATGTCTGGCATATGCGCCGCTCCAGTTTTGAACGACGAACCAGCTCATCGACATCCATGGGCTGGCCTGTCAACAATGTTGCAAGACGCATGCGGCCTGGGCCAGACAATAAATGTGAGGAAGGCCATTGTTTCAGACGCATCGCGCCTGTAGGCGTTTGCAGTGGCTGGGTCTGGCTTAACAACATGCCTGTTAACAACTGCGCGCTGTTGGCCTGTGTGGTGTCGGCCTGTGTGGTGTCGGCGCGCTGGGTCGTCGCCAGGCTGCCAAGGCGGTTGAGTTCTCTCTCCAGCACATCCGGGCGCAATGGCCAAGACAAATGCCCGTGGCCGAGTTCTAGCAGCGCGGCTGGCAGCTTGCCGTAGCGTGCAGCAAAGGCTTCGCTGGTGCCGGGCGCTGCCAGCAGCAGGTGAATATGCGTTTTGCCATCGGGGGGCTGGTAACGCCATTGTTGGTGCGTCAGGTGGTCTAGCAGACGGATAAATGATTTGACCAGCAGCTCTTCGCGCGGCTGCAGGCCCTCCACACAATAAGTCAGTGCTGCGCGCTCGAGGCGCGTGGAAGGGTCGCTATCTACAGCCGTATCAGTCACAGCGCATGACGGCTGGCTTTGGCCAGCTGGACAACTTCAGGTGCAGGCGTGACCAAGTGCTGAATGCCCACAAAGTGCGTCACAGCGCCTGTGTCGTCCTTGACGGGGGAGACGAACAACTCATTCATGAACACACTGCCGTCTCGACGGTAGTTACGCAGCATGGCGTAGCCGTTGGACTGCTCGCGAATGGCGCGCCGGATGGCTTCTATACCGGGCTGGAGCGTATCGCTGCCCTGCAAAAACCGGCAATTACGCCCTAACACTTCGCTGGCAGCATAGCCGCTCATTTGCTCAAACATGGGGTTGACGTACACGATGGGCATATCGGGCAGGCGGGCGTCCGAGATCACAACGCCCGCATTGAGGGCTTGCCACTGCCGACGGTAGGTTTCAGAATCGACATGCCGCTGTGCCGCCAAGAGCGCACTGATATCAGTGATGGCGATGACTTTGAACTTCCCCAAGGCTGTCCCGGCCTCGGCGGGGTCGGCAAATCCGGGCGCATGCACGGTGGTGGCCTTGAACAGCAGGTCAGTCGTGGCACCTTGTGTCTTGCAGCTGGCATGGCGCTCGCCTGAAAAGCCGGGTGTGCCCAGCCACTGTGCAATACCGGGCAAAAAGCTCACTGCCGCTACCAGCTTGACAAACGGCTCATTGAGCATGGCCAGGCTGTCAACGCCCAGCATGGCGCTGGCGGCGGTGTTGAGCATCACCACCCGCAGGCTCTCATCGACCACACAGATACCAACATCGGCCTGAGTTGACCAGGCAGCGAGCAGCGCGTGTTCGAGTTGGTCGTTGGGGCGAGGGCCGGGAGCGTTAGATTTCATGAGGCTCAAAAAGGTTGAAAGACAAGACTGACTTTCAGCGAGTGTGCCTTGTCGCAGCGCAGTCTTGCACAGGGCTGTTGAAACCTTTTTATTTTCTGGGTTATTTGTCACTCTTTCGTGTATTTTCCAGGACGAGGCGCTCCACATGCGCCAGCAGCGAGCGTTTGGCCACAGGCCAGATGCGTGCGTCCACATCGTCATAAGCGGTTTTCACCCAGTCGTCCAGCGTGCCGGTGGGGTGGGCCTGCATCACGGCTTTGACCTTGGCCTCGCGCTTGAGGCGGTGGGCTTTGAGCTGGGCAATCGCGGCCGGGGCTTGGCCCAGCACATAGCCGTGCGCGGGCAAAATGAATTCGATGGCGTGCAACTTGCAGGCGCTGCCGAGCTGGTCAAGCGCGCTCAGGTAGTCATCCATGTTGCCGTCGGGCGGGTCAATCACGGTGGTGCTGCCGTTCAAGATATGGTCGCCACTAAACAGCAGGCCGTCTTCAAGCAGCACCAGGCACAGGTGGTTGGCTGCATGGCCGGGTGTGTGCAGCACCATCAAGGTGTGACTCATTTGACCCTCTACAGCAGTGTTTGCAAGGGTTAGATGCTCTTTATTTTGTAGCACCCGGTCGGGTGTGAAAGCGCTTGCCGCCCGGGCTGTGGGCGCAGACGGCAGGCCCAGAACCGGCGGCTTTGGCCAGCCCGCCTGCACGCACAGGGCTTGCAGGGGCTGCGCGCCCGGCGAGTGGTCAGGGTGCGAGTGGGTACACACAATCATACGGATGTCGCCGCCCGCTGCCTTGTACAGCCGTGCCAAGTGGTCAACGTCTGCCGGGCCGGGGTCGATGGCGATGTAGCCTGTGTCTGCGTCGCCCACCAGATAGCTGTTGGTGCCTGGCCCGGTCATCACGCCGGGGTTGGGCGCGGTCAGGCGCATGACGTTTTTCAAAAGCTGCACGGGTGTGCTGGTTTGCCAGTCGAGGGTGTGCAGGAGCTGGCCGTCCGGGCAGACCAGGGCCAGCTCGCCGTAGGGCGCATCGCTTTCCATGTAGCGCGCCTCTGAGCCCGCCAGCCAGCCAGCGCGCGGGCAAGATGTCCATAGCGGCTCTTCATGGGCGCAGGCCTGCAGCACGGCATCGACCGTAGGGTAGGCTTGCAAACGCTCCAGCGTGCGCAGGGTGGGGAAAATCAGCAAAAAACGGCCCTCGGCATGGCGGGCCAGCGCATCAGCCGGGCGCACCCAGCAAGGCTCGAACTGCTCGGATTCGTCGGCGACGGGTTCCTGGCCGCCAGGCATGCGGGCCACCAGAAAAGGCACATCAAAACGGCGCGGCAGGTCGCGGTCAGTCGTCCAGTGGGCCAGCACAAACACCTCAGCGCCCGCCAGCACCAGGCCACGCGCCTGGCACTGCGCGGCAAACGGGGCTGTGCGGTCAAGGGCCGCAATCTCAAGGGTGGTGGGGTGACTGCCATCGGCATGCCGGGCCAGCAGCACGCCCAGCTCTTCAAAGCTCTCGCGAATGGCGGCAATGGCCTGTGTGAGGCGCACATCGCTTTGGCGGGCACGCCTGCTTGACTGCGCGTGGCTTTGTGCATCAAGCGCGTCAATGACCCCGCCAGGAAAAACATACCCACCCGGCGCAAAGCTGGCCGTCATGGCGCGCCGCGTCATCAGCACCTCGATGCCGTGGGCGGTGTCGCGCAGCAGCAACACAGTCGCGGCAGGGCGCGGGTCTGCAGGTTTGCGCTGGGGGTGGAGGAGTTGACTGGCTCGCATCAGCAAGGCAGATGAGTCGTCACGGTGACTTGGCTTGATCCGGGGACACCGTGCCTTCCGGCGACACGCCCAGCGCCACCAGAAACCGCGCCACCATGTTGTACGTGGCAATTGCGGCGGTCAGCTCCACGATCTCGGTGGTGTCGAAGTGCTCTTTGAGTTGTGCGAACAGCTCGTCAGGCACTTTGACATTCAGCGTCATTTGTGCAGCGTACTGGACCACTATGCTTTCGATAGCGCCTAGCCCTTGACTGGATTGCTGCAGGCACGGATTTGACTCGCAAACAGCGCGCAGGGCATCGAGCTCAGCCTGGCTGCCGCCGGCTGCCAGAAAATCGGGCGCGTGGTAGTGGTATTCGTAGGTGGCACCGGTCAGCAGCGCCACGGTGCAAATACCGAGTTCACGCAGCTTGCGGCTGGTGGGCAGCTCGGTGCGCACGGCTTTGAGATAGACGTTCCAGCCGCGCGCCAGGGGTTCGCTCCAGAGCAGGGCATGGTCAAGGCTGAGCAGCGCACCGCCACGGCGTTGCGTGATGGCTCTGACCAGTGCTTCGGGTTGGGCTTTGAGGGCAGGAGTCCAGTCAGGAATTCTCATGTGGAGGTGCTCGCGTGAAGTCTTTGAGGGGTGACGTGAATTGAAACAGTTTGTTTGACAAGCGTACAACGGATAATCCCATTCATGCGAATTCCATTTACAAAAATGCAAGGTGCGGGCAACGATTTTGTGATGCTCGATGAAACCCGGGGCCTGCTGGGCTTGACCACAGCGCAGTACCGTTTTCTGGCCGACCGGCGCTTTGGTGTGGGTGCAGACCAGATTTTGTCAGTCCGGCCCTCGCCTGCAGAGGGTATTGATTTTGCGTACGTGATTCACAACAGCGATGGCGGCGAAGTCGAGCACTGCGGCAACGGGGCGCGCTGCTTTGTGCGCTTTGCCCAAGAACGTGGCCTGACAGACAAAACAGTGCTGCGCGTTCAGACCATGAACCGGCAACTGACGCTGGCCATGCAAAGCGATGGCCGCGTCACTGTCGATATGGGCGCGCCCGTTTTTGATCTGGACCAGATACCGTTTGATTCAAGCGGATTGGTGCCAGAGGGTATCAGTACATGGCAAAAATGGCCGCTAGGGCAAGTTCTGCCTGCACCACACGCTCCTGTTTTTGTAGCAGTTCTGTCGATGGGAAACCCCCACGCGGTGCAGCTGGTGGACGATGTGGACACCGCGGACGTGGCGCAAGTGGGGCCGCTGATTGAAGCCCACACGCGGTTTGCCCGCCGGGTCAACGCCGGGTTCATGCAGATTGTCTGCCGCAGCCAGATTCGTTTGCGGGTCCATGAGCGCGGTGCAGGCGAGACGCTGGCTTGCGGCACCGGTGCGTGCGCCGCCGTGGTGGCAGGCATTCGCCTGGGCCTGCTGGAGCCCCGCGTTGATGTCCACACACGCGGCGGGCTGCTCACCATCGAATGGTCGGGCGATCTGATGGCGCCGGTGTTCATGACCGGGCCGGCTACCACGGTGTTTGCGTCCACCATTGACATTCCAGACCCCCTTTAAAAACCGCAGCTGGCGTACCCATGTCAAGCCAGGGCGCAGCGGCGGGCTGCAAGATGCCGGCAGCCACTCCATACAATGCAATGCCGACCCATGCAGGACTGACATCCACAGCCCCACAGCTTCGCTGCTGCCCTCTTCCCTTTACTTCCCCCGGCCTGAAGACCGGGTTTCTCGGAAATTCTGATGAACCCCATCGACCCACCCATCACTGAAGACGACATTGCCAACTTTCTGGCCAACACGCCAGACTTTTTCGAGCGCCACGCCGAGCTGCTGGCCACAGTGCAGCTCTCCAGTGGGCATGGCAGCCGCGCTGTCAGCCTGCAAGAGCGTCAGGCCGGTTTGCTGCGCGACAAGATCAAGCTTTTGGAGGCACGCATGGTGGACATGATCCGCCACGGGCAGGAAAACGTCGGCATTGCTGAAAAACTGCATCGCTGCACACGCCACCTGCTACTCACCGCCCAGGCCCGCGACCTTCCAGCGGCCATCGTGGATGTGCTCAAAACCGAGTTTTTGATGCCCCAGGCCGCCATCAAGGTCTGGCAGGTCAACGACATTTTTGCCGACGAAGGGTTTTGCAAGGGCGTGAGCACCGACACCCAGATCTTCACCCGTTCCCTGACCGCACCTTACTGCGGCGCGAACGCCGGCTTTGAAGCGGCCAGCTGGCTGCCACAGCCCGAACTGGCCGTGTCGCTGGCGCTGATTCCACTGCGCGCTGACCCCACGCAAGATGCGTTTGGCCTGCTGGTGCTGGCGTCCCCTGACCCGGATCGTTTTCAGGCCGACATGGGGACAGATTTTCTGGCGCAAATTGGTGAGCTGGCAGGCGCAGCCATTTCGCGTTTGCGCTTGCGGGCCGCTTGAGCGTTGTCAAAAATCCCATGAAAAAAGTGCCATGAAATCCATACGACTCAAAGAAGGCAAAGAGCGGTCTCTCCTGCGCCGCCACCCGTGGATTTTTGACGGGGCCATTGCCCGGGGCGCAGCAGATGCGGGCGAGACGGTGCGGGTTGAAAGCCATGACGGCCGCTTTCTGGCCTGGGCGGCTTTCAGCCCCACGTCCAGAATCCGGGCGCGTGTCTGGAGTTTTGACGAGACCGAACGCATAGACGCTTCTTTTTTTGTAGCGCGTATCACAGCAGCCATAAGCGCCAGAGCCTTGTTTGACATCAAAAGTAACGGCTTGCGCCTGGTTCACGGCGAGTCTGACGGACTGCCCGGTCTGGTGGTCGACCGCTATGGCGACACGCTGGTGGCGCAGTTTTCAAGTTGCGGCAGCGAGCGCTTCAAAAGCGTGATCGTGCAGGCCCTGCTGGCCGCCACCGGTCTGACGCGGCTTTATGAACGCTCGGACGCCAGCGTGCGCGCCCTGGAAGGCTTGCCGGAGGCCACTGGCTGGCTGGCGGGTTCCGGCAAGATGGCCCCCACGCTTGTCGCTTCGCGTACTGCGCTGCCCCCCGAGGGAGCTAATTTTCCTAGGGGCGGCCCGTCGGAAAATTGTTCGACAGAAATCACCATCACAGAAGGTGACTGGAAGCTCAACCTGGACGTTGCCGAGGGCCATAAAACCGGTTTTTACCTGGACCAGCGCGACAGCCGGCAAAAGTTTGCCAGTTACACCAGGCGCCTGGGGTTCAAGCGCGTGCTCAACTGCTACTGCTACACCGGCGGCTTTACTGTGGCCGCGCTGGCAGGCGGCGCAGCACACGTCACCTCGATTGACTCGTCTGGCCCAGCCCTTGAGCTTGCGGCGGCCAATGTGGCGCTCAACGGCTTTGATGCCAGTCGCACCACGATGCGGGACGCTGACGTGAACGCCGCACTGCGCCAGTACGTCTCAAGCGGCGTAACGTTTGATGCCATCGTGCTGGACCCGCCCAAATTTGCGCCCACTGCCGCCCACGCAGACCGCGCGGCCAGAGCCTACAAAGACATCAACCGACTGGCCTTGATGCTGCTAGAGCCTGGCGGCGTGCTGTTTACTTATTCATGCTCAGGCGGCATCAGCGCCGACTTGTTTCACAAAATCGTCGCCGGTGCAGGGCTGGACGCAGGTGTCGATGCCTTCATCAGCGAACGCCTGGGCGGCGCACCCGACCACCCCATGACGGTGACCTTTCCCGAGGGTGAGTATCTCAAGGGACTGGTGCTGGTCAAAAAACGGTAGCGCCATGCAGCAGCGCTTTGACAAGGGTCAAAAAGACCTCTGCAGCACTGTGTGTCTGGATTGTTTGCTCTTTAAAACGTAGCATTCATCCATCCATGGCAACTGACGGCTGCCGCAGCACAACGGTTGCCACGGGTATTTCAGGTGTCATTTCAGGCATTGTTGAGACAGGTTTGACCGGGCCGCTAAACTCGCTGGCTGGTTTGGCGACATACTTTGTGCGTCCTTCGTGCCTTGGTTGTATGTCGGCACCGAGCATTTTTGTTTTTTAAGTGAGGCAGACACCATGAGTTTGATTCCCGTCACCATCCTGACCGGCTTTCTGGGTTCCGGCAAAACCACGCTGTTAAAGCGCATCCTGACCGAGGCGCACGGCCAGAAAATCGCCGTGATTGAAAACGAGTTTGGTGAAGAAAACATCGACAACGAGATTCTGGTCAACGACACCGAGGAGACCATCATCCAGATGAGCAACGGCTGCATCTGCTGCTCCATCCGTGAAGACCTGCGCGAGACCCTGCAAGTGCTGGCGGCCAAAAGACGCAAAGGTGAGCTTGCTTTTGAACGTGTGGTGATTGAGACCACTGGCCTGGCTGACCCTGGCCCGGTGGCCCAGACCTTTTTTATGGACGAAGAAATCGCCGAGCAGTACCTGCTGGACTCCATTTTGACGCTGGTCGATGCCAAACACGCCACCACCCAGCTCAATGACCGCCAGGAAGCACGCCGCCAGGTGGGCTTTGCCGACCAGATCTTCATCAGCAAGACCGACCTGGTGGCAAAGGACGAAGTCGATGCGCTGATGCACCGCCTGACGCACATGAACCCGCGTGCGCCGCAAAAAGCGGTGCATTTCGGCAGCGTGGCGATCAAGGACGTTTTTGACCTGCGGGGTTTCAACCTCAATGCCAAGCTGGACATTGACCCGGACTTCCTCAAAGAAGACGCGCACGCCGGGCATGACCATGACCATAAGCACGACCACGATCATGAACACGGCGAGCACTGCGACCACCCGTCACACGCGGCTGAGACTGGCCACCACCATGCGCATGACGATGATGTCAAAAGCTTTGTTTTCCGCTCAGACAAGCCCTTTAGCCCCGCCAAACTTGAAGATTTTCTGGGTGCGGTGGTCAATATCTATGGCCCCCGCATGCTGCGCTACAAGGGCGTGCTGAGCATGGAGGGCACGGAGCGCAAGGTGATTTTTCAGGGCGTACACCAGTTGATGGGCAGCGACTTGGGCCCTGCCTGGGCCGCAGGCGAGAAGAAAACCAGCAAAATGGTCTTCATTGGCATTGACTTGCCAAAAGATATTTTCATGCAAGGCCTAGAGCAGTGCCTGGTTTGAGTTAGGCTGTTTGCATGGTGTGTAAGCTGGTGTGTAAAAAGCGCTAAAAAGCGCAGTGGAGCTTTATGTTGAGATCAGTTCTCCAGCGGTTTGGTTTGACCGCCCCCCGGCGTTCTGCTGAGCCGTTACAATCGCGCGCCGACCAAAATACCCAGACAGCGCCACCGCCGGGGCCAGTCGCACACGCTGCGCAAGGCCATCCACGGGCGGCTTCTGCCCAGAAACCCGTTGGCAAAGTCCCCGTTGTCAAGGTCACTGCAAAGCCCCCCGTGAAGCCAAAAACACCGCTCAAAACCGCTGCAAAACCCATCTCCCAGGCTGTCCAGCCTGCGGCGGCTACCAGAACAGCGACCAGAACAGTGGTTAAAAAACCCGCTGACTCGGTGGTCAAAACCGCTGTGCCCGCCAATCCGGCTGATCAAAGTCTGGCCATCGGGAAACCTGCTCTCAAGAAGTCAGCGGTCAAGCCCGCCTCCACGTCGGCGTTGCAAGCCCCCGCCAAGGCGTCTGCTGCTGCACCGGCACCCGAGCCGACACCTCACCCTGTTGAAAGACCCCAGTCCATGACCCCACCAGTGGCGCTCAAGCCCGGACGCAGAAGTTCTGTGCGCGCGCCTTCCCAACTGCCTCCACCCGCCCCGATGGTGCCGACCCATGCGCCCGACGCAGCCAAGGCCAGCTACTCTGCCATGACAGAACGCGTGATGGCCCCACCGCCCCACGTGGCTGCCAAAAAAGACCCCAGGCTGGCCAACAACTGGAAGACCAAACCCGCTGCCGAACTGAGCGATGACGAGGTCAAGGCCATGCCAGACAGCGAGTACATGAATGACAAACAGATGGCGTTTTTCCGCCACAAGCTGTCCGCTCTGAAGCGGGAAATCCACAACAGCGCGGGGGAAACCACCGAGCACCTGCGCGAAGAAACAGTGGTCGTGCCTGACCCCGCTGACCGCGCCACCATTGAAGAAGAGCATGCGCTGGAATTGCGCACCCGCGACCGTGAGCGCAAATTGCTCAAGAAAATCGAGCAGTCCATTGGCCGCATTGACTCGGGCGACTATGGCTACTGCGACGAAACGGGTGAGCCCATCGGCGTGGGTCGGCTGATTGCCCGTCCCACAGCGAACTTGTCCCTGGAGGCGCAGCAGCGACGCGAACTCAAACAAAAAATGTTTGGCGACTGACGTCCTGCTTGAAATGTTGCCCAAAATGTTGTCAGCAACCTTGTTTATTGCCCCGCCCTGCATCTTGTCATGCCTTTTCAGGCGCGCACCATGACCAAAGAAGACAACACCCCCGGTTTATTGTCAAAAATGGTGAAGTTCGTTCGCAATCCTGCGACGAGCTGGGCTGAGCTTGACAACAAGGACACAGACCGCGAAGAAACCATGAGCAAGCAGGTGCTCAAGGACATGATCGAGCGCAAGCGCCGCAACGACTTTGTGCGAAAACGTGAATTTGACATGCTGCGCAAGATGCGCGCACGTGAGAACCTCTCAGACCAGGACGCAGCTGGCAGACCATCGTTTTTTCAGAGCAGCATGCCCTCCAAGCCAGATGGCCGTGCGCAAACGCTTAAAAAGATTGATGAGATCGAGGCGCAGATGTCCATGCAGTGGTGGCAAACCAAGCCACACTCTTCATTAAGGCCCGCAGGCAACACCACGCTCCCGCCACCGGACAGGCGTCCAGCAGGAGCCAGCCCGCTGGACATGGCTGACTCGGTGCCTGTCGCCATGCCGATTGGTTATGCGGTAACGCAGGTGGGCGACATGCGAGACACCGCTCCTGAAACTTCCAGGCCTGTAACTGCCAAAAAACCCACACCAACAATACCAACAATACCAACTGCGTCCACACCAGCACCCGCACAGCACAACGCAAGGGCTACAGCTGCCTCGCCGCAGGCGGCCAGCCGGTCGGCAGCACCGGTGGTACCGGCACCGCCGCCCAGCACCGACTTTGGCAGGTCAACCCTGGGTTTTGGGGCGAGCAACTACATGGCGGTGGACGTCGCCGAGTTGGCCCATGACGCGGAACTTGAAGAGGCCGCCATCAGCTTTGCAAATGGCGACGATGCCAGTGCCGAGACGGTGTTGCTGGAGATGCTGTCGCCTGCTGGCACCCGCGTCCATAACCTGGACACCTGGATGGTTCTGTTCGACCTGTACCGCGCGACAGATCAGAAGGACAAGTTCGAGAATGCCGCCATTGATTTTGTTCAGCGCTTTGATCGCTCGGCACCACAATGGTTCTCCATGCTCGACATGGTCAGGCAACTTGCCGCATCGCAGCGCCAAACGCCAACAGCCAGCACGTCAGCCAGCTGGATTTGCCCCTCTACAGTGGGCATTCAAACAGTCGCGGCACTCAAGGCAGCACTGGCAAAAGCCGCCATGCCCTGGTGCCTGGACTGGAGAAACCTCAAAACCATCGATGCCACGGCGGTGGAGCCTTTGCGCAAGGTCTTTGCCAGCTGGTGTACACAACCCGCTGAGCTGCGTTTCACGGGCGACACAAACTTGCAGAAAATATTGCAAAACGCCACACCTTCAGGCGATCGCGACACGGCGCACGAGTGGTGGCATCTGCGCATGGAGGCCCTGCGCGTGACGCACCGGCCTGATGAGTTTGAGCTCGCTGCACTTGACTTTTGCGTCACCTATGAAGTCTCGCCGCCCGCCTGGGAGAGTGCGCGCTGCAGCTACAAGGCACTGGAGCCAGACAATGTGATGGCTTCAGGCCACACCATCATTGGCGATGTATTCAACGACTCCATACCGTCCATCATGAGCACGATCGAAGGTGACAGCCAGATGGACTCATTCAATACACAGATCAATGCACAGGTCAGCGCGCAGGTCAACAGGTTCTCGTCAGTTGAATTGTCTGGCCAGATACACGGAGACGCTGTTGCCGTGCTGGACCACCTGGAAGACAAGCTCAGAGGTGCAGACCACATGGCGATTTCTTGTGCCAAATTGATACGTGTTGATTTTTCAGCCGCCGGGACGCTTCTGAATTGGGTGTCTGCGCGGCAGGCCGAGAAACGGTTTGTTCAATTTACCGAAGTCAACCGGCTGGTGGCTGCTTTTTTCAATGTCATTGGCATCACCGAGCACGCCAAGGTCATCAGCCGCCGCGATTGACGCTCTCAGCATTGCCGCAAAAAGCCAGCGCCTGCAGGCCATGCAGACACTGCGCTGCAACAGCCTGCCCTTGAGGATGCCTATTGGTAGGCTGCTGATTTTATTGAAAAACGCTTTTGGCTGACGTGAACCCGAATCCTTTCCTGATAAAGTGGGAGGAAGTGCAGTTTAGTGGTGAAAAGTGCTTCCCAAGGGTCTTCAGCGGTGTTTCAAGGTGCGTCTTTTGTAGCTCTCGATACCAAGGGACGGTTGTCTGTGCCGACCCGGTATCGGGACTTTCTCAGCGCAACTTCAGCCGGCCAGCTCACCATGACAAAGCACCCGCACGGCTGCATCATGATTTTCCCGCGCCTTCAATGGGAGAAATTCAGTGAACGCATCGCGTCGCTGCCCATGCAGGCGCAGTGGTGGAAACGTATTTTTCTCGGTAACGCCATGGATGTTTGCATGGATGCAACGGGCCGCATTCTGGTGTCCCCCGAGCTTCGCTGTGCTGCCGGAATCAGCAAAGACACCGTGCTTTTGGGGATGGGCCATTATTTCGAGCTGTGGAATGCACAGACCTATGCGGCGCAAGAGGCCGAGCAGATCAAGGGCGAGATGCCCGATGTCTTCAGAGATTTTTCATTTTAGAAAGCAGGCGGTGCAAGACACATGGACACACCGCACCGTCTTGTTGAACGAAGCCGTCGAGGCACTTCACATCAAGCCGGGCGAACACTACATCGACGCGACTTTCGGGCGCGGCGGACACGCACGGCTGATTTTATCGAAGCTCGCTGCAGGCGGTAGCCTGACGGCCTTTGACAAAGACCTCGATGCTGTTGCAGAAGCTGGCACCATCACAGACCCACGGTTCTCGATCCGCCATGAAGGGTTTAGCAGACTGGCAGCGCTCGTGCCCCGCAGTGCTGCGGGTCTGCTGATGGATTTGGGTATCAGTTCGCCGCAGGTCGATAACCCTGCGCGTGGGTTTTCGTTCCGCTCTGACGGCCCGCTTGACATGCGCATGGACACCACGCGCGGCCAGAGCGTGGCCCAGTGGCTGGAAGACGCCTCCATTGACAGCATGACGGAGGTGATTCGCGACTACGGAGAAGAGCGGTTTGCCAGCCAGATTGCAAAAGCGATTGATCTGCGCCGCTCGTTGCACGGGCCGCTGCGCGGCACTGCCGAGCTGGCCCAGGTTGTGGCCAGTGCCGTCAAAACCCGCGAGCCTGGCAAAGACCCTGCCACGCGGACATTTCAGGCGTTTCGGATTTTCATCAACGCCGAGCTGCAAGAGCTGCAAGAGGCGCTGGCCGCATCGCTCGATGTACTGCAGCCACAAGGACGCCTGGTGGTGATCAGCTTTCACTCGCTGGAAGACCGCATCGTCAAGCAGTTCATTGCAGAGCACTCGCGTGAGGTGTTCGACAGACGAGCACCTTTTGCGGCGCCCAGGGCCATGCGCTTGAACGCGCTGGGGCGCGTCAAACCCAGCGATGCAGAAGTCGCTGCCAACCCGCGTTCGCGCAGTGCCATCATGCGCATTGCCGAACGCACCGGAGCGCTGACATGACCCGGTTTAATTTGGTTTTGCTGCTCGGTGTGATGGCCAGCGCCTTGTACCTCGTACACATCCAGTATGAGTCGCGGCGCTTGTTCGTCGAGCTTGAAAAAGCTGTTGCGCAGAGTCGCAAAATAGACACCGACAACGAACGCCTGCAAATCGAGAAAAGGGCGCAGGCAACCCCTTTGCGGGTTGAAAAACTGGCCAAAGACCGCTTGCAGATGCACACCACCACGCCGGCCATCACGCAGTACGTCACTTACAAAGACAAGCCCCTGAGCCATGACGTTTTGGCCGCAGGCTCAGCACCGGCAAGCGCTGCTGGTGTGGACACGAATACGGCGCGCGATGCGGCGGGCGCCGGGATACGCAGGCCATGAATAAAAGCGTGCGCTACACATCCAGCCCCTTGCTGGCCAGTAAAACGCCCGTGTGGCGCAGCAAGCTCATTGTGGGCGGCATTGCCCTGGCTTTTCTGGGGCTGGCTTGCCGTGCAGCCTATGTGCAGGTGTTTGGCAATGATTTTTTCCAGCGTCAGGGCGAGGTTCGCTTTGCCCGCACGCTGGAGCTGCCCGCCAGCCGTGGCCGCATTCTTGACCGCAATGGCCTGATTCTGGCGTCCAGCGTGCCAGCGCCCAGCATCTGGGCCATCCCGGAAGATGTGGAGGCGAGCGCCGAGCAGCTCGCCGCACTGGCAACGCTTTTAGACATGCCACTGGCAGAGTTGACTAAAAAACTGGCCAACGAAGACAAGAGCTTTGTCTGGATCAGGCGGCAGGTCGATGACCCTGTGGCCCAGAAAATCAGCGCTTTGGGGATCAAGGGTATCTACCAGCGCAAGGAGTACAAACGGCAATACCCGGAAGGCGCGACTGCCGCCCATGTGGTGGGCTTTACCAACGTTGAAGACCGGGGCCAGGATGGCATTGAGCTCAGGTTCAACAAAGATCTGTCGGGACGTGCAGGCTCGCGCCGCGTCATCAAGGACCGGCTGGGGCGGGTGGTTGAAGACGTAGGCGAGCAAGTCCCGCCAATGGACGGCAAAGACATTCAGCTCAGCCTGGACAGCAAGGTGCAGTTTGTGGCCTATCAAAAACTGCGTGATGCCGTCTTGCGCCACAAGGCCAAGGCAGGCAGTGTGGTCGTGCTTGACACCATCACGGGTGAAGTGCTGGCGCTGGCCAATTACCCCAGCTATGAGCCCAACAAACGTCAAAACCTCTCAGGCGAGCAGCTGCGCAACCGGGCGCTGACAGACACGTTTGAGCCAGGCTCGACCATGAAGCCGATCACGGTCGGGATGGCACTTGAAGCGGGCCGGATCACGCCGAAAACCACGATAGAAACCGGGCCTGGACGCTTCAACATCGGCGGCTTCACCATCAACGACACGCACAACTACGGCACCCTGACGGTGGAGGGCGTGATTCAAAAGTCCAGCAATGTGGGCTCGCTCAAGATCGCGCAAAAAATGACACCGCGCGAGATGTGGGACACCTACACCGCGCTGGGCTACGGCCAGAAGCCGCAAATTCAGTTCCCCGGTGCAGTCACCGGGCGCCTGCGACCCTGGAA
This sequence comes from Polaromonas sp., assembly GCA_004293655.1. GTDB lineage: Bacteria > Pseudomonadota > Gammaproteobacteria > Burkholderiales > Burkholderiaceae_C > Polaromonas. Next base: position 18,345 of record RDZZ01000044.1, on the reverse strand, counting down.
AACCTGGCGTCCTGTCGAGCAGGCCACCATGTCCTATGGATACGGGTTGTCAGCCTCGCTGTTCCAGATGGCGCACTCCTACACCTCGTTTGCGCATGACGGCGAGATCATCGCGACGACGATGCTCAAAAGCAGCGAACCCGCAGTGGGTGTGAAGGTGTTTTCCCCCGAGAATGCGCGTGCAATTCGCCAGATGCTGCAAATGGCAGCTGCGCCGGGTGGTACCGCACCGCTGGCGCAAACCGTGGGCTACTCGGTCGGCGGCAAGTCAGGCACTGCCCGCAAGCAGGTCGGTAAAGGCTATGCCAGCAACAAATACCGGGCCTGGTTTACTGGCATGGCACCGATCGAGTCCCCCCGTATCATTGTTGCCGTCATGATTGACGAGCCAAGTGACGGCAACTACTACGGCGGTATTGCAGCCGCACCCGTGTTTAGCGAAGTGGTGCAACAAACGCTTCGCATGATGGGCGTGCAGCCCGACATGTCGGTGAAGCCGCAGATCGTCACGCCAGCCGTTGTGGAGTCGTTTTGATGACCCTTTTGCACACGCCCGAACAAGCCGCGGCCTGGCTGTGCGCACGCGTGACGGGCAAGCTGTCAGCCGACAGTCGCACAATTGGCCAAGGCGACGGTCTGATTGCCTGGCCAGGCGCTGCGACCGATGCCCGCCACTATGTGCCGGGTGCGCTGGCTGCTGGTGCCGCAGCCTGCCTGGTTGAAGCGCAGGGTGTTGACCCCTTCGGGTTCTCGGACGAGCGCATTGCGGGCTACGCAGGGCTCAAAGCTGCTGCAGCGCCGATTGCTGCGAGCTACTTCAATGCACCCAGCCAGCAGCTGCAGGTGGTGGCTGTGACGGGCACCAACGGCAAGACATCAACCGCCTGGTGGCTGGCCCAGGCTTTAGGCCGCCTGAGCCGCAAGTGCGGGGTAGTCGGTACGCTGGGCATAGGCGCGCCCGACGCGCTGGTTGCCAATGGCCTGACCACGCCCGACCCGGTGCTGCTGCAGCAACAGCTCCGCTGCCTTGTGGATCAGGGTTTTGTGGCCTGCGCCCTGGAAGCCTCATCGATTGGTCTGGCCGAGCACCGGCTGGATGCCACGCACATCCGTGTGGCCATGTTCACCAACTTCACACAAGACCATCTGGACTACCACGGCTCCATGCAGGCCTATTGGGCTGCAAAAGAGGCGCTGTTTGCCTGGCCTGGACTTGAAGCTGCAGTGATCAATGTCGATGATGCCCAAGGCTCAATGCTGGCTGCCAGTCTGGCGAAGTCGCCACTGGATGTCTGGACTGTCTCGGCTCAAAGACCTGCCCGGCTGCAGGCGCAGGCGATTTGCCAAGGCCTGCAAACGCTGGCTTTTGAGGTGGTCGAAGGCGCCCAGCGGCATCGGGTCACGGCGCCAACGGTCGGTCTGTACAACGTGTCCAATTTACTGGGCGTGGTCGCTGCCATGCGCGCCCTGGGTATGTCGCTTGCAGATGCAGCAACGGCTGCCAGCGCGTTGCCGTCTGTGCCTGGACGGCTTGAAACCCTGGCAAATTCTGGTCAGCCTCTGGTGGCGATTGACTATGCCCACACGCCCGATGCGCTGGAAAAAGTATTGCTGGCACTGCACGGTGTGGCGCACAGCCGGGGCGGCCAGCTATGGTGCCTGTTTGGCTGTGGTGGTGACCGCGACACATCCAAACGAGCCTTGATGGCGGCTAGCGCACAGAAGAATGCAGACCAGCTGGTGGTGACCAGCGACAACCCGCGTCGTGAAGACCCGCAGCGCATCATCGACCACATCCTGCAGGGGCTAACGCGGGGTGACTCGGTTCATGTACAGCCTGACCGGGCACTGGCGATTGCGCAAACCGTAGCGCGCGCACAGCCTTGTGATGTGGTGCTGCTGGCGGGCAAGGGGCATGAGACCTATCAGGACATGGATGGCGTGAAACACCCTTTTTCTGACGTGCAGCACGCGCAGGCAGCACTGGATGCACGCCTTACGGATGCACGGCTTGTGAACAGCGCAGGAGTTGCCCCATGATGAGCCTGCAACAAGCCCACGACTGGCTCGCTGCCGGGCCAGTGCCTGCTGCACTGGTGGGTAGCGGACAAACGCACATTGACCGCGTGCATACCGACACCCGAACACTTCAAAAGGGCGATTTGTTTGTCGCACTCAAAGGTGAAAACTTCGATGCCCATGACTTTTTAGCCCAGGCCAAAGCCAGTGGTGCAACCGCTGCTGTGGCCCACCACGGCTTGTCTATGGCCGGCTTGCCAGGTCTTGAGGTCAGTGACTCAAAGCTGGCGCTGGGGCGACTTGCGTCAAGCTGGCGCTCGCAATTTGACTTGCCCCTGATCGCCGTGACGGGCAGCAATGGCAAAACTACCGTCACCCAGATGATTGCGTCGATTTTGCGCGCCTACAAACCTGATGCTGCTTTTTCGACACAAGGCAATTTCAACAACGACATTGGCGTGCCCCTGACGCTGTTGCGCCTGCGGCCTGCGCACCAGATCGGCGTGGTGGAGCTGGGCATGAACCATCCCGGTGAGATTGCTTACCTGGCCGGGCTGGCTCGCCCCGCCATTGCGTTGGTGAACAATGCCCAGCGCGAGCACCTGGAGTTCATGTCCACCGTAGAGGCCGTTGCGCTTGAGAACGGCTCGGTCATTGAGGCACTGGACGCCCAAGGTGTTGCGGTGTTCCCTGCAGATGACGCTTACACCGCGCTGTGGCAAAAAATGGCAGGCGCGCGCAAAACACTGACCTTTGCGCTGGGCGGCACTGCAGATGTCACAGCGGCTGCCCACTGGGCCAACAACCGCTGGCAAGTCCAGGCTGAAACGCCGTCAGGACAGGTTGAGTTCACACTTGGCATTGCCGGGCGGCACAATGTTAAAAATGCGCTGGCAGCCCTGGCCTGTGCGCTGGCTGCGGGTGTACCGCTGGTCTGTATTGCCGCTGGTCTGCAGGTTTTTGAACCTGTCAAAGGCCGTTCACGCGCAATACCCGTCACGGTCTCAGGGCGCTCGATGGCGCTGATCGACGACACCTATAACGCCAACCCTGACTCCATGCACGCGGCTATTGACGTTCTCGCTGAGCTGCCCGGCCCGCGCTTGCTGGTCATCGGCGACATGGCTGAAGTGGGCAGCGACGGGCCGCAGTTTCATGAAGAAGCCGGGCACCTGGCACGCGAGCGCGGCATTGACCAATTATTTGCCCTGGGCGTGCAGTCTGCGCGTGCTGCCCACAGTTTTGGGTCGGGGCAACATTTCACGGATATGGCGGCACTGAACGCAGCCGTTTTGGCGGCACTGCCGCAGTTTGCCAGTGTGCTCGTCAAGGGCTCCCGCTCCATGCAGATGGAGCGCGTGGTGCAGGCCATCAGTGCCGCGCATGTCATTTTTTCGGAACCGTCTCATGTTGCTTAGTCTGGCCCAGTGGCTGCAGTCCTTATCGCCAGAGTTTGGCTCCTTTCGGGTGTTTCAGTACCTGACATTTCGGGCCGTGATGGCTGCTGTGACCGCGCTGCTGCTGGGGCTGGTGGCTGGCCCGTTTGTGATTCGCAGGTTGACTGAGCTGAAAATCGGCCAGCCCATTCGTGACTACGCCATGCAAACCCATTTGAGCAAGTCAGGCACGCCCACCATGGGCGGCGTACTGATTTTGTTGTGCATTGCCATATCTACCCTGCTGTGGGCTGACCTGTCGAACCGGTTTGTCTGGATTGTGTTGCTGGTCACGCTCGGGTTTGGCGCGATTGGCTGGGTGGACGACTGGCGCAAGGTGGTCCATAAAGACCCCGAGGGTATGCGCTCGCGTGAGAAGTATTTCTGGCAGTCTCTGGTGGGCCTGGTGGCTGCGCTTTACCTGGTGTTCAGCATTTCCGAGAGTTCCAACCTGCGTGTGCTGCAGCTGTTTTTCAGCTGGGTGCAATCAGGCTTTGATGTGAATTTGCCGCCCAAGGCAGGCTTGCTGGTGCCGTTTGTCAAAGAAATCAGCTACCCGCTGGGCGTGTTCGGTTTTGTGATTTTGACGTATCTGGTCATTGTGGGTTCAAGCAACGCCGTCAACCTGACCGATGGCCTGGACGGCCTGGCCATCATGCCGGTCGTCATGGTGGGCTCGGCTCTGGGTGTATTTGCCTACGTCACGGGCAGTGCGGTTTATTCCAAATACCTGTTTTTCCCGCATATTCCCGGCTCGGGCGAGCTGATGATATTTTGCGCCGCCATGGCCGGTGCCGGTCTGGCGTTTTTGTGGTTCAACACCCATCCGGCCCAGGTTTTTATGGGCGATGTGGGGGCGCTGGCTTTGGGCGCTGCATTGGGCACCATTGCAGTGATCGTGCGTCAGGAAATTGTGCTGGCCATCATGGGTGGCATTTTTGTGGTCGAGGCCCTGTCGGTCATGCTGCAGGTGACGTACTTCAAATACACCAAAAAGCGCTTTGGCACCGGTCGCCGCGTTCTCAAGATGGCGCCCCTGCACCACCATTTTGAGAAAAGCGGCTGGAAAGAAACGCAGGTTGTGGTGCGCTTCTGGATCATCACCATGCTGCTGTGCCTGGTGGGTCTGTCAACACTCAAGCTGCGGTAAACGGCCATGAAAGACCTTGCCGATCAACACGTGCTCGTTCTGGGCTTGGGCAGTTCAGGCCTGGCACTGGCCCGCTGGTGTGCTCGCGCTGGCGCACAGGTTACCGTGGCAGACACGCGGGCTGTACCGCCGCAGTTGCAGGCCCTGCAAACCAGCGTGCCTTCAGCCATTTTTGTGCATTCAGACATGGGGCCATCGCTGCTTGATGGAACACCTTTTGACAGGGTGCTGAAAAGCCCTGGCCTGTCGCCCGCATCAATTGCCGGTGTGGTGACAGCTGCTCAGGCGCGCGGCATCGCGTGCGACAACGAGCTTGGCCTGTTTGCGCAAGCGCTGGCAGACCTGAAAGCAGCGCAGGCTTATGCGCCGCAAGTCATTGCCATCACGGGCACCAACGGCAAAACGACTGTGACCTCGCTGACGGGCCAGCTGGTGCAGCGTGCCGGAAAGTCCGTTGCAGTGGCAGGCAATATTGGCCCGACACTGCTCGACACCCTGACCGAAAAGCTCGATGCTGCGGCGCTGGGGCAAGCCCTGCCCGACGTCTGGGTGCTTGAGTTGTCAAGTTTTCAGCTCGATGGCATCAAAAACTTTGAGCCTACAGCGGCAACGGTTTTGAACGTCACGCAAGACCACCTGGACTGGCATGAAACCTTTGGTGCCTACCGTGCGGCCAAAGCCAATGTCTATGGCCCCACAGGGGTGATGCTGCTCAACCGCCATGACCCGCTTCTGATGGCAGCCCTGCCGCCGCTGGTCAAAGGCAAACAGTTGCGCAGTTACTTCACTTTTGGCGGTGATGCACCTACACGCCCTGGAGACTGGGGCATTGAAATGGTCAACGGCATGGCCTGGCTGGTACGCGCGCTGGAGCTTGATGAGACCTTCAAGCGGCGCAAAGATGACGAAGTGATGCTGCACATCCAACGCCTGATGCCGCTCGACGCCCTGCGCATTCGGGGCCGTCACAACGCGACCAATGCGCTGGCGGCACTTGGCCTGGCGGTGGCTGCCGGCTGCAGTCTGGCCGCCATGCTGCACGGCCTGCGTGACTACCGGGGCGAGCCGCACCGGGTAGAGCCTGTCGGCGTTGTCGCCGGGGTCGAGTATGTCGATGACAGCAAGGGCACCAACGTCGGGGCCACGGCTGCTGCGCTGGCCGGGCTAGGGGCCGAGCGTCGGCTGGTACTGATTTTGGGCGGCGAAGGCAAGGGGCAAGACTTTTCACCCCTGGCAGAACCTGTGGCCCGCTACACCCGTGCGGTGGTGCTCATCGGGCGGGATGCGCCCTTGATACGGACTGCGCTGCAGGGTGTGTCTGTGCCCCTGCTGGATGCGGTGTCGATGCCGCAGGCTGTCCAACTTGCCCAGCAGCAGGCAAGCGCTGGAGACGCTGTGCTGATGTCTCCAGCTTGCGCGAGTTTTGACATGTTTGACAACTATGAACACCGCGCGCACGTGTTTTGTGATGCCGTGCGCGCCCTGGCTCTGGAAGAAGGGGTGGTTCTGTGACAGTGATGACCGCTGCCACGCGCCTGGCCGGCTGGTTTTCGGGCATCGGCAAAGCCGCCTCTGATGTGCTGCCTGTGCGGCTAGGCCGGCAAAGCCTGTCGCGCATGCCCAGCACCCCGGCGCGTATTGCGGGGGTTGACCAGGCGCTGATCTGGGTCACGGTGGCGCTGCTGATGTTTGGCTTGGTCATGGTGTATTCGGCATCAGTGGCCATGCCGGACAACCCCAAGTTCGCACGCTATGCCCACACCCACTTCCTGACGCGCCATGTGGTCTCGCTGATGGTGGCTTTCATTGCCGCCGTGGTGGCTTTTCAGGTGCCGATAGCGACCTGGGAAAAACTCGCTCCCTGGCTGTTTGTGGTGTCGCTGGTGCTGCTCATGCTGGTGCTGGTGCCCTTTATTGGCAAGGGTGTCAATGGTGCGCGGCGCTGGATCACGCTGGGGTTCATGAACTTTCAGCCCTCAGAGCTGGCCAAGTTTGCGGTGCTGCTGTATGCGGCGGACTACATGGTCCGCAAAATGGATGTCAAAGAGCGCTTTTTCCGTGCTGTTCTGCCCATGGCGGCAGCCATTGCCGTGGTCGGCTCGCTGCTGCTGGCCGAGCCTGACATGGGCGCTTTCATGGTGATCTCAGTCATTGCCATGGGCATTTTGTTTCTGGGCGGCGTCAATGCCCGCATGTTTTTTGTCATTGCAGCGGTGGTGGTGGTCGCGTTCGCCCTGATGGTCATGCTCAGCGAATGGCGGCGTGAGCGGATTTTTGCCTACCTGGACCCGTGGAGCGAGAAATACGCCATGGGCAAAGGCTACCAGTTGTCGCACTCCCTGATTGCTTTTGGGCGGGGCGAGGTGTTTGGGGTGGGTCTGGGCGGCAGCATCGAAAAGCTGCACTGGCTGCCTGAGGCGCACACCGACTTTTTGATGGCTGTGATCGGTGAAGAGTTTGGCCTGGTGGGCGTGCTGGCGGTCATTGCTTTGTTCATGTGGATGACCCGGCGCATCATGCACATTGGCCGTCAGTCGATTGCCCTGGATCGCCTGTTTGCAGGGCTGGTGGCCCAGGGCGTAGGAATCTGGATCGGGTTTCAGACCTTCATCAACATTGGCGTCAATCTGGGCGCACTGCCCACCAAGGGCCTGACGCTGCCCTTGATGAGTTACGGCGGCTCTGCGATCTTGATGAACCTGATCTCGCTCGCCGTGGTGCTGCGAATCGATTATGAGAACCGCCTTTTGATGCGCGGAGGCCGCGCATGAACACCCCTGTGCGGACTGCTCTGGTGATGGCCGGGGGCACGGGGGGGCATATTTTTCCGGGCCTTGCCGTGGCCGAGGCTTTGCGCGAGCGCGGCTGGCGCGTGCATTGGCTGGGCAGCGCAGGCACAGCCAGCCAGCCCAGCATGGAAAGCCAGCTGGTGCCACCGCACGGCTTTGCTTTTGAGTCGATTGCGTTTTCGGGGGTGCGCGGCAAGGGCGTGGCCACGCTGGCATTTTTACCGCTGCGGCTGCTCAGGGCTTTCTGGCAAAGCGTGCGGGTGATCCGGCGCGTCAAGCCAGACGTGGTGCTGGGTTTTGGCGGCTACATTGCTTTTCCGGCGGGCATGATGAGCGTGCTGTTGGGCAAGCCCCTGGTGCTGCATGAACAAAACTCGGTGGCGGGCATGGTCAACAAGGTGCTGGCCGCAGTCGCTGACCGGGTTTTTACAGCCTTTCCCAATGTGCTCAAAAATGCCCAATGCGTGGGCAACCCCCTGCGCCCAGCGTTTACGGCGCAGGCCGACCCGGCCACCCGTTTTGCCGGGCGCACCGGGCCGCTGCACGTGTTGGTGGTGGGCGGCAGTTTGGGTGCCAGCGCCTTGAACACCCTGGTGCCGCAAGCCCTCGCCTTGATACCCGGCGACCAACGGCCACGGGTGACCCACCAAAGCGGCAAAAGCCAGATGGATGCGCTGCGCGCCAACTACCTGGCAGCAGGCGTGGACGCAACGCTCACGCCGTTTATTGAAGACACCGCCAGCGCTTTTGCGGCGGCGGACCTCATCGTCTGCCGCGCCGGGGCCAGCACGGTGACGGAAATTGCCGCTGTTGGGGCGGCCGCGCTGTTCGTGCCTTTCCCGGCGGCAGTCGATGACCACCAAACCGGCAATGCCCGCTTTCTGGTCGATCAAGGCGCTGGCTGGCTGGTGCAGCAGCGCGACTTGAGTGCTGCGAGTCTGGCATCCATGCTACAAAAAACAGAGCGACAAACCCTTATGGAAGTTGCGGTAGAGGCCAAAAAGATGCATAAAACAGAGGCAACAGACCAAGTGGTGGCTGCCTGCGAGACCTTGGCGAGAAATTGACGACATGAAACACACCATCCAACACATTCACTTCATTGGCCTGGGCGGCTCCGGCATGTCGGGCATTGCCGAGGTGCTGCACAACCTGGGCTATGTGATCTCTGGCTCCGACCTGGCGGACAGCCCCACGCTGCGCCGCCTGCAAAGCCTTGGCATCCAGACCTTTGTCGGCCACGCTGCAGACAACCTGGCCCGCGTTGACGCGGTGGTGACCTCCACAGCGGTACGGGCGGACAACCCGGAAGTGCTGGCCGCCCGTGAAAAGCGTATTCCGGTGGTTCCCCGCGCCCTGATGCTGGCCGAGCTGATGCGCTTGAAAAAGGGCGTTGCCATTGCGGGCACGCACGGCAAAACCACCACCACCAGTCTGGTGGCCAGCATACTGGCTGAAGGTGGGCTGGACCCGACCTTTGTGATTGGCGGGCGGCTCAACAGCACGGGCGCGAACGCCAAACTGGGTTCGGGCGACTACATTGTGGTGGAGGCGGACGAGTCAGATGCCTCGTTTTTGAACCTGCTGCCCGTGATGGCGGTGGTCACCAACATCGACGCCGACCACATGGAAACCTATGGCCATGACTTTGGCAAGCTCAAGCAAGCCTTTGTCGATTTTCTGCACCGCATGCCTTTTTATGGCACCGCCATTTTGTGTACCGACGACGCTGCCGTGCGCAGCATCGTGCCGCAGGTGTCTTGCCCCATCACCAGCTACGGCTTTAATGACCAAGCGCAGGTACGCGCTGTCAACGTGCGGGCAGTCGGTGGCCAAATGCATTTCACCGTACACAGGCGCAATGGCGTCACGCTGCCTGACCTGGACGTGGTGCTCAACCTGGCAGGCGAGCACAATGTGCTCAATGCCTTGTCGGCCATTGCGGTGGCGGTTGAACTCAATGTGCCAGACGCTGCCGTGCAAAAAGCACTGGCGCAGTTCAAGGGTGTGGGGCGCCGCTTTCAAAGCTATGGCGAGGTACCTGGCCAGAAGGGCGGGCACTTCACACTGATTGAAGACTACGGCCACCACCCGGTCGAGATGGCCGCCACGCTGGCCGCTGCGCGTGGCGCTTTTCCGGGCCGGCGCCTGGTGCTGGCATTTCAGCCGCACCGCTACAGCCGCACGCGCGACTGTTTTGAGGATTTCGTCAAGGTCATCGGCCACGCCGACGCTGTGCTGCTGTCTGAGGTGTATGCCGCAGGCGAAGCGCCCATCGTGGCAGCCGATGGCCGTTCGCTGGCGCGTGCCCTGCGCGTGGTGGGCAAGGTCGAGCCGATTTTTGTCGATGCCATTGAGGCCATGCCGCAAGCTATTGTGGACAACGCCTTGGCGGGCGATGTGGTGGTCTGCATGGGCGCTGGCTCGATGGGCAGCGTGCCGCAAAAGGTACTGGATATGCTGCAAATAAGTGAGCAAACTATCCAATCAGGCATTGCCGTATGAGCCAAAATACCTTGCCTATTCCGCCCCATTTCGGGAAAGTCGCGGTGCTGATGGGTGGCCACTCGGCAGAGCGCGAGGTCTCGCTCATGTCCGGCACAGGCGTGCTGGCCGCATTGCGGTCAAAGGGTGTCGATGCCCATGCGTTCGACCCCGCAGAGCGCGACCTCAGCGCGCTCAAAACCGATGGTTTTGATCGCTGCTTCATCGCCCTGCATGGCCGTTTTGGGGAAGATGGCACGGTGCAGGGTGCGCTGGAGTTGCTGGGCATACCGTACACCGGCTCGGGCGTGCTGGCCTCCAGCATGGCCATTGACAAGGTCATGACCAAACGCCTGCTGTTGTCCGAAGGCTTGCCCACACCTGCCTATGTGTTGCTGCGCCAGGGCAGCTACAGCAGCGCTGATGTTGATGCAGCCGTCGATACGCTGGGGCTGCCGCTGATTGTCAAACCTGCACGCGAAGGCTCGTCGATTGGCCTGAGCAAAGTCACAGCGCGCGCAGACATGGCGCTGGCCGTCGAAAAAGCGGCGCAACTCGACGCTGATGTCTTGTGCGAGCAGTTCATTCACGGTGACGAGGTGACCTGCCCGGTGCTGGGCACAGGCAATGCCGCGCAGGCCCTGCCTGTGATTTGCATTGTGGCGCCAGAGGGCAACTACGACTACCAGAACAAATACTTCACCGACACCACGCAGTACCGGGTGCCGTGCGGCCTGCCGCTGGGCGAGGAAGCCGCCATTCAGGCGCTGGTGCTGCGCGCTTACCGCACGCTGGGCTGCCGTGGCTGGGCCCGCGCCGATGTGATGATCGACCAGGCCAGTCGCCAGCCCTTCTTGCTGGAGGTCAACACCTCGCCGGGCATGACAGGGCACTCGCTGGTGCCCATGTCTGCCCGCGCTGCGGGCCTGCCCTATGAGGACCTGTGCCTGGCCATCCTTGGAAGTGCGGCACTGGAACACACCAGGCCAACACAGGCACAGGCACAGGCACAGGCACAGGCACAGGCCCCGCTCAATCCGGGAGCTGCTGCTTGAGACGAGCCCGGCCACCGTCCGCTCCGGCAGCCGCGTTTTATCCACCGGACGTCAGACTCATGAACGCCTTGTCAGTGCTGCTGTCTCTGGTACTGGTGGCCATGGTGCTGGCACTTGGCGCGTCGTGGCTGATGCGCCAGAGCGTGTTCAACCTCAGTGCCATCAGCGTGCAGGGCGATGTCGCCCACAACAACGCGGTGACATTGCGTGCCAACGTGGCTCCCCGCCTTGAGGGGAATTTTTTCACGGTCGACATGGCGCGGGTGCGTGCTGTTTTTGAGTCGGCGCCCTGGGTGCGTAAAGCGGTTGTACACCGGCAATTCCCCAACCGCCTGAGAGTGGTGTTGCAAGAGCATCAGGCGGTTGCGTTTTGGGGGTCAGAGGGCGACACCCGGCTTTTGAACAGCTTTGGTGAAGTGTTTGACGCCAACCAGGGCGAAGTCGAAGCCGACGAGCTGCCTCAGCTCAATGGGCCAGTGGGGCAGGCTGCGCTGGTGCTGCAAGCCTTTGAGGCACTGTCGCCGCTGTTTGAACAGTTCGACACCGTGCTGCAGCAGCTGGAGCTGAGCAGCCAGGGCAGCTGGCGCGCCCAGCTCGACAGCGGCGCAGACATTGAGCTGGGCCATGGCTCGCCAGAAGAGGTGCGTGCGAGATGCGAGCGGTTTCTGGTCACGCTGTCCCAGGTGTCATCGCGCTACGGGCGTGAACTGGAGTCCGCTGACCTGCGTTACGGCAACGGCTACGCGCTCAAAATACGGGGTGTCACCACGGTCGACCCTGGCGACAAGACCCACAAGGCCAACAAAGCCGACATCAAAGTAACAAGGTAGAACAATGGCCAAAGAATACAAAGACCTGGTGGTGGGTCTGGACATCGGCACCAGCAAGGTCATTGCTGTGGTCGCCGAGGTGTTGCCGGGGGGCGAGCTCAAACTGGCAGGCCTGGGCATTGCAGCGACCCACGGCCTCAAGCGCGGGGTGGTGGTCAACATCGACGCGACGGTGCAGAGCATTCAGCAGGCACTCAAAGAGGCCGAGCTGATGGCGGATTGCAAGATCGCCCGCGTCTATACAGGCATCACCGGCAGCCATATTCGCGGCATCAACTCCAGCGGCATGGTCGCCGTCAAAGACAAGGAAGTCACCCAGGCTGACGTGGCCCGCGTGATTGAAACCGCCAAAGCCATCAATATCTCGACCGATCAGCGCTTGCTGCTGGTCGAGCCACAAGAGTTTGTCATTGACGGGCAGGATGTGCGCGAGCCCATTGGCATGAGTGGCATCCGCCTGGAGGCGAAGGTTCACATCGTCACCGGTGCGCAAAGCGCGGCTGAAAACATCATCAAATGTGTACGCCGCTGCGGGCTGGAAGTTGACCAGCTCATGCTCAACCCACTCGCGTCCAGCCTGGCCGTGCTGACGCAAGACGAGCAGGACCTGGGGGTGGCCGTGGTGGACATTGGTGCGGGCACCACAGACGTGGCGATTTTTACAGGCGGGGCCATCCGGCACACGGCGGTCATTCCGATTGCGGGTGACCTGATCACCAGTGACATTGCCATGGCGCTGCGCACACCCACCAAAGACGCCGAAGAAATCAAGGTGAGCAACGGTTTTGCAAAACAGCTGCTGGCCAACCCCGACGCCCAGGTCGAAGTCCCCGGACTGGGCGACCGCGCCCCGCGCATGCTCAGCCAGCAGGCACTGGCCGGCGTGATCGAGCCGCGTGTGGAAGAGATTTTCTCGCTGGTGCAGCAGGTCATCCGCGAGTCCGGCTACGAAGAAATGCTGTCATCCGGCATTGTGATCACAGGCGGCAGCGCCATGATGCCGGGCATGGTCGAGCTGGGAGAAGACATTTTCCTCAAACCTGTACGCAAAGGCTTGCCACGCTACGCCAGCGCGCTGTCAGACATGGTCGCGCAAACCCGGTCAGCCACCGTGATGGGCCTTCTTGAAGAGGCCAGACTGGCGCGGGTGCGCGGTTACAAAGTGTCGCAAAAAGCTGGCAGCATGCACAATGCTTTCGGACGTGTGAAAGACTGGTTTGTGGGAAACTTCTGATGCAGCAAAACGACACACCCATTTGCACGACCACACGCTCTACATGGCCCGCAGGCGTAGATCCCCCTTCAAGAACTCACTCCAATGTGGATGGTCTTGAAAAGTTTTTGAAACTGCAAACAGGCATTAAAACAGGAGGCTCCCAATGAGCATCGAGATGATTGAAATCGAAGAGTTCAACCAGGGCACACAGATCAAGGTGATCGGTGTTGGCGGTGGTGGTGGCAATGCGGTCAGGCACATGATCAACTGCGGCGTGCAAGGCGTGGAGTTCATCTGCGCCAACACCGACGCGCAAGCTCTGAGCCAGGGTTCCGCACACAAGGTCATCCAGCTGGGGGGCACAGGACTGGGCGCAGGCAGCAAGCCCGAAAAAGGCCGTGAAGCCGCCGAGCTGGCCGTGGACGACATTCGCAGCGCCATCGCCGGGGCGCACATGCTGTTCATCACCGCTGGCATGGGCGGCGGTACGGGTACCGGGGCTGCTCCCGTGATTGCCCGCATTGCCAAAGAAATGGGTATTTTGACGGTAGGCGTGGTGACCAAACCCTTTGAGTTTGAAGGCGGCAGGCGCATGACCAATGCCGACAGCGGGCTGGCTGAGCTCGAAGTCAATGTGGACTCGCTGATTGTCGTGCTCAACGAAAAACTGCTGGAAGTGCTGGGCGACGACGTGACGCAAGAGCAGGCTTTTGGCCATGCCAACGACGTGCTCAAAAACGCGGTGGGCGGCATTGCCGAGATCATCAATGTCGAGGGCGACATCAACGTTGACTTTGAAGACGTGCGCACGGTGATGGGCGAGCCTGGCAAAGCCATGATGGGAACTGCCCGGGCCACCGGCCCTGACCGTGCCCGCATCGCTGCTGAGCAGGCGGTGGCCTGCCCGTTGCTCGAAGGCATTGACCTGTCAGGTGCCAAGGGTGTGGTGGTGTTGATCACGACGGCCAGGGGATCGCTCAAGCTCAAAGAGTCGCAGCTGGCTGTCAACACCATTCGCGCTTACGCGTCGTCCGATGCCCATGTGATTTATGGTACCGCTTATGACAACGAGCTGGGCGACGACATTCGTGTGACGGTAGTTGCCACCGGCCTGAGCCGCCAGAGCACGCGCCGCACCGCACCGCCACTGCAGGTTCTGCGCACGGGCACAGACAACGTGGCCTTCCATGTGCCTACCCTCAGTTCTGTGGCAGGTATGTCAGGCACAGGCAGCGCAGGCTACTCGTCTGCAGGCTCTGCCCAGCCAGACTATGGCAGCATGGACAAGCCCAGCGTCTGGCGCACCAACCGCGTGCAGGCAGCGGCCAAGGTCGATGCATTGTCGTCAGGCGGGATGGACGATTTCGAGATTCCTGCCTTCTTGCGCAAACAAGCAGATTGAGTAAGCCCCCACGGTCGTTCACTGCATGTAGCTCCCTGCACCTTGCAGGCCGCCGCTCGCCAGAGGCTTCGCTTCTAGAGCCTGTCCAAACCTGCTCAAGCAGTCTCGGAGCCGCAGGCTCCAGCCCATAGGGAGCCGCTGCGCCTTGTCGTGCTGAAGCACTGTCTGCGGCTTCACGCCTCATCCCCTGTTGATCTGAAAACGCAATTAGTCCCTTGGCAGGTACGGCGATGCCATGCAAATTAAAATACCGGCATGCTTGCCCAAAGAACTCTTAAATCTCTGACCAAAGCGGTTGGCGTTGGTCTGCACAGTGGGCAGCGTGTGGAGCTGACACTGCGGCCTGCAGCGCCTGACACCGGCATCGTCTTTCGCCGGGTTGACTTGCCGCATCCGGTGGAGATTGTCATTTCCGCACTGGCAGTGACCGACACCCGGCTGGCATCAACTGTCTCCAACGGCAGCGTCAAGGTATACACAGTAGAGCACCTGATGTCTGCCTGCGCAGGCCTGGGCATTGACAACCTGTACGTGGACATCACGGCTGAAGAGGTGCCTATTCTTGACGGCTCAGCCTCTTCGTTTGTTTTTTTGCTGCAGTCCGCTGGCATTGAACTGCAGCGCGCGCCTAAGCGTTTTATTCGCGTCATTGAGCCGGTGGGTGTGTCAGAAGGCGAGGGCGACAGCGCCAAATGGGCGCGCCTGAGTCCGTATGAGGGCTACAAGCTCAGTTTTGAAATCGACTTTAGCCACCGCGCAGTTGACTCGACCGGCCAAAGCGTAGCGTTTGACTTGGGGACTGACTCGTACATCCGCGACATTGCCAGAGCGCGCACCTTCGGTTTTACCAAAGACGTCGAGATGATGCGCGCCAACGGCTTGGCCCTCGGTGGCGGCATGGACAACGCCATCGTGATGGACGACTACAAAGTCTTGAACAGCGACGGCCTGCGCTACAACGACGAGTTCGTCAAACACAAAATTCTCGATGCCATGGGGGACTTGTACCTTTTGGCCAAACCCTTGCTGGCCGCCTACAGCGCATTCCGCTCAGGTCACGCCATGAACAACAAACTGCTGCGAGCACTGCTGGCCAACCCCAGCGCCTATGAGATCGTCACATTTGACGACGAAAAAAACGCCCCAAAAGGTTTTGCGACGCTGGCCCGCGCCTGGTAGAGACCTTCACTCCTTGTCCCCTTTGATCCAGAACAACCCAAGAACCCCATGCTGCTTTTTCGATGGCTGATTTTGCTGTTGCTTTTGGGTGCAGTGGTGTCCTTCATGTTTTACGCAGGCACCGGCCAAGACCGCTTCAAGCGTTACGGCTTGACCATTTTGAAATGGACGCTGATCGCAGCTTTTGGATTTTTTGCAGTGTTGGTTCTTGAGCGGGTAGCGTAGCCCACATCCCACACTGACTGCCGCCGCCTCGCCAGAGTCATGCAAATGCTTCTCAACGACTGAAGGGCACCACGGTCTGACGTTGCTCGCCCAGGCCTTCAATGCCCAGGGTCATCACATCGCCTTTTTTCAGGTACATCGGCGGCTTCATACCCAGACCCACGCCCGGTGGCGTGCCCGTGGTGATCACGTCGCCCGGCTCCAGGGTCATGAACTGGCTCACGTAGCTGACGATTTTGGCCACGCTGAAAATCATGGTTTTGGTATTACCCGTTTGCATGCGCTTGCCATTGACATCCAGCCACATGCCGAGCTTTTGCGGGTTCGGTATCTCGTCACGCGTGACCAGCCACGGGCCAATCGGGCCAAAAGTGTCGCAGCCCTTGCCCTTGTCCCAGGTGCCGCCGCGCTCGATCTGGTACTCGCGCTCGCTCACGTCGTTGATGGTGCAGTAACCCGCCACATGGCTGAGGGCGTCTTTTTGCGAGACATAGCGCGCGCGCGTGCCCATCACCACGCCCAGCTCGACTTCCCAGTCGGTCTTGACCGAGCCTTTGGGCAACATCACATCATCGTTCGGGCCTTGAATGCAGCTGGTGGCCTTCATGAAGACGATGGGCTCGGGCGGAATCGGCAGGCCGGACTCAGCCGCATGGTCTGCGAAATTCAGGCCAATGGCGATGAACTTGGGCACACCCGCCACAGGGCTGGCGTAGCGGGGCGTGCCTTTGACCAGTGGCAACTCATCGGTTTTGAGCGCGCGCAGCCTGGCCAGTGCGGCATCGCCCAGCTGGTCAGGGCCGATGTTTTTGATGTGCTTGCTCAGGTCGCGCAGTTTGCCATCTGCGTCAATGAGGCCAGGCTTTTCTTTGCCCAGCATGCCGTAGCGAACGAGTTTCATGGTGCTTTCTTTCGGGGGGTGAATGTTTATGAAGTGTTCGCAGAGTCAGTACGTCGCGCGCCCGCCCGACAAATCAAACACTGCGCCGGTGGAGAACGAGCATTCTTCGGTACACAGCCAGGCCACCATGGCGGCGACTTCTTGCGGCTCGCCAAAACGCCCCATGGGGATTTTTGCCAGCATGAACTGAATGTGCTCGGGGCTCATCTGGTCAAAAATCGCGGTCTTCACGGCGGCAGGTGCGACGCAATTGACGCGGATACCGGTGTCAGCCAGCTCTTTGCCCAGTGATTTGGTCAAGGCCATCACCGCGGCCTTGCTGGCACTGTAGGCGCTGGCGTTGGGGTTGCCCTCTTTGCCAGCGACCGACGCGATGTTCACAATGCGCCCGTAGTTTTGCGAACGCATGATAGGCACCACCTCGCGGCAGCCATAAAACAGGCCGTTGAGGTTCACCTGCATCACTTCTAGCCAGTCATCCGGCGGGTAGTCCCACAGTTTGACGTTCGGCCCGGTGATGCCTGCGCAGTTCACCAAGATGTCGATGCGGGGGTGGTGCGCCAGCGTCTGCTGCACGGCCCGGGCCACGCTGGCATGTTGGCTGACATCGACCTGCAGGCTATGCACGGGCTGCCCCAGAGCCGCCGCAGAAGCTGTCATGGCCAAAGCATCGCGGTCCCACCAGGTCACCGAGGCACCCGAGGCCAGCAAGCGCTGCGTGATTGCCAGGCCCAGACCGGCGGCACCGCCCGTGACAACCGCGTGCCGCCCGGCCAGATCAAGCTGGTTCATATCGTGATGCCGCCGTCAATACTGTAGGCCTGCCCGGTGACAAAAGCAGCGTCGTTGCTGGCCAAAAACACCACCAGCGGTGCGATTTCATGGGCTTGCGCCAGGCGTCCGAGCGGCTGGCGGGCGACAAAGTTTTTGCGTGCCTGAACTGGGTCAGCCTGCGCGTTGATGCGCTCTTGCAAAGATGGCGTATCGACGGTGCCAGGGCAAATCGCGTTGCAGCGAATGCCGTCACCCACAAAATCAGCCGCCACGCTTTTGCTCAGGCCGATCACTGCGGCCTTGGTCGTGCCGTAGACAAAGCGGTTGGGCAGCCCCTTGATGCTGCTGCACACGCTGGCCATGTTGATGATGCTGCCGCTTTTTTGCGCCTGCATTTTGGGCAGCACCGCCTGAATCATCCAGAACTGCGAGCGCACGTTCAGGTTAAAGGCAAAGGCCAGGTCTTCGTCCGAGGCTTGCAGCACATGGCCGCTGTGTACAAAACCAGCGCAGTTGAACAGCACGTCAATGGTCGGCAGGCTGGCCACCAGTTTGTCGATGGCGGCTTTGTCCAGCACATCCAGTTGCAGCGCGGTGATGTTGGCCACGCCGTGGTAGCCGTCTAAAAGACCGACGTTGACATCGGTTGCCCAGACCTGCGCCCCTTCTGCGGCCAGCGCCAGCGCACTGGCACGCCCGATGCCCTGCCCCGCCGCTGTGACCAGTGCGTGCTTTCCCTTGAGTCTCATGAATGCTCCTATAAAGTTGTACACGACTGCACAGGGCTGGGCCGTACAGGGTATTGCCGGATGCGGTTTTCGCCGACTTTGTGCGATTATTAATTGGCCTGACCACTTGTCCAATTCTGACTAACCCTTAACCCTT